>CAZGJH010000005.1:1810-55963 GCA_964525735.1 uncultured Sangeribacter sp.
GAAACTTTGATTTGCATTTTTGGCTTTTTTTGTTTAACTTTACGCCAAATTCCACTTTTGTAGTAATGGCCGACGAAAACATCATCAACGAAAACGATAACGACGACATCCTCGATGCCCCTATCGAGGATGCAAACGATAATAACACCTCGAAAACCAATGCCAATGCTTTCGAGCCTATCGGCAAACGGACCGTCCTCTCGGGGATGTTCCGCGACTGGTATCTCGAATATGCAAGCTATGTGATTCTCGAACGCGCCGTCCCCCACATCGAGGACGGCCTCAAACCTGTGCAGCGCCGTATTCTCCACTCGATGCAAACCCTCGACGACGGCCGATTCAACAAGGTCGCCAACATCGTGGGTAATACCATGCAATATCACCCACACGGCGATGCTTCTATCGGCGACGCTCTCGTGCAGCTCGGCCAAAAGGAACTGCTTATCGACACACAGGGCAACTGGGGAAATATCCTCACGGGCGACTCCGCAGCTGCACCCCGTTACATCGAAGCGCGCCTCTCGGAATTTGCCCTCGAAACCGTCTTCAGTCCCAAAATCACTGAGTGGACCCCCTCCTACGACGGCCGCAAGAAGGAACCCGTCACTCTCCCCGTGAAATTCCCCCTCCTCCTCGCTCAAGGCGTGGAGGGTATCGCCGTGGGTCTCTCTTCGAAGATATTGCCCCACAATTTCAATGAGATATGCGACGCCGCCGTAGCCTGTCTCAAAGGTGAGGAGTTCAAACTCATACCCGATTTCCAGACGGGCGGCCTCCTCGACGCATCCCGCTACAACGACGGCGCACGCGGCGGCAGCATCAAGGTGCGCGCCAAAATCGAAAAGATCGACAACAAAACCCTCGCCATCACGGAGCTACCCTTCGGCAAAACCACCACTACCCTGATCACCTCTATCCTCTCGGCCATGGAGAAGGGGAAAATCAAGATCAGAAAAGTTGACGACAACACCTCCGCGACAGCCGAAATTCTCGTCCACCTCATCCCGGGCACATCTTCCGACAAAGCGATCGACGCTCTCTACGCCTTCACCGACTGCGAAGTGAGCATCTCGCCCAACTGCTGCGTGATCGTCGACCGCAAACCGAAGTTCATGTCGGTGAGCGAATTGCTCCGTTATTCCGTAGCCCATACCCGCGAGCTGCTGAAAAGCGAACTGGAAATCAAGCTCGGCGAGACCCGCGAAACCCAACTCTACTGCTCGCTTGAAAAGATATTTATCGAAGAACGCATCTACAAGGATCGCGAAGTGGAGGAAGCCCCCACGATGGATGCCGCGATAGCCCACGTAGACAAGCGCCTCGAACCCTTCAAACCCTCGTTCTTCCGCGAAGTGACACGCGACGACCTCGTGCGCCTCTGGGAAATCAAGATGGGTCGCATCCTGAAATTCAACTCGGAGAAGGCCAATGAACGAATCGCCAACCTCCAGAAGGATATCGAACGCCTGCAATACGACCTCGCCCACCTCACGGAATACACCACTGCCTGGTTTACTCACCTCAAGGAGAAGTATGGCGAAGCCTTCCCGCGTCGCACGGCCCTGCGCGGCTTCGACTCTATCGAGGCGGCGAAAGTGGCCGAAGCCAACAAACGCCTCTATTTCGACAAGGCCGGCGGTTTCCTTGGCACATCGCTCAAAGACAACGAATTCCTCTTCACCTGCTCCGACATCGACGACATCCTCATCATCTACAAGGATGGCACCTACAAGCTTGTCAAAGTGCAGGATAAATTATATGTAGGAAAGAAAATCCTCCACATCGGCCTCTTCAAGAAGGGCGACAAGCGCACGATCTACAACGTGATCTACCGCAACGGCGCGAAGGACGCTTACTCCTACAAGAAGCGCTTCTTCATCACCGGTCTCACCCGCGAGAAGGAATACAACATCACAAAAGGATTGCCCGGCTCGCGCGTGGAATGGCTCACATGCAACCCCAACGGCGAGGCGGAGATCGTAAAGGTGATTCTCAAGGATGAACCCAACGAAACCGGTCGCCGTCCGCGCTCGAAAGATGTGATGGTAAACTTCGCCGAACTCGACATAAAAGGGAAGGAAGCTCTCGGAAATCTCGTGACGAAATACCAGATCGACGACGTGCGCCTCGTGGAGAAGGGCTCAAGCACCCTCGGCGGCCGCGAAGTGTGGTTCGACCGCGACGTGCTCCGCCTCAACTACGACGGACGCGGCGAAAGCCTCGGCGTTTTCCAAGGCGACGACCTCGTGCTTATCATCACCAAGACGGGCGAATTCTTCACCTCTTCATTCTCCGACTCTAACCATTACGACGACAACATCTTACGCATCGAAAAATTCGATCCCCACAAGGTGTGGACACTCGCTCTCAACGACAGCACACTCGGATTCCCCTACCTGAAACGCTTCACGTTCGAACCCTCCGCAAAGCCGCAGCGCTTCGTGGGCTCTGACGCCGCTTCGAGCGTGATACTGCTCACCGACACCTACTACCCGCGTCTCGAAGTCACCTTCGGCGGCGCGGATGAAGTGCGCCCCTCGATCGAGATCGACGCCGAGGAGTTTATCGCTGTCAAGAGCTTCAAGGCGAAGGGTAAACGCATCTCCAATTTCACCATCAAGAGCGTCACCGAGCTGGAGCCCACACGCTTCCCGCCTGAGCCCGAACCCGAACCGGAGCCAGAGGAGACTAAAGAGGAAGAAGCGGAAGAGACGCTGAATCCGAAGGTGGTGCAAGGCGACCTCTTCGCCCTCGACACGCCTGAAGAAGCACCCGAAGACTCTCCCGAACAGAGCTCCTCCGAACAGAGCTCCCCCGAAGAAACATCACAATCTTAAATACTTGTGATTATGATAATCAATTGGAAAGCCCTCGCAGCGGGCCTCGCCGTGCTGCTCACCAGCGCGCCAGCCATCGCGCAAGAGGAGAGCCGCCCCGTGACCTCGCTCTACTCCATAGAGATAGGCGGCAAGAATGTGCTCGCCACTTACCTCTCCCCCCTCCATTACACCGGCACCGACTTCGCCTTCGCCGGAGCCTGGAGCAAAGCCATGCCCTTTGCCCCCGAAAGCGCGATAATGCACTTCGACGCCTCGCTCAATTTCTCCAGCCTCCTCAATCCGGCTCAGACGGCCAAGATGATCGGCCTAAACGGCTCGTTCAACTGGGGCATGTCGTGGCGCACGCAACTCCCCTACGCCATCCAGGCCACCCTCGGAGGTACCGTCGGACTGGAAGGGGGTGCCTATTACCTGCTGCGCAACGGCAACAACCCCGTAGAAGCCATCGCCAACCTCAGCCTCGGCATAAGAGGCTCCCTGAGCCGACCATTCACCATCGGACGCCTCCCTATCCTCGTGCGCGACGAGGTGTCGCTCCCATCGCTCTCAGTGTTCTTCTCCCCGCAATACGGCGAGACCTACTACGAGATCTACTTGGGCAACCATAAAGGCTTGGCTCACGCCGGCTGGTGGGGCAACAATTTCAGAATCAACAACCTCCTCTCGGCAACGCTCGACTTCGGACGCACGGCCCTCACCGTGGGCTACCGCTTCAACGCCTACACCCAATGGGCATGCCACCTCAACACGAGGGTACTAACCCATGCCTTCGTGATTGGCGTCGTGCCCGGCGGAATCGGCCTGAAGAAACGTCAGCCTCGCCACATAGAGCGCACCATCTACTCAATCTACTGATAATCCCCTCAAAGCCAAGCAAAAGTGAAACGCAATCTCATATATACCCTGCTGATGGTGGTCGGTGGCCTCCTATTCTCTTCCTGCCACGACGAACCGGATTATAAAAACGATATCTACGGCAATTTCGACGCCCTCTGGGATATCGTCGACAAGCGCTACTGCTTCTTCCAGGAGAAAAATATCGACTGGAAAGAGGTGGGCCGCGTCTACCGCGAGGCAATAACTCCCGAGACTACCTCCGTAGAACTATTCTTCATCTGCGCCGCCATGCTCGACGAGCTCCAGGATGGCCACGTGAATCTCTCCTCGCGCTATGACACGAGCTACTATCGCAAATGGTGGAGCGACTATCCTCAGGATTTCAACATCCGCACCCTCGAGGAGTATTACCTCGGCTTCGACTGGCTTACGGCCGGGGGCATGATGTATACCCGCTTCCCCGAAAGCAAGGTGGCCTACATCTACTTCCCCTCGTTTGCCACACCCGTGAGCGAGACCTCGCTCGACTATGTGCTGGCCATCCTGCGAAACAGCCGCGGCCTCATCATCGACATCCGCAACAACGGCGGCGGTCTGCTCACCAACGTGAAGACCTTCGTGAGCCGCTTCATCGACCATCCCGTGAGAGGTGGCTACATCATACACAAGACGGGCCCTGGCCACAACGACTTCTCCGAGCCCTATCCCTTTGATTATGAACCCGCCGAGCCGGGTCGCATAAAATGGGAGGGAGAGATCGTGCTGCTCACCAACCGCTCCTGCTTCTCTGCGGCCAATGATTTCACGGCCGTGATGAAGAGCCTCCCCAACGTCAGGGTCGTAGGCGCGCGCACGGGTGGCGGCGGAGGACTCCCCTTCTCTTCAGAGCTTCCCATCGGCTGGAGCGTGCGCTTCTCGGCATGCCCCCTGCTCGACCCCGAGATGCAGATCACGGAGTTCGGCATCGACCCCTCACCCGAATGTGAGGTGCACTCGCCCGAAGCCGAACTGGCCGAGGGGCGCGACGCCATTCTCGACTTTGCCATAGGGCTATTAAAAGATCTTCCCCTTCCCGACGGGGAAGAGGAAGATGAGTGAGATTGATTTCAATACGTGTGATCTTATTCCTGGGCGTAGGAGAGGATCGTGGGGCTCTGAACATCGACGCCATATTCTGAGGCAAATCGCAGAATGGCGCGTGCCAGTTTCGGCTTCAGATCTTCAGGGCAATATCTGAAATAGGCCTCGGCAGCTCTTACGTGGGCTGCGTCAGGCATAGGATACTCACGGCGCTCAGGCAGACCGTACATGCTGTCGGGGAGCTCACGACGCTCCTCTTCGTTCAATATATCGCTCATAACAATAAAAATTTTTATAATTCCGCCGATTATCCGGCGTTATATTAATAACACTCTTCGACGGCCCAAAGATTAATTGACAACAGTGCAAATCTGAAGATATCCGGCCTGAGGAGATTGAATTTAGTAAATTTTTAGAGTTTTTACAAAATGTGGACGTTTAATCCGATCTTCAAGACAATAATCTGGGGCGGCGACAAGATCGCCCCATTCAAAGGAGAAGTCACCGATCAGGTGAATATCGGCGAGAGCTGGGAAATCTCCGGTGTGGAGGGTTCTGAATCTGTAGTGGCCGCGGGTCCCGACGCGGGGCTCACGCTCAGCCAACTCCTCAAACGCTACGGAGCCACCCTGCTCGGCAAGAAGAACTATCAGAAATATGGCGACACGTTCCCGCTGCTCATCAAATTTATCGACGCACGCCAGGATCTCTCCGTGCAGGTGCACCCCACCGATGAGCTCGCCCGCGAACGCGGCGGCAAATTCGGCAAGACCGAGATGTGGTATGTGCTCGGCGCTGACAAAGACGCCCGCCTGGCCAATGGCTTCAACCGCGAAGTGAAGCCCGAGGAGTATGCACGCCTCGTGGAGACGGGCGAGATTATGGACGTGTTGAACTTCAACAAGATAAAACCGGGCGAAGTATACTTCATACCCGCAGGACGTGTCCACGCCATCGGAGCCGGCTGCTTCGTGGCCGAGATTCAGGAGACCTCCGACATCACCTACCGCCTCTACGACTACAAGCGCAAAGACAAGGATGGCAACGAACGCCAGCTCCACACGGAGGAGGCTTTCGCCGCCATCAACTTCATCGACACCGACGGCCGCCCCGTCGACTACGACATTCACCCCGATATCCCCGTCAACGTAGTGACATCACCCTTCTTCACCACCAATATCTGGAAGATCGACCATAAGGTGATGCGCGACTATTCCGAATGGGACACATTCGTGGCAATCATCTGCACGAAGGGCGCCGCCACCCTCACCACCGACGACGACACGCTGCACGTGAAGCCCGGCACGTCGGTGCTCATCCCCGCCTCTTGCAAGAGCCTTGTGATAGAGCCGGAGGGTGAATTCGAGGCTTTGGAAACCTATATTAAGTAAAAATACTCTCAAAATCACGCTTTGAAGGGGTAAAATCGTGAGATTTTTCCCTTCAAAGTATGAAATTTGCATATTTCTTTGTAAATTTGCACGTTTAAAAATACGCCTAAGTAAATCAAAACGAAATATGTATAGAGATAAGACATGCGGCGAGTTGCGTCTCTCGGATGCCGGCAAAGATGTTAAGATTGCCGGTTGGGTGCAACGCACTCGCAAGATGGGAGGCATGACCTTCGTAGACGTGCGCGACCGTTACGGTATCACACAGGTGGTTTTTGATTCCGACCACGAGCTTTTTGCCGACGCTAACGCCCTCGGCCGTGAGTTTGTAGTGCAAATCACCGGCAAAGTGGCTGAGCGCACCAGCAAAAACAAAAACCTCCCCACAGGTGAGATAGAAATCATCGCCGACGGCCTCAAAGTGCTCAACAAGAGCCAAATCCCTCCCTTCACAATCGAAGACAATACCGACGGCGGCGACGATCTCCGCATGAAATACCGTTATCTCGACCTTCGCCGCCCCAGCGTGAGGAAAAATCTCGAGCTCCGCCATAAGATGGCTTTCGAGATTCGCAGATACCTCGACTCAAAGGGCTTCCTCGAGATCGAGACTCCGATCCTGGTGAAAAGCACCCCCGAGGGTGCACGCGACTTCGTGGTGCCCTCACGCATGAACCCGGGTGAATTCTACGCCCTCCCGCAGAGCCCACAGCTCTTCAAGCAGCTCCTCATGGTGAGCGGCTTCGACCGCTACTTCCAGATCGCGAAGTGCTTCCGCGATGAAGACCTCCGCGCCGACCGCCAGCCCGAGTTCACTCAGATCGACTGCGAGATGAGCTTCGTGGAGCAGGAAGATGTGATCGAAATGTTTGAGGGTCTCGTGAAGCATATCTTCAAATATGTGAAGGAGATCGACTTCACAGAGCCGTTCCCCCGCATGACATGGAACGACGCCATGCGTCTCTATGGCAGCGACAAGCCCGATATCCGCTTCGGCATGGAATTCGTAGAGCTCACCGACCTTGTGAAAGGCAAGGGCTTCTCCGTAGTAGACGATGCCGAACTCACTGTGGGCATCTGTGTGCCGGGAGCAGCTTCTTACACCCGCAAGCAAATCGACGAACTCACCGACTTCGTGAAGCGTCCGCAGGTTGGCGCGAAGGGTCTGATGTGGGTCAAGGTTGAGCCCGACGGCTCTTTCAAGAGCTCCGTGGGTAAATTCTTCGACGCCGAAGAGCTCAAGAAATGGGCTGAGCGCATGAACGCCAAGCCGGGCGACCTCCTTCTCGTGATGAGCGGCGAGGCTATGAAGACCCGCAAGCAGCTCTGCGAGCTCCGTCTCGAGATGGGCAACCGTCTCGGCCTCCGCGACAAGAATACATTCGCTCCCCTCTGGGTGATCGACTTCCCCCTCTTCGAATGGGACGAGGAGACTCAGCGCTACTACGCTATGCACCACCCCTTCACATCGCCCAACCCCGACGATATTCCGAAGCTGCGCACCGACACAGGCAACGTGCGTGCCACAGCCTACGATATCGTGGTGAACGGCACAGAGCTCGGCGGCGGTTCGATCCGTATCCACGATCCGAAGCTCCAGAACGAGATGTTTGAGCTTCTCGGCTTCACCGACGAGAATGCCGAAGAGCAGTTTGGCTTCCTCATGAACGCCTTCAAATATGGCGCGCCACCTCACGGCGGCCTCGCCCTCGGTTTCGACCGCTTCGTCTCCATCCTCGCAGGCCTCGACACCATCCGCGACGTGATCGCATTCCCGAAAAACAACTCGGGCCGCGACGTGATGAACGAGAGCCCCTCACCCATAGATCAGGCTCAGCTCGACGAGCTTCAGCTTGAGCTCAAACCGGTAAAAGAGTAAGCCCCCCAAGGGCTTGCTCAGCGATTTACAACCAACCTTTCCTCAACCACTTATCAGGATTATATGCTCAAAGTCAAAGATATTGCCGAAGCCATAGAAGCTGTGGCGCCCAAGAGCCTCCAGGAGAGTTATGACAATGCCGGCCTTCAGGTTGGCAATCCGGAAATGGAGGTGTCGGCGGTATTGCTCAGCCTCGATGTCACCGAAGAGGTGCTCGAAGAGGCTATACAACGCCACTGCAATATGATCGTGACGCATCATCCGCTCCTTTTCAAAGGCTTGAAGGAACTCACTGGGCGCACGTCTCCCGAGCGCATCGTGATTCGCGCAATACGCGAGAATGTGGCGATCTATTCGGCCCACACCAACCTCGATTCAGCCTGGGAGGGCGTGAGCTACGAGATGGCCCATATACTCAATCTGCGCGATCTCAAGGTGCTGGAGCCGAAACCGGGCACGCCCGAATTGGGGCTCGGAATCATCGGCCAGGTGCAGCCCACCCCCAAGCTGGAGTTTCTGCGCCGTGTGAAGGATGCCTTTAAAGTGAAGTGTCTCCGATATTCGGGGCAGAGCCCTCATCTCGTTGTGAGACGTGTGGCCGTCTGCGGCGGTGCCGGAGCCTCATTGATTCGCGCGGCCATGCAAGATGGAGCCGACATTATCGTCACCGGCGACGTAAAATATCACGACTTCACCACCTACGGGCTCGACATCATAGTGGCTGACATTGGCCACTATGAGAGCGAGCTCTGCTCACGCGACATACTCTCCCGCATAATTCGCGAACGCTATCCCGATTGCGTGACGTATTTCGCTGAGAGCGAGTCGAATCCTGTAAAATATATGTAAAATATTATAAGCTTATATAAGCAAATATGGCAACTGAAAAGAAAAACGATAAAGAACGCAGCGTGGAGGAGCGCCTCCAGAGCCTTTACCAGCTTCAGACTTATCTCTCGGAGATCGACCGCATCAAGATTCTCCGTGGTGAGCTCCCTAATGAGGTGAAGGACCTGGAAGACGAGATTATCCGCTATCAGACCCGTATCCAGAAATATAAGGATGAGATCGAAGACCTTAAAGCTTTCGTGGCCCAGAAGAAGGGTGAGATCGAGGAGCGCAAGGTGAAGATCGCCAAATATGAAGATCAGATCAACAACGTGCGCAACAACCGCGAATTCGCCTTCCTTGAGAAGGAGAAGGAATTCGAGGGGCTGGAGATAGAGCTCGCCGAGAAAAACATCCGCGAGGCTTCGCTCAAGCAGGAGCAGAAGACTGCCGAAATCGCTCACACAGAGGAGGAACTCGCCGACAATCAGCACATCCTTGAGGAGAAGAAGCGCGAGCTCGATGAGATCGTTTCTGAGACACGTGTCGAAGAGGAGAACATCCGCGCCAAGGCCAAGGAGCTCGAAAGCAAGATCGACGATTACACACTCGCCGCTTTCAAGCGTATTCGCAAGAACGCGCGCAACGGTCTGGGCATCGTCACTGTGCAGCGTAGCGCCTGCGGCGGTTGCTTCAACCGTATCCCGCCTCAGCGTCAGCTTGAGATCAAGATGCATAAGAAGGTGATTGTGTGCGAGTATTGTGGCCGTATCATGGTAGACGGCGCGCTCGTAGGCGTAGCTCAGCCTGAGGAGGCAGCTCCCGCAAAGCCGAAGCGCAAGCTCAAATCATCATCCTCAAATTGATAAGATATCCCATAAAGGTAAAGATATCACCCTAAATAATAAGGGCTTCGGAAGCGTTCCGAGGCCCTTATTATTTGGCAATAACTCGCTGGCTTATAGCTTATTTTCTGATTTTGTGGGATATCTCGCTGTTTTTTTGGGATATCTCGTGGTTTTACGGGATATTCAGGAAACGGTGAAGCTGCACGGAGAGCGTCCAGCGCGGATCGGCAAGCACTCGCTCGACGGTGCGCTGCCGGTTAGCCAGGTTCTCATCCCGATCGGCTGTGAAGCAAGGCTGGAGATACATCCGCGTGCGTTCGTCGACGCCAGGCATGGTGAAATACGGCTCTAAATCCTGACCGATATCCACCACTTTCAACTCGTCGACATGTCCAGCACGGAGGGTGTACTCCCCCGCTCCCTCCATGCCGCTCTTGGGCGACACCGTCACCCAGTCGATCCCCTCCGGAAGAGGGAGCGAACCGTTGGTTTCAATGGCAATCCGTTTGCCGGTGCGCTCCTTCAGAAGACGCACGAAAGCTTCGTCGATCCACATTGACGGTTCGCCGCCGGTAAGGATTATCCACGGAGCCCGGTAACCGTTGACGCGCTCGATGAGCTGCTCGTCGGTGAGCTGCTCGCCGCTCTCATGCTGAGTGTCGCAGAAATAGCAGCGCTTGTTGCAACCCGAAAAACGGATAAAAACGGAGGGTACACCCGTGTGGGCACCCTCCCCTTGCAACGATTCGAAAATCTCGTTGATCTTTCTCATTTCAATCTCTTTAGTAGAGCTCAGTCTTTTCCGAAGTTTCAATCTTTTTCGTAGATGGCTGTGTTGCCTTCACTCTCTTGAACTTCGCATCGGAAGCAGTGAGGCACATTATCCACCACCCAGCGTGCGATATTCTCAGCCGTCGGATTTCCCGGAATCACATCATTGATCACGGCATGGTCGAGGCGATCCATCACCAACTCCTTGATATGGGTGAAATCTACCACCATACCGTTGTTGTTGAGCTCCTTAGCCTTGCACTCTACCGTCACAATCCAGTTGTGGCCATGCAGACGCGTGCATTTGCTCTTATAATCGAGCGCGAGCGAATGTGCCGCGCTTATCTCGAATCTTTTCTTAACGTAATACATAGGCGTTCAATCCTCATAGATTGTGGGGTCGTCGATACCGGCTTCGGCCATAGCTTCGCGGCGCTCCACACATGTGCCACACTTGCCGCAATGCTTCTCGCCACCCTTGTAGCATGAATATGTGAGCGAATAATCCACTCCGAGCTCCTTGCCGATGCGAGCTATCTCCCCCTTGGTGATATTGGTGAAAGCGGCCTCGATCGTGATGCCCTCATACGTGCCATACTTCATAGCCTCGCTCATGGCCTTCACGAATTCGGGACGGCAATCAGGATAGATTGCGTGGTCGCCGCCATGATTGGCCATCATCACGTGGCGCAAGCCGCGCGATTCAGCCAAGCCGCAAGCCACGGCGAGCATGATGCCGTTGCGGAAAGGCACCACCGTAGATTTCATATTCTCGTCGGCGTAATGCCCCTCGGGGATACTGTCGGCCCCTTCGAGCAGCGAACTCTTGAAGTAGCGGCCCATGAAGTCGAGCGGAATCACGAGATGCTCGATACCGAGCAGGGCGCATTGCTTCGCGGCGCACTCAATCTCGCGCGCGTTATGATTTGAGCCGTAGTCGAAGCTTACGGCGAGGGCAATCTGGTCTTTGCGATAGTGGAGGAGAGTCACGCTGTCCATACCTCCCGAGAGTATCAGGATCGAATCTTTCTCCATGGCCATCACTTCTTCATATCGAGAGCGGCCTCCCGACGTTTACGACATAATTCCTGATGATCGGCGTCGCCCATATTAGCAAACGGATAGATAGAGATGCCGCCGCGAGGCATGAAGAGCCCCTTCACCTCGATATATTTCGGGTCCATCAGCTTCCAGAGATCCTTCATGATGATATTCACGCAATCTTCGTGAAAGTCGCCATGGTTGCGGAAAGAGAAGAGATAGAGTTTGAGGCTCTTGCTCTCCACCATTCTTTCGCGGGGGATGTAGGAGATGATGATGTGTCCGAAATCGGGTTGTCCAGTTTTAGGGCAGAGCGTTGTGAATTCGGGACAGTCGAAATTAACGACATACTCGTTTTCGGGGTGCTTGTTTTCGAAAGTCTCAAGCAGTTGCGGAGCATAATCCGTAGGATACGCCACTCCCTGGCAGCCCAGAAGTGTGACGCCTTCAAGTTCAGATTCTTTTCTCATAATCAAATCAATTAAAATGCTTACGAGCATCGGGAGCTGCCACCATCCCTCAGCTTGCACCCACAAAATTACAAAAAATTCCCCACATCCAAAAATCCTCCCCCAAATTCCCAGACCGTCAGCTCATGATACAGCTGAATTATTTTACAAAAGCGTCTTCATCTTTCTTTTCCTTTCTTTGTCAAGTTGGGCATAGAAAGCTGGCCGGAGCTTTCGGTTATACTCTTCAATCTCTTTATTCTTCGGGGAATCGGGAGGTATAATTTCATAATCTCCATCCAAACAGTGGCCGCTTTTTAGTTTGGTCTTAGGCATGTCGGCCTTGCGTTTAATTTCTTTGTTATCACTATGTGACAACTCCACCAGATCTTTGTATTTCTCTTCGTATGTCATACTATTTAAATTTTGTCACCGCGGTAATTATTACCACGGTAATAAAACAACTAATTACATATCCTCTAACGTCAGCAATCGTGTTTCTATCTCATACTTAGATAAGACAATGGATTTTATACAGGCCACTTTTTCCATAAACAGCTTATGATCATAGTTGCGTTTCTGACGCTTTACCTCAGCAACCAACGCCGTCTTACCATCAACTGAAAGGGCTACTATGTCAATCTCATTAGCTTCCTTTCCCCTCTTGCGTTCCCACCAAGAGCCGATATCCACATACTGATGGCTTTCCATCATCTTCAGCCGGAACCATTTTTCAAGTGTGAGACCTGAGAAAGTCTGGTAATTGGAAGCCACTATCTTTCGGAGATGCTCAAAATTATTCAACTCAACCAATGTCTGATGACGATCAAAATAGTTAAACCAGAACCGGAGGAAGTTGTCAGTAATCTCATACTGGACGTTCTGTGAACGAGGCTTTGACAATATGGGACGTACTCGCTTGATAAGTGAATAATCCTCTATCAATCTTTTAAGATGCCCTGCCACCGTCACACCCCCCAATGTAGCTTCTATTGCCCCCTGAGTATTAATTCCAGCTGCAATGCAACTCAATACCGAGAAGTATAAGCCGTAATCTTTACCGAATTCTTCAATAAGGAGGTTGCGACCTTCATTTACGAATGGGGAATTCTCGCGAACCACATAGTCGAACATTCCTTCAATCGACAAATCAGTGTCGTCGCAAAGCAGCTCGATATATTTGGGTACACCACCGGTTATCGTATAGAATGCCAGTAACTCATCATTTGTATAGTCCGGTCGATAATCATGCATGATTTCCTTCATCGTCTCTGTGCCAAATCCAGAGAGACGGATCATCGCATCCGCCCTGCCAAACAAAGGCTCATGATAATTCTCAAAGATCTTGTGCATCATGGAGTATACAGAACCCATGAGCAGAAGATTGACACGGGTATCATTTCTATATGTATCCCAAATATTCTGCATTTCACTGAATACAGCGGGATTAATATTGAAAAACTCCTGAAATTCATCAATAATCAAGTTGAACTTACGTGTCTTTGCAAGTTCCATCAACATCTGAAACAAAGACTTGAATGATTTAATTTCAGACGGCACATAACAATCGAGAGCCGATGAGATAAGGCCCGCAAACTCCTCGCACAACGCAGCCTCGTTTTTTCTGCTGACAAAAAGATATACCGTAGGATACTCGCCTTGTGTTGCACGCAGAGCGAGCGATGTCTTACCGATACGTCGCCGTCCAGTTATTACCGTCATTCTCGACCGAGAATCAAAGGCTCGTCCTTGGATTCGCCTCAGCTCCTCAATTTCTTTAGTTCGATTATAGAATTTCATACTTTATTACCGCCGTAATTATTACCGCGGTGACAAAGTTACAAAAATTCCCCCACATCTCCAACTATAATTTGATCATTTGATCGATACTCGCCAACTTTTTGAAGACTAATATTGATCAATTTTTCGAAATAAATCCATAACAAAGACATATTTGACGGTTTTTTTATGTTATTAAACAGAAACACTTGGACATAAACAACATCTTTAGTAAATTTGCGTTCTAATCTAATTTATTATTTAATGGTAACAAAGACAAAACGTAAAAAACAAAAAAGAATAGAAAAAATATTGACAGAGACAGACTACCACGGTAAATGTCTTGCTGAGCAATTAGGCATAGATACCGTCACTGTCTCCAAATAGTGTTCCAATGCTTCTACACCAGATTTGTACACCCTTAAAGAAATAGGAAACTTCTCCATATTAGTCTTCTTATTTACAATAATTACTTTCAACAATAAGTATTAGAAATTTGTATTCAATGTCTAAATTCTACAATCGAAAACAACTTGTAAATGCCACAAACCAAGAAATTGAACAATTCTTTTCAGAAACAGTTTTTGAGGGTATATACTCCTCAGAACTTAAAAGTAAGAAAAGTGATTTCTTCAAAGGTAGCATCTCTGACATCAGGTTAGAGGGACAACCTACTAAATTGATTGGTCTGTTTCTTAATGTACCACATAACAGCACCGACATTCCAGAAGGTCCATGTGCCTTTAAATGTAGAATTAATATCAAAGCACTACGAGAACAAGAATATTATAAAGTAACACTTTTAGGTTCTACTCTTACTTCTATTCCAAAATTTACAGAGTCAAACATTATTGTATCTGCGACTCAAAGTAAAGAGAAAGACTTGTTCGAAATGTGGGGTGTGGATAACTGTGAATGTATAGGCTACTATCACTACGACGAAGAAAATGACGTTTACGTAGTTGATGACTTACGAAAACCTAATTTTGACCATATTCCCTACTATCCTGGAGATAAACAAAAGAAACCCATTCGTATCCCATATCCTCATGAAATCAGAGGTATTGAATTGAACAATTATTATCTCTTCACATGGAAACTATCTCACAAGAATAAAAATAATCCCTATGAGATATTTCTAGACTTCCGTACCCAGCCTAAGTCAATAAATCCAAAATGGTTTATTGATACGCTTTTTGATGATCGTCACAATGATAAATCAAAAAACTTTGGTTCTGCGACCAACTTCCTTGACACTCTGAGTAAACAACTGAGTGCCAAGGAGTCAACATTCGTATACGAACTTCTTCAGAATGCAAACGACTATCCAGTGGAAGGGTGCAGTGTCGATGTCGAATTCCATATCACCGACAACTACCTATTGTTCCTCCACTCGGGTGACAAGTTCAATGTGAGAAACATTTCTGGAATTTGTGGTATCAATGAGAAGGAAAAAGTGGCCAATAAGAAGACTATCGGTTATAAGGGTATTGGTTTCAAGACTGTCTTCCTGAACAATCATTACGTCTACCTCAGGACTGGAGATTATTCATTCAGATTTGATGAAGGAGAAACTCCTGAAAAGAAAGTTGGTGGAAAGATTAAGCGTCTTGGCGCGCCATTCCAGATTCTGCCCATTTGGACTAGACATAATGAAGTTGCCAAAGAAGTAAATGATATTTTTAATAGTTCTGATGAAAAATTCAGAGTTCAGATAGCTTTACGTCCGGATAACAAGAATATCCTTCACAGTGGCAGGAACTGTTATGAGAATCTTTTCCGTGAAGTATTTTCTGATTCAAATATCATTCTTTTTATTCCAAATATCAATTCTGTTAGTGTCTTTATTAACGGAAAGAAAGAACGTACCTGCTTTCGAAATAATGAGGAATGGATTGTTGGAGATTACGAAAATACAATAAACGAAGAGCTACAACTACTTATCAATAAGACCATTGAAAAAGGCAACAGCCGTATACCTGAGAAATACAAAGATTTCAGTGATACAAAGGTATCATTTGCTTGTAACCATAAGGGTGCTATAATTATGCCTATTGAAGATGCAACCCTCTATTGCTATCTACCTACAAAGGCTTCATGGGGGTTGCCATTCCTTATGAATACGGACATGATTCCAAAAGGTGATCGCAATGATATAGAAACAGAGGTAAAGCTTATCAATGATGAGGAAACAAACTTCAACGAGGAGCTGGCCTCTATCGCAGGTTCAAAACTGTTCCTTTGGATTCGTGATTTGCTTACATCCAAAAAATATCATCTTGGTTCGGTCTTCTCTTTGGTTCCTGATTTCAAAAAGTGTAAGAGAGAACATAAAGACTATACAAGTTTCATCGGAAAATTTGAGAAAGCGTTTAACAAGCGTCTCGAAGTAGAAACAATAGTTCCGATTCCTCATGGTATTGCTCCTGTTGATAGGATCATTTTGGATTCAACGGGACTCAGCACATCTGGAATAATCTCAGATGACGAGTTCCGTAAATTTGCTGGTATGGAAGATTATTATCTCCCCTTACCTGTTCTGCGCAAAGACAAGCACTTCAAGAACTTTTTAAAACGTTACGCTGAAGATAACCAAATTTTTGGTAAAGACAGTCTTTCTGACCTTATTTCCAATAACGATTTTAAAGAATGGCTTAAAGATCAAGACAATAATAATAAATTTCTGAACTTTCTTCTGGATAACGATTATCTAGAAGACTTCTTTAATGAAACTATTTTCATCGAAGAGGAATGTGGGAAGCTTTTCTCTGCGAGTGATTTATATTACGATATTGATGAAGAATTGAGAGACCTGTCAGCTTTCAGTTCTCATTTGTATTACCTATCTTTCAAGACTCGTGAGTTTTTCAAGGATAATGAAAGATGGAACGAAATCATCGATGGTGAGTTTGCAAAATATAATTCTAAAAGTTTTATCAACGACACTTTATTAAGGGACAACTGGAATGAGACCATTGAGGCTTTAAAGGAATGGGACACTTCTTTCCATTTTTATAGTTATCTAGCCAAAAATCATATTGTTCCAGACGACCTTTGTAGTCTGCCGTTTTTCACTAATGACTCAGAAACAGCAGTTGAAGAGGATTTTAATGATAAATTTGTTTTCTTATCTTCCTCAGAAGGTAAGAAAACATGCAGCGCAGCTTGGTTGTCTTCAGTTTCTTTCTGTTTTGTATCACCAAACTACGATAAAGCAACGCTAGAGTATTTCAAAACGAATGCCGGAGTCTTAGACTATTCCGATGATACCATAGTTAAAGATATAATTCAGTCAGAGCATTATTTTGACAGGATAAACGAATCTCAGCAGGAAAATAAGGAAACAAGTGTAGAATTTGTAAAATTTTGTTTTGAGCATGAATCTTTATTTGGAAGAGGCTCATTACGAAGCTATGTGCTCAACTCTTTTGATTGCGATGGTAAAGAGACATTTGTATTGTATGAAAACCATATATATTTTCCTTCTGTATATTTCAATGAATACTCACAAAAAGATTGGTTAGATTGTGACTGGATGTATTGTCTCGATTCAGATTATCTCAAAATAGATAACAATGAAGAGAATGTAAAAGCTTTCCTTAAAAAGGCTTTCTATGTCGAAGAGCTTGATGCAGAAAAGTTCTACAAAGATATTGTACGTCCAAATATCAGTTCTATCGTATCGAATACAAGCGGAAACAAAGATGGCGATGGGACTAAGAACCTCGACTTCATCTGTTATCTTGACGCGAACTACAATTTAATATTCGAAAAAGAAAAGGACGCCGACAAATTTAAATCATTTGTATTTATTGGCGATACAAATGATAATGGCTTTTATGATATAGATTCTGATTCAGAGTACGTTTATGTCCATAACTCAGAATTAGAGGTCATTCTTGATTCTGAATGGTTCCCAGATGACACAGTGAATATGTGTACAAACAAATACGGAGAATCAAAGTCAATACAGGCTATCAAAGCCATGAGCTATGATTTTTCAAACTTCTTCAACGATGTCATAACTGAGGAACTTGACAATATCAATAACTCTATAAATTCAAAGGAGGCGAGTATTGCATTTCATTCATTCATTATAGATCGTCTTGCATACCTTACCGATAAGCAAAAGGAGGTAATGAAGAGGGCAAAAGTATATCTTTATGGTAAGGATGAGGCAAGTGACAGATCTAATGGACATCATATATTAAGCAAGAGTGCACGAGAACTTGCATCAATGGGATTGGTTGAATTTTCCGACCTTGACATCATTGATCCAGATTATCACATTGAGGAGAATGAAGAGTATTGGAAAACTCGACTGGGAAATGAACAGTTTACCGTGACCAACTTCATTTCTTGGCTGAATGATAATAAAGATACTTTCTATTCTACTATCAAAGACAAGGATAATAATATAAAATTCTGGAGATGGGTAAAAGGGTGCAAACTAGCAGATCAAACACTTATGAACCTCCCGGTTCTTCCTGTTTATCTTACAATTGACAAATATGTGAATTCTGATGAAACAATCTACCTTTCAGATAACTATATCAAAGAAGGTGGATTAGAAACGATTGTAAGGAATTACCATCCTGATGCCTCATTCCTCAGCAGTAAGTATATTGCAGAGGAAGAAGATATTGATACTTGGAAAGATTTCTGGGTAAAAATAGGCGTGCGGTTTGAGATGGTCGATATTCTTATCAACACAATTGATAAAAGATTATCAGCTACGGAGGATGCGAAACTAGCAGCAACAATTGCAAAACATCGTTTGAAATTAGATGAGCACTACCAGGGAAATTTAATTTCTAATCTCCGAGAACTTCGTGTCCAGGCTCATAATGGTAAGTTCTATAGTCTATCTGATGTTATCTATATTGATAGCGAAAAGAAGGAACCGTTTAAATACATAGACATTCCAAATCAAGCTTCGTTTGCTACTGCAGACGAAAGGAAACTTATTATCGATATATTAGACGAAATAGATGGTAATAAAATCACCAAGCTTACGGAGTGGCAAAAGGTTAAGATAGATCGGTATCTTGAAATCCAAGATGATGAACATAATAGCGACCTGCTTCGTTCTATACACTTCCGTTTTGTAGATGAACTTGCAGCAATGTACAATGCAGATAAAGATGGTCTCAAAGAGTTTGACCAGATTTCTAATGTACTCTTCTTGAATTCCAAAGATAAGTTTGCTGACGTTTCTGAAATGACTGAAGGTAGTCTATATGAACCATTCTGTGATTTCCAAAAATATGGTCTTGACTATAATTATATCTCTATTTCTTATTTACAAAAATGTACGAATGACATTCGTAAGATGCTCAATAAAGTCTTCAAGATTCATTGCGATTTTGAAAAAGATGATATTGAAAATCTGTCAAACAGAGATTTCTCAATATATTTCTGGAGCCAATATCTGGTTAAACGAGATGCTGATATTAGAGGTGTCAGAAAGCTGATAGAAAATCGAGAATTTGACTCTATTTCCTGTATTCCTACTAAAGATTACATGAAAAAACCTGGAGAGCTTTACTCTCTGGACATATCTTCATACGTCATTAAACATGTAAATGATTGGGAGAATAAGATACCGTTAAGAGAGCTTCCTAATATTGAATACGATAAGGAAGAAAAACGTACTTTGTTTGGTTTGTTATTAAATAAGCCATCAAATTTTCGTCTGTCTTTTCGTGACTCATTGTATGCTCTTTACAGTATTACTGGACAAGTGAGACGAACTCAGCTGTTACAGTGGATAATAGAGACTTACGACAAGAAATATGATATATACGTTTCTGAATATAGAAACGATGATTCTGCAAAGTGGAAGAATACCAAAAATGAGGACAAATCAATTAGGGAGTTATATGCATTGTCATATAACGATAATAAATTGAAACAGTACTTTGGCAATCTTCCACAAATTATCAATAAGGACTACTTTCCTGTCGATCCAATATCTTTCAAGAAGGCGTGCGATATTCTTCAGATTACAACAATTGAACCTGAAGATTTAATAGTAGATAAAATAGGTCAGATTCCACAGAACGACCTATATAAGAAAACTCTAAGAGTCTATGCACTTGTGCTTGCTGGTTATGAAGATGCTAAAAACTGGAGTACACGGTATCAGAAGTACTGCGAACTTATAGATGCGTTAGAGTTGTGGTGTTGCACGGCAATATATATTAGATATGAAAAGGATGAGAATATTTGCCAAAACTTAAAGAAATTTTATCGCGAAAAAGGTTCTACAGATTTCTATTTTGTCAAGTCTTTAGAAGAGAAAAGAGTATTCAAACCGTTTGTAGAGAATTTTATTGAGTACTTAGGAATCGAAGCTGACAAAGATTTCGTTGAAACCGTTATGGATAGTCATGAAAGTGCGATGGAACTTGTCCAAGAAAACAACACACTTTTACTTGATGATTCCTTTAAGGATGAACTCGATTCTTTGATTCCTGGAATTAAAAGAAAACTTAATGGTAAAAGAGCTGATGATACAGATTTTGTAGATGAAGATAACCGTCAAACATTTACTGGTCATACAGATTGTTCGGAGGATGATAATTTGGAAGATAACAATATTGAAAAAATTCTACCTCCAAATCACAATCACACAGAAAACTTTGAAAGAGATAAAAATCAAAGTATAGAATATCTGCGTGAAGAAGAGTGCTCTGATGACGATGAACGTGAAGCTATTGAAAAGTCAAATGAAGACCTTGACGAAAATGACTTCCGTAACATCACAAAAATGTACTACAAGTACAATGGTGAAGAAATTGAAACTGTATGTGAACATTATCGTAATGGGACTTGGGTACGTGGTCACTATCGCAATGGGTATTGGATTAATGGCTATTGGCGCAACGGCTCTAATGTAAGTGGACCTAAACGTGAAAGTTATGCAACTCAGCATTCTGTTCAAAGAACTGACGGTAATGCTCCACAAACAGAAAACATACCGACTAATAATCACGAACCACAGGTTCTTCATACACAATCTCCGAAAGAGAGGCCTACTAAGTCAGGTGCTATCAAGTCAGATGATAACCCTGATGCAGTAACTCATTCTGGTACTACCCATTCAGAGATAATCTCAAGAGTAGAGGCAGAAAACAGCAATGCTGATGGTTCATCAACTTCCAACCATTCACCACGAACAAACAGTAACACGCCTCCAATACCAAAGCAACCTCGTGGATCACAGCGTCGCTCTGACTCTTACAATAACATCTACGAACCAAGAGAATATACAAAGGAGGACATTGAGCGTATCAAGGCTAAGGGTGTGGCACGTTGTTTGTCTGAAAGTGACGCTGATCCTATTGAGATTGAGCAGTTGAACACTCTGCTTGGCTCAAATATGTCAGCTGAAGAGATTGCAGATACCAACTACCTCGCACAGATGCGACTCTACCAGAATCTTGTTGATAACGGAGAAGAACCAGAAGAACAACTGGAGGAATTTATCAAATCGAACAAGATTGAGCACAATCTGTCATCAGGCAAATACGTTCATACCTATAGTGCCAAGTACGGAATTGTATACATATCCCCTTCTATATGGAACAAGGTTGCAAGTGGTAGATGTATTATCTGCGTCTACCTTGGCAAGCGTGCTAAAGATTTTATGTATCTGCGTTCAACAGACGATATTCTGAAGTGGGTTCATGAAGATGATATCCTTATCAAGTTGACTGGTAAAGAGAAGGTTGATGTAGTGAATACATTGTACAATGGTGTGCTGGAAGGTGTAACAGGAACAGCATACACTATGATTCGTGTAGCATCAAATGCCATTTACGACTCAAGCTTTGCGCCGTTGAGGGATAACCCAGACCAAGAGGATTCTGTTGAAGAACTCTAAAAATGAGACATAATGGATAAGAAAATAGAATATTACCAGTGGTTCTTCTCTGACCAGCTTCAGCAGATGGAGATTGAACAGAAGACAATTATCAATACATCTGTTGCCCAGCTCTTACAGCAAGGGGTGGTAACTATGGGTTATGTCAATAGGACAATTCAAGATAAAGGCCATGTAGTGCTGAAGTTTCCGAAAGGGTATGCACCTCGATTGAAGGTGCCAAAGTCATTCGTTATAATCAAAAAGGCGGCATTCTCAACATACGGAACTAATATCAAAGAATGGAAATGTACGTTAGGAGAGTTCAAGACCGACGGTACAATGCATACTGTCAGTTCGGATTTGCTGCCATTATACTTCTTGCCTTCTAATGATGGTTATGAGTATGTAGCATGCGCCAATGTGTCGCTTACACTGTTTAATTTACTAAATGAAGCTCTTGTAAAAGGGAAAAGGTTGACGGTGGTTATATATGATCCGTTCCCACCAATTGACTATTTCTTGAACTTGAAACATTATATGGATTTATTTCCTGATAATGAAGAACTACTGCTTGAGCCGAAAATTTCTTACGAGGAGTGGCACCCAGAAGAACTGAGTTTTAATGCAGATAAACCTAATGCCATAGCAGAGACTATATCCAAAACACTGGAGATAAGCGACTGTTGTATTTTGCAAGGTCCTCCTGGTACAGGAAAGAGTTACGTTATTGCAACTATCATTGCTGAATATCTGAAAGCCAATAAGGCTGTATGTGCAACAACTATGGCAAACAAGGGCTTAATAGAACTCATCCTGCAAGAACCATTGACAGAAGCATTGAGAGAAAGGAAGGTCTCAAAGACCAACATCTCTGCTGACGAGCGGCAGCTTGCTCCCACGCTGAAATCTGTTGCAAAGGGCTTACTGGTTCCTAATGGAGAACTACTGTGTGCAACAAACTATACCCTATCTGGAGCGTACAATCAAAAGAATGTAGATACCTATGGTGTTCCATACTACGATCTTGTTGTCATAGAAGAAGCCTCTCAGGCTTTCTTGTCGGCATTGGTGGCATTCAAATCTTTAGGAAAGAAATGTCTAATAGTGGGAGATCCTATGCAGTTGCCACCAATTACCAAGCCATTAAATAAACCACAATACAAACTATTCAATGCTTTAGCACAAGTAGAAGGCATGTCATCGTTCGCATTAGGTACGGAAACTAAAGCATTCCGTATCATTACGTCACATCGTCTTACTTCGGCAAGCGCAATGTTGACAGGTTTGTTTTATGATGACAGATTATCATCAGTAAACAGAAGGAGACCCGATTTTTCTAATATGCACAGTGAGTATATCTTACCTGCTGGCGGAGTGCTATATAAAAATACCAATGATGTTAGGAATCAATTATGTTCTGAGACTGCACTTCGTATTATTGAAGGTATACTAAATGACTTCAATAAGTACAATCCAGAGGCAGAAATTGCAATTATTGCCCCATTCAGAGATACCGTAAAGGAACTGCAGAAAAATTTCCTAACAACAGATTCTCTTAAGAACCTTACAATAGAAACAGTAGATAGAATTCAGGGTATGACAGTAGATTATACCATTTTATATCTGCCAGCATGGAAACACTCTTTTGCTTTGGATGTAAGACGCTTTAATGTATCAACTAGCCGTTCACGCACCACAACACTTATTTTGAGTGATATTCCGCTTGACAAATTACACAGTGCTCCCGAGAAAGTATCAACATTCTTATCAAGGTGTGCTAAAGATGCAAAAGATATTCTTATAGGTGTACCTGTGGAATCAACTACATATTCCGGATGAAGCCCGTTCACCTTTTCCGGTGATATCCGTTCACTTTTCGGATTTATGGCGCAAAGTTAATATTTTTTCTTAAACTCTCCTTTAAGTTTAAGACGTGTTGATTTATGTACCAGCCTGTCAAGGCAGGCTTCGGCGATAAGCTCGTTACCGATCACATCGTACCAGTCCTTTACCGGGAGCTGGGCGCTGATGATCAACCCTTTCTTACGATACCTGTCATCGACGAGCTGCTCGAAGTCGTTCTGCTGCTGTACCTGCAGTTTCTTCATCCCGAAGTCGTCGATAATCAGGAGATCGGTTTTTGCAAACTTGCCGAGGAACCGTATGGCATGACCCTGGTTCCCAACGCGATGGTCAGATTAGAACTGAACAATGTTTGCGCTCTATTCGAATGGCATTGTTATGAGTTTCTAATTCTTTTTGAGGCGGTCATATACCTCCTATAATATTTGAAGGAGGAGCAACGTTGTTCAGATAACCATAAGGTTTTGAGTATTAGCTTTCAGCAGTATTTTCCGTCATAATATTTTAGGGGATATTGGTGGCGGATTTGCTGGATGTTATTTAGGTGGACAGTTAGTAGATCATTTGTATGGAAAATAAAATTCTAAAGAAAAAGAAGGTATCGTTTCATGATGAATTTGAAACTTTTCTAAATGCTGTTTTTTATGGCTTTTGGAAAAAAGAAAGTGAGTTCATGGAGAAAGGGATGGAAATTGCGAGACATATTTCTCGCAAAGTTATTGAATTATTATGTCCAGGGAAATATAGGGTTCAACTCTACCGAAAAATGTTACGAAACCAGAATAAATGCCGAGTTATAAATAAGGATATGCATTCTGGATTCTATATCCGAATGGCTAAGGATAGTTTCCGTATATGCGAGACCTTTTATCTAATATTTCCTTTAGAAATCATTTGGGGGATCTCCTTCGGATGGTTATGTTCTATAATTCCTCTGCAATTAATTTTTATATGTCTCATCGTATTAACTATAGTATCATTTTTTACTATATATTTGCCAATTGACAGAATAGTATTTAAAAATGATAGATATATCAAATATTTTCAAAAATTTGCAACAGAAGATAATAAATGGCTCAAGAAATGGAAGCGTAACGCTTGGTTGTTTGAGATTGGAGCATGTATGGCACTTCTATTAGGAGGGTTATGTGCTGGAGGATTAGTGATACTTATCGACAATTAATAATGGATAAAACTCAGTCTCTAAATATTCGCCGTTGACTGTTTCACGACACTTCAGATAAGAATTCGCAAGCTAATTTCTTTGGCCATATACTATTCCAGAAAAACAAAACGTCATCTTTACCCATTATAAACTGAGTTGACATAATAAAATTATAATTTGGAGATAGATTAACAGACCAGTTATATGAATAAAAGGAAACTACAGTCTTCATTCCATGATGAATTGGAAACTATTCTGAATACATTGCTGTATTGCTTTTGGATAATAGAATGGGGGGAAATGGAGAAGTTGTTAGATCTCAAGATGAGATTTAATCGAAAGATGATTGAGTGGCTATGTCCAAAGAAATATAAAGTTAGACTCTACCGAAAAATATTGCGGAATCAATGGGAAGGTAGATTATTCTGCCGTAACGTTCGCAGTGGTTTATATATTGGATTTGCTAAAATCCAACTTCGTATCTATGAGACTATGTATGTAATACTTCCTTGTGGAATTATTGCGGGCATTGCTTTAGGATTTTTAGACTCAATCTTTAATGAGCAACCATTCATATTGTTTGCTATAGTATTGTCTATAGTCATTGTGACTTTGGTTTACGGACCTTTGGATAGAATGGTGTTTCGAAATGACCGGTACGTCAAGTATTTCAAGAAGTTTGAAAAACGAGATGATGAGTGGCTGAAAAAATGGAAACGTATCGCTCTATTATTTAAAATCGGAGGATGGATTTCAGGGCTCATTGGATTTTTTAGCGTTCTCGGTATTGCTATACTGATCGACAAGTTAAGAAAAGGATAATGAGGCTTTGTCAATTCCTAAGAAAATCGCCTCTCTTTCCTGGTGAGCATTCCCTACCACGAAGGAGAAGCAGGCATCTCCTCCGTATTCTTGTCAAATACAATCGATAGAGAAACTAATAATCACGACAAAGAAACTGAAAATTCCCCTGTAAATGACACAATAAATGGTGTAAATGACACAATAAGCCAGAAGGATAATCTAGTGAATGAGGACAGTGACACATTAAAGTCGTTATCTGACACAATAAATAACACAATAAAAAATCTTTCCTAACTCCGCAGAAGGTATGGGAAACTTTTTTTGCGGGAAATGCTTGGGGGTTTCAGAATTTATGTGTAATTTTGGGTGGCCAAACAACCATAATACGATTTCACTAAAATTTACCTATAAACCATGGAGATACCTTTTGCAGAATCTTGGAAGATCAAGATGGTGGAGCCAATCCACAAAAGCACGCGCGAAGAACGCGAAAAATGGATCAAAGAGGCTCATTATAACGTCTTTATGCTCAAATCTGACCAAGTATATATCGACTGCCTCACCGATTCGGGCACGGGTGCCATGAGCGACCGCCAATGGGCGGCCATGATGACCGGCGACGAAAGCTACGCCGGCGCCCGCAGCTTCTTCGAACTCAAAGATACCATAACCCGAATCACGGGTTTCGACTATGTGATCCCTACTCACCAGGGTCGCGCAGCCGAAAATGTGCTCTTCTCTCACCTCGTGAAGGAGGGCGACATCGTGCCGGGCAACTCCCACTTCGACACCACAAAGGGCCATATCGAATCGCGCAAGGCTTTTGCCGTAGATTGCACTGTCGACGAGGCCAAGGATACCCAGCTCGAAGTGCCTTTCAAGGGTAACGTCGACCTCAATAAGCTCGAAGCTTGCCTCGCCGAAAATGCCGATAAGGTGCCTTTCATCATCGTGACTATCACCAACAACACTGCCGGCGGTCAGCCAGTTTCTATGGAGAATCTGCGCGGTGTGCGCCGCATAGCCGACAAATACGGCAAGCGCGTAATCTTCGATTCTGCCCGCTTCGCCGAGAATGCCTATTTCATCAAGACTCGCGAACCGGAATTCAAGGATGCCACTATCAAGGAGATCTGTCGCGAGATGTTCTCGTTGGCCGATGCCATGACGATGTCGTCGAAGAAGGATGGTCTCGTCAACATGGGCGGCTTCATCGCCACCCGCTGGGAGGATATCTACGAAGGCGCGAAGAAATATGTGATTCCTTTCGAGGGCTTCCTCACCTATGGCGGCATGAACGGACGCGACATGGCCGCTCTCGCCGTGGGGCTCGACGAGAACACAGAATTCGACATGCTTGAGACGCGCATCCGCCAGGTGCAGTATCTCGCCAAGAAGCTCGACGAATACGGCATTCCGTATCAGCGTCCCGTAGGTGGCCACGCCATCTTCATCGACGCCGACAAGGTGCTCGACCGTGTGCCGAAGGAGGAATTCCCGGCCCAGACCCTCACAATCGAGCTCTACAAGGAGGCCGGCGTGAGAGGTTGCGAGATCGGTTACATCCTCGCCGACCGCGACCCTGTGACCCGTGAAAACCGCTTCGACGGCAACGACTTCCTGCGTCTCTGCATCTGCCGCCGCACCTACACCGACAATCACATGAATGTGATCGCGGCCGCCCTTAAGAACGTCTACGACCGTCGCCACGAGATTACACGCGGCGTGAAGATTGCATGGGAAACAGAGCTCATGCGCCACTTTACCGTTCAGCTCGAACCCCTGTACTAATTCATAATGCAGAATTCGTAATGCATAATTCATAATGCATAATCTCGTGATCGAATGAGGAAATTACTCTTATTAATAATGAGCATTGTCGGCCTCGCATACATTTGCGTGGCCGACAATCTCTCCCTATACGGACGCGTGAAAGAGAACGTCGGTAAGACCGACCTGATCCGCGCCAAAGTGCTCGTCTATGACTCGCTCGGCAACGTGAAAGATACCATCCCGGCCAACCAGGGATTCCGCTGGCGCGGGCGTGGCGAAGTGGATACACTCTCCAACTTCCGTATCGAAGTGCCCCGCGTAGACTCCACCTACTATTTCGACGTGATCTGCGACGGATACTCCCCCAAGACAATCTCCTACACCGTAGAGAAAGTGGGGAAACGCGAACGCTATCGCGACATACCCGTGGTGTTTCTTGAGCGCGCTCCCCGTATGCTCAAGGAGGTGACCGTGACCACCTCCAAGATCAAATTCTACAACAAGGGAGATACGCTCGTATATAATGCCGACGCCTTCCAGCTCGCAGAAGGTTCGATGCTCGACGCCCTGATCGCTCAGTTGCCCGGCGTGGAACTGAGCCCCGACGGACAGATCAAAGTGAATGGCAAATTCGTGGAGTCGCTTCTGCTTAACGGTAAAGAGTTTATGGATGGCGACAACAATCTCATGCTTGAGAATATCGCCGCTTACACCGTGAAGGATGTCAGCGTATACGAAGGGCAGACAAAGGAAGCGAAACGCACAGGCGACCTTACAGCCGACAAGATCCTGACGATGGACGTGAAGCTCAAGAAGGATTACAACATCGGCTGGGTGATCAATGCCCAAGGAGGCTACGGCACTGAAAACCGTTACATCGGTCGCCTCTTCGCCCTCTGGTTTAACCCTACCACCCGCGTAGGCTTAGCCGCCAACACCAATAACCTCAACGACAACCGTGTGCCAGGCCGCAGTGACACCTGGACGCCCGAGCAGATGCCCTCGGGACGCAGCGAATATATCCACGCGGCCCTCGACTACAACTACGAGAGCGCCGATGAATACACGGAGGCGCAAGGAAATGTGAAGCTCTACCAAAGCAAGAACAACAACGACCGAACGGCTCTGCAAACCAGCTTCCTGCCCGGCTCGCAAATCTACGACCGCACCTTCCGTCACGCTTACCACCGCAACACAAACATCAGCACGTATCATTCCTTCTGGAAGCGCACATCGCAGAAATTCTCGACAGGCACAAACCTCTACGGAGAGTTTAAATACTGGAAAGACGCCACAAACTCCGTGGCTGGCACTTTCGACGAAGATCCAGGGAATGTCTCGGCCGAAATACTTGACGCCCTGCACAATGCCACCGGCAATCATCTGATGGATATCCTCGTCAACCGCTCCAAGACGCGCTCCGACGGTTGGCGCCGTGAGCTGAAGGGAGACATCCGCCACTACGGCTCGCTCACCCTGAAAGGTGGCGACCGCTTAGGCTACAATCTTTTCGCCGGCTACAGCGCGATGAAGGAGGAGGTGTGGGACGACTACGACATCCTCTACCGCGACAATCCCTCGGCGGCTCAGAACATACGCCATTACACCGACCGCAACCCCAACAATCACTTCTGGGCAAACGGCGAGTTGAGCTATAACCTGAGCATCAACAATCTGTTCCTCCGACTCTCGGCTGCCTACGGGATTGAAGAGTGGCACAAAGATCAGTATCTCTATGCACTCGAGCATCTTAACGATATGGGAATCTACGGCATCGTGCCTGTGGGTTATCTTCAGTCGCTCGATCCCGCCAACAGTTACAGTTCGCGGCAGATCAACAATGAATATCTCTTCATACCCAGCATCTACTACAGCACTTCGTATCGCGACGGACGCAACTTTTTCATGTTCAACATCCGTCCGCAAGTGACCTTCCTTCACCGTCACCTCTTCTACGATCGCGCCGGCCAGCATTATTCTATCGGTAAGAGCGATTTCTCGGTAGATTTCTACTCCCGCTGGAATTTCATGTTGAATTTCGGCTTCGGCTTGGATAAAGAATCGCACAAGACGCGTCATAGTCTGGAATATTGTTTGAGTCTTCAGACGAAGCGCCCCGAGATGACAGATCTTCTCGACATAGTGAACGATGCCGATCCGCTCAACGTGTATGTCGGCAACCCCGATCTGAAACCGGAACGGTATTATGTGAATGAGCTCAACTGGTATTACAATGCCATTCATAAGCCTATCGACAACCGTATGCGATTTGCTTATTCATTCACCACCGATGCTCTCGTGCAAGGCTATACGTTTGACACTCAGACGGGCGTGCGCTACTTCAAGCGTTACAACCTCTCGGGCAACGATTTCTACGAGTGGAGCGACAACTTCTCCTTCCAGTTTGGCCGCAAGAAGCAGTTTACACTCTCGGCAGAGAGTTCGGCGAGTCTTTGGCATTACACCGATATGATGGGAATCGACCGCACGGAGCCTGAACTGACAAAAGTAAGGTATACTACACTCGGTGAGAAGCTTACCTTCTCATGGGAGGTAGGCGGCCAGACGCTCAAAGCATTTGGCAACTACAACAACCGCCGCACGAAGTCGACCCAGGATGGCGGCGCGCCGCTCAACGCTCACCATACGAGTTTCGGCGTGTCGGGTGTGTTTAAATTGCCGGCAGGCTTCGGCGCGAGCACCGATTTCACCTGCTACACTCGTCGCGGCTACGGCATAGAAGCCCTCGACAAGACAGATCCGGTTTGGAATCTTCGCCTTACCTACTGTCCGCCACGCTATAACAAGTGGGTGTTTATGGTAGATGGCTTCGATATGCTGCACAAGCTTTCGAATGTGAATTATTCGGTTACGGCGACTGGGCGCACCGTGACGTATACGAATGCTCTGCCGAGGTATGTGTTGTTTTCAGTGCAGTATCGCTTGAATTTGCAACCGAAAAAGAGGTAATGCCTACGGCAAGGCTTCGACACGTGCCTAAGGCAGTCCATAGGCTAAAGATTTTCAAATTGTTAGACACTAAAAGCGGCTTCTCTTACGAGAAGCCGCTTTTGTTAACAGACAAGGCGTCTGTTAGAACTTAAACTTAATGAACAAAAATCTATCTTCTTTCTTTTGTCAGTAAAAACCAACACCAAAAAGAAAAAGTTCTGACCATTATAATTTTTAACAAATTTTAATAGATTATGGCTTAGTAATTATTCCGTTATGCAATCATTAGTAGGGACGCGATTTTTCGCGTCCACCAAGCACCGGGTGCGCAATAATTGGTTTCATTGCCGACGTGGACGCGAAAAATCGCGTCCCTACGAGACCCAATCGTGCTAATAGCGTTAGCACTCCTGGACGCCTTCGTTTTCGAGCTGCTCGATTTCGCGGTTGAGGGTGGAGAGCTGTGCGCGGAGATCGCGCAGACGGCGTCCTTTGAGAATCTGCTCGAAATTGTCGGTGTCTTCTTTGAGGCGGTCAACGGCCTCCATGAGACGGAGCTGATCTTTCTGAGGGAGTTCGTTGAGGGCCAAGAGGGCTTTGTGAGCTTTCTTGATGAGGTCGTAAACGCCATTGGGAGTGTTGGCGTTGGCGGCTTCTTTGGCACCGGAAGCGATTTCCTGGCGACGTTTCCAGCTCATGATGGCTGCGTATTGACGGTTTTCGTCTTTTTCTTCGAAATTGCGACGATCTACTTCGTCGCGGCCCTCGAGGTAGGCATCACGATAGAGGGCAATGGTTTCTGATTTTTTCATTATTTATATTTTATTGTGGTTTTAGGACTTCGAGGATGGCGGTGCTGACGGAGGCGATGCGGCGCATCTCGTCTTTGAGACCCTTCTGCTCCTTGAGCCCGACAATGTAGATGGGGAAGCCGAAGGGAACGAACCATTTCAGCACCGTGCCGAGATATTTGACGTTGCCGGGGTGATAGGCCCATAGGTTGCGCACTACGGGATAGTCCATCAATTTGTTTACGGCCAATGGGTTGCGGCAGTCGGTCATATACTCCACGAGGCTTTCGAGCTCCTCGCTTATGGAGAGAATCTCGCTACTGGAGTAGCCCACGTCCCAATATTTGGCGTAGCTCTGCTTCTTGGCGTGGCTTTCGGCAAACGCGAGGGCACGATCGCGCAACTGCTGAAGGCGGCTCACTGCCTCCTCTTCCGATATATCGTTGATGATAATCTCCTTGTAATCTACCTTACGCTCTGCCTTGCGACCGAGCAATTTGCGGAAGAGGCTCTTGTAGCGGTCGCCGTCGAATACGGCCGAGTCGTTCATCGCCTTGTAAGTGACGTAAACACCGAGTGGGGCCAAGACGAAAGTGGAGAGCCAGATACCGCACCATACAGCCCAGTGTCCGTCGCGGGCCATTTTGTAGCCCGTGTTGTCGATTATATAATAGAAGAGGAAGAGGAGCACCGAGATCACGAGTGGCGTGCCCAAACCGCCTTTGCGGATAATCGCGCCCAAGGGGGCACCGATGAAGAAGAAGACGAGACAGGCCACGGAGAGGGTGAATTTCTTCAGGAGCTCGATTTCGTGGCGGCGAATCACGCGTTTGTCTTCGCCGATGGTGAGGGCGCGGAATTGCATTTCCGACATCTGGCGTTGTGAGCCGCTGAGGGCCTGGGAGAGGATGCTTTCCTTGACACTGAGTGGTAATGGAGAGATTAGGGTGTCGATATCGATTGGGGTTATCGATTTGGTTTCGGCGGATTCGGTAGAGGTGCTTTCGTTGGGTTTGCTACCAGTGGTTTTGCTATCGTTTGCTCCGCTACATGCCGAAGGCATGTCCCTACGTTGACTCGGAGAGTCAGAGGAACGTTGCTTCGGCATGTCACCACGTTGACTCGGAGAGTCAGAGGAACGTTGACTCGGTTTCGTTGGAGAGGGGGTGTCGTAGAGGGCAGTGATGCGCTCGGTGGTGTTGAGGAGAGGGAAGGCGGAGCGACGAAGCTCGCGGCCGTAGACGTAGCCGGTGGAGTCGAGGCGAGTGTTGATGGAGTCGATCGTATGCTGAAGCTCAGCCATATTCTTGCCGACGTATTGGTTGCGCATACCCCCCTCGTCGAGACGGTTGAAGTTGGCGTCAAACGGGATGAGCACCTCCTTCTCGGCAAACTCCTCGCGTCGGAAAGGAACGTTCTTGTCGAGACTCTTCTGCTCGCGGAGGTTCTCAAACTGCTGCCCCTGATAGAGATGTAGGTAGAGATACTTCATGTCGGGGGTGAAGGCGAGCAGACCCGAATCGGCCAAGAGGATGGTGGAGTTGTCGCCGCCATGGCTCACGTCGTAGATCATCACCTCGTGCAGCATACCCGTCTCGCGGTTTTTATGCTGCACGAAGAGGTTGTAGCCCGGAATCTGGTCGTAGAACACCCCTTCGGGAATCTCCAACTCGGGCGATTTCTGACGCATCGAGAAGAGAAGCGTCCACATCTTTACCTGCGCGTGAGGCAGGATGTTGTTCTGAAAGAAAAAGGCTCCCACCGAGATGCCCGCTATGAGCACGATGAGCGGGCTCATGGCCTTGAGCAGCGAAATGCCCGAGGCCTTCATGGCCGTGAGCTCAAACTTCTCGCCGAAGTTGCCGAAGGTCATGAGGCTGGCAAGGAGAATGGCGAGCGGCAGGGCCATCGGCACGAGACTGACGGCCGCGTAGAAGAAAAGCTCGGCTATGAGCGAAAATTCGAGGCCCTTGCCCACGAGATCGTCGATATACTTCCATAGAAACTGCATGAGTACTATGAAAAGCACGATGAAAAACGTCATCGCGAAGAGGGGGAGAAAGCTCTGTAATATAAAGAGGTATAAACGCTTAATTATTCGCATCTCTACTGAAAGATTGCCTCTGCGGCCGGGCCTGAGAGGCTGGTTTTCTACTGAAAATCGTGCCCTGCGGGAGGGCCCGCAGAGGCTGTTTTTGGTTTTAAAGTGTAAAATTACAAAAAAAAATGAAGCTACACCCTATCTCCTTTCGAAATGTTTTTATTAACTTTGCATTATGTCAGTGATCGGGGGGCTCCCTGGCCACTCCATAAGTGAATATCAACCTTAATTAAAGCGATATCAAAATGACCTTATTCGAAAGGCTTACCAAGAAAGCACAGGAGCATCCCCAGCGCATGGTGCTCCCGGAATCTACAGAACCGCGCACACTGAAGGCCGCCGACGAAATCATCGCCAAGAAGGCCGCTAATATCATATTCCTTGGCAAACGCGAGGAGATCCTCGCCGAGGCTGAGAAACTCAACCTGAGCCATATCGCTGAGGCTGAATTCCGCAACCCCGACGACACGGAATTTACCGAGAAATATGCCGAGCTCTTCGCTGAGCTCCGCAAGAAGAAGGGCGTCACCCTCCAGGATGCCCGCTACACAGTGAAGAATCCCCTCTTCCTGGGTTGCCTCATGATCAAAAACGGCGACGCCGACGCCATGGTGGCCGGAGCCCTGAGCCCCACATCGAGTGTGCTTCGCGCAGCCTTCCAGGTGCTCAAGACCAAACCGGGCATCTCCGTAGTGAGCGGCGCCTTCATCATGCTCCTCCCCGAGGGTTGCCCCTTCGGCGACCAGGGCATGCTCGTATTTGCCGACTGTGCCGTTGTGCCTGACCCCACAAAGGAGGAACTCGCACAGATCGCCATCGCTACGGCGAAGACCACCAAGGATATTGCCGGCCTCGACCCCGTAGTGGCTCTCCTGAGCTTCTCTACGAAGGGCTCTGCAAGCCATGAGAGAGTAGACAAAGTGCGCGAGGCCACAGAGCTCGCCAAGCAGATGGATCCGAGCCTCAAGATCGACGGCGAGCTCCAGAGCGACGCAGCCATCGTGCCCTCCGTGGGCAAGTTGAAAGCTCCCGACAGCGATGTGGCCGGCCACGCCAACACCCTTATCTTCCCCTCGCTCGAAGCCGGCAACATCGGCTACAAGCTCGTGCAGAGAATTTCTGGCGCAGGCGCAGTGGGCCCGATTCTTCAGGGTCTCGCAGCTCCCGTCAACGATCTCTCCCGCGGCGCGACAGTAGAAGATATCATAAACACCATCATCGTGACCTGCAACCAGGCCATCGGCGACAAGAATCTCTAACCGAAGGCCACAGGCTTCACAAATACATACAGATAAGCAATGAAAATTCTTGTGCTCAACTGCGGCAGCAGCAGTGTGAAATATAAACTTATCGAATCAGACGATAAGAAGGTGCTCGCCGAGGGTGGCGTAGAGAAGATCGGCCTACCCGACTCCTTCCTCAAGTTCAAGCGCCCCGACGGCTCGAAGGGACAGATCACAGTGGAGATGCCCACAGCCAAAGAGGCCGTGAAGAATGTGCTCGATATTCTCACCGACCCCAAAGAGGGCGTAATCAAGAGCTACGACGAGATCCAGGCCGTAGGCCATCGCGTGGTGCATGGCATGGAATACTTCAACAAATCGGTAGTGATCACTCCCGAGGTTGTTGAGAAGGTGAAGGAGTGCTACCCCGTGGCTCCTCTTCACAATCCGGCCAACGTTACGGGCATCGAGGCTATCACCTCGATTCTGCCCGACGTGCCCCAGGTGGCAGTGTTCGATACGGCCTTCCATCAGTCGATGCCCGCCAAGGCCTACATGTATGCCCTCCCCTACGAGGCTTACGAGAAGTTTGGTGTGCGCCGCTACGGCTTCCACGGCACGAGCCATCGCTACGTATCTCGCCGCGCCTGCGAATTTCTCGGTCTCGACTATGAGAAACAGCGCATCATCACCTGCCATATCGGCAACGGCGCGAGCATCACAGCCATCAAGGATGGCAAGAGTGTAGACACCTCCATGGGTCTGACGCCGACAGAGGGCCTCATGATGGGCACACGCGTAGGCGACGTAGATCCGGGCGCGCTCGTATATCTCATGGAGCAGGAAGGGCTCGACGCCGCTGGTCTCAGCAAGCTCATCAACAAGGAGAGCGGTGTGGCCGGAGTGACCGGTCTTTCGAGCGATATGCGCGACATCGAGGCAGCCATCGCGGCCGGCGACGAGAAGGCACGCATGGCTCTTGAGATGTATGAATATCGCATCTTGAAATATATCGGCGCCTATACGGCTGTGCTCGGCGGCGTCGACGTGATAGTATTCACAGGCGGCGTGGGCGAGAATCAGATAGCCACACGCGAGCGCGTAGTGAAGCATCTCGCCTTCATGGGCGTAACCTTCGATGCCGAGGCCAATAAAGTGCGCGGCGAGGAGGTAGAGATTTCAGGCAAGGATTCGAAAGTGCACGTTGTCGTGATCCCCACCGACGAGGAGATGATGATAGCGCAAGACACCGCCGCACTGGTCTGAAAATCAACCGATACCACTGAAGCATGCCTGACGCCATACGGCCTGATGGCCGGCGGCCGTCAGGCATCTCTCTGATAACAAAATAACCATCTGAAACAAATCATGCTCGACTTCATCACCTGGAATGCCGATCCTATCCTTTTCAGCCTCGGACCGATCTCTGTGAGATGGTACGGACTGGCCTTCGCCGTAGGTTTTATACTCGGCTACAACATAGTTGCAAGAATGTTTCGCCATGAGGGGGCGCCTGAGAAATGGCTCGGTATCCTTCTGGCGTATATCGTGGTGGCCACGATCGTGGGCTCCCGCTTAGGCCACGTATTCTTTTACGAATGGGACTATTATTCGCAGCATCCCGGCGAAATTCTGAAAGTTTGGAACGGCGGCCTGGCCTCTCATGGCGGCACGATAGCCAACATCATAGCCGTGTTTCTCTTCTCCTGGTTTGTGACGAAGAAACCGGCCTCATGGACCTTCGACAAGCTCGTGATAGCTATCGCCCTTGTGGGCTGCCTCATACGCCTCGGCAATCTGATGAATTCGGAGATCTATGGCGGCCCTACCGACCTGCCCTGGGGCTTCATCTTCGTGCGCGACGGCGAAACCATACCGAAGCATCCCACACAGATTTATGAGGCCGCGTGCTATTTCGTGCTCTTCTGGGTGCTGATGTGGATGTATTGGAAACGCAACGACGAGGAGCGCCCCTATCTGATCACGGGCGTCTTCTTCATCGGCATCTTCCTGCCCCGCTTCCTGATAGAATATGTGAAGAATGTGCAGGTGCAGTCGGAATACGACATGATAGCGCGCTACGGCATGAATTTGGGACAGATGCTCAGCATCCCCTTCATTCTGTTGGGAATAGGGCTGGTGATATGGGCCATGTGTCATCCGCGCCAGCATTGGAAATTTCCCAATAAATTTGCCGAGGAATTGGAGCAAAAGAAGAAATGAGCGACCTCCTCTATCACATATTGATATTCGCGGTGGCCATCATAGCCATAGGGAAAGGGTTCAAGAGAGGGTTTACGGGTCAGGTGTGCGCCATCCTTGGGTTTGCCTTCGGCATAGTGTGTGCCCATATCTTCCTGCCGCAGGGTGAAGATTTCTATCGTATGATCTTGCCCGGCATAAAGAGCTGCGTTGGGGCCTCCTTTATCTATAGCGTGCTCTCGGCCGTGAGCATCTACGTGATAGTGTTCTATCTCTTCAAGGCGCTCACGAAAGTGTTGCGCAGCGCGATGGAGGTGTTTCATGTGGGTATGCTCGACTCCATACTCGGGGCGGCCTTCTCGCTTGTGAAGTATCTTCTCGTTCTCTCCATCTTTCTTAATCTTCTGCTCTGCGTGAGCCCCAACTCCACCCTGATGAAATATGCCGAGGCCGACGACGGCAACATCGTGGAGGGGGTGGTGCTCCTTGCTCCTGCCCTTTTGGGCTGCTTCAGCGCGGAAGATCTCTCCCATATCCTGCAGCTGCGGGAGGCGAAAAAGATAAGTGTCAACCGTTCGGCGTGGCCACTTGTTATACAGACAGACGTCCCCTGCGCGGGGCAGATAATTTATGAAAACAATGCTTAAAGTAAATAACCTTCACGCCCAGATAAATGGGAAAGAGATATTGAAAGGGATCAACCTGGAGGTGAATCCGGGTGAGGTGCATGCCATAATGGGTCCTAACGGTTCGGGCAAGTCGACGCTTTCGATGGTGTTGGCAGGCAACCCGGCCTACGAAGTGACAGGCGGAACGGCCGAATTCGTGGGTAAAGATCTGCTCGCCATGCCCCCCGAGGTGAGAAGCCACGAGGGTCTTTTCCTCGGCTTCCAGTATCCCGTGGAGATTCCCGGAGTCTCTATGGTAAATTTCATGCGCGCTGCCGTCAACGCCAAGCGTGAATATTTCGGCGAGCCCCCTATGAGCGCCACAGAGTTTCTCAAGATGATGCGCGAGAAGCGCGCCGTGGTGGAGCTCGACAATAAACTTGCCTCGCGCTCCGTCAATGAGGGTTTCTCCGGCGGCGAAAAGAAGCGCAACGAGATTTTCCAGATGGCTGTGCTTGAGCCGAAGCTCTCTATTCTCGACGAGACCGACTCCGGCCTCGATATCGACGCGCTGCGCATCGTGGCAGAGGGCGTCAACAAACTCAAGACCGAAAACAACGCCACAATCGTCATAACCCACTATCAGCGTCTGCTCGATTATATCAAGCCCGACTTCGTGCATATCCTCTACAAGGGACAGATCGTGATGACGGGCGGACCCGAACTCGCTCTCGAACTCGAGGAGCGTGGCTACGACTGGATCAAACAGCAGATCGACAACTGAAGAGGGAGGTGACCATGAACGCATTGAAACAATATATCGACCTTTACAAGGAGCACGCCGATCTGATCTGCCTCAACAGCGCGGAGATGATGAATGGCCGTCGCGAGGAGGCTTTCCGCAAGCTCGAGACGATGAAGCTGCCCCGTAAAGGATCGGAAAATTACGAAACCACCGACTTGGAGGCGATGCTCGTCCCCGACTATGGTGTGAATATAGCCCGTGTGCCCATCAGCGTCAACCCTGCGGCCTCTTTCCATTGCGGAGTGCCGACGCTCTCTACGGCCCTCTTCATGATGGTCAACGATCTCTATGCCGAGACGCCCCGCTCTCGCGAGGGTCTGCCCGAGGGAGTCTGGGCCGGCAGCCTTCGCAAGTTTGCCGAGGAGCATCCGGAACTGATGGAGAAGTATTACGGCCGCTTGGCTTCGCTCGACAATCCGATAGCTGCCCTCGACACTCTCTTAGCTCAAGATGGCATAGCCGTATGGGTGAAAAAGGGGGTGAAGGTGGAGAAGCCTTTGCAGATCGTCAACATTCTTCAGAACGGACAGCCGCTGATGGCTGTGCGCCGTGTGCTCGTGATAGCCGACGAGGACTCTGAAGTGAAGATCCTTTCATGCGACCATACGCAGAATCCGGACATCGACTTCCTGGCTCTCAACACGATAGAGATCTACGCCGGGCGCAACGCTTCGGTAGATTATTACGACCTTGAGGAGTCGACTGAGAAGACCTCCCGCCTCTGCGCCCTCTATCTGAAGCAGGAGGAGGGAAGCAACGTGATGATCGACGGCATAACGCTCTACAATGGCAACACCCGCAACGAATATCGCACCGTCTTCGCCGGCCTACACGCATCACTGCGCCTCTACGGCATGGGCATCGAAGATCGCCATCGCCATCTCGACAATTACTCGCATGTGGTGCACGGTGTGACAGATTGCAACACCGACGAGCTCTTCAAATATGTGGTAGACGATGAGGCCGTGGGAGCCTTCGCGGGGCTTGTGCTCGTGCGCAAGGGAGCCGACCGCACCGAAGCCTACCAGAGCAACCGCAACCTCGTGGGGAGCGACACGGCACGGATGTATTCGAAGCCTCAGCTCGAAATCTACAACGACGATGTGAAGTGCAGCCACGGCACAGCCACAGGTCAGCTCGACGACATGCAGGTGTTCTACATGCGCACACGCGGCATACCCGAAGCCGAGGCGCGCTTGCTGCTCAAGCAGGCGTTTATGGCCGATGTGGTGGAAGGTGTGCGTCTCGCTCCTCTCCGCGACCGCCTGCACATGCTGCTCGAACGCCGTTTCGCCGGCGCCGACCCAGGATGCGCGTCATGCCACACGGGCTGCCATTCTTATCAGGAGGAAAAGCAAAATGAATAAAGAAACTGTAACCAAAATACGCGAGGAATTTCCCATTCTCAACCGTGAGGTGGCCGGGAAACCGATGATCTACCTCGACAACACCGCCACGTCGCAAACCCCTCTCCGGGTGGTGAGGGAGATAGAGCGGATCTACACCACGGAGAAGGCCAATGTGCACCGTGGCGTGCACACCCTTTCGCAGGAGATGACCGATCTCCAGGAGAAGACCCGCGAGAGAGTGCGCCGCTACATCAACGCCGACTCCGTGGAGGAGGTGATCTTCACGCGTGGCACTACGGAGGGTATCAATCTCGTGGCCTCATCCTTCGGCAGTCGCTTCAAGGAGGGCGACGAGATTATCCTGACGGTGATGGAGCACCATGCCAACATCGTGCCCTGGCAGTTGCTGCGCGACCGCACGGGGATCGTGATCCGCGTGGTGGATATCAACGACAAGGGAGAGCTCGACCTCGACCAATACCGCTCGCTCTTCAACGAGCGCACGGTGATGGCCTCATTCTGCCATGTGAGCAATGTGCTCGGCACTGTCAACCCCGTGAAGGAGATGACGGCCTACGCCCACTCGCGCGGAGTGCCTGTGCTCATCGACGGAGCCCAGGCTTCGCCCCACATGATCATAGATGTGAAAGACCTCGACTGCGACTTCTACGTATTCTCCTCACATAAGATGTATGGCCCCACGGGCATAGGTGTGCTCTACGGGCGCAAGCGCCTGCTCGAAGAGATGCCCCCCTATCAGGGTGGCGGCGAGATGATCGCGAAAGTGACGTTCGAACACACCACGTATGCCGAGCTCCCCTTCAAATTTGAAGCCGGCACACCCGATTTCGTGGGTATAGCCGCCTTCTCGAAGGCCATCGACTTTATCGAGGAGACGGGCATGGAGGCTATTGCCGCCCATGAGCATGAGCTGCTCGAATACACCCAGAGCAAGATGAGGGAGATTCCGGGGATACGCATCTTCGGCACAGCTCCCGACAAGAGCGCGGTGATCTCTTTCCTGTTTGGGGAGAGCCATCCCTACGACCTCGGGCTTCTGCTCGACAAGCAGGGTGTGGAGGTGCGCACAGGCCACCACTGCGCCATGCCGCTGATGGATCGTCTCGGCATACCCGGCACCGTGCGTGCCTCTTTCGCCGTATATAACACCTTTGAAGAGGCCGACAATTTCATCAAGGCCCTTCAGAGAGCAGCGGCGATTCTTTCATGAAAACGCCACCACCCAAAGACATAATCGTAGCGGGCATATTCGTTTTAGTGTGCCTGCTTCTCGTCGTGTCGGGCTTCTGGGCCTATCACACGTTTATCACCACACCCCCTTACGTAGATCCTGTGAAGTATCCCGTGAGGGGTATCGACGTGTCGTCGCACAACGGCGACATCGACATGGAGAAAGTGGCCCGCGACGGCTACGACTTCGTATTTATCAAAGCCACTGAGGGCGGCGATTTCAAAGACCGTAATTTCCGCCAGAACTACGACAAGGCTTCGCGCGCCGGGCTCAAGAAGGGGATCTACCACTTCTTCCGCTTCGACCGCGACGGTGTGGAGCAGGCCATCAATCTGCTCAAGGCCGTAGGGGCGCGCCATCCGGAGCTCGGGCTCGTGATCGACATTGAGAAGGCGGGCAATCCCGACTCGATACCCACGCCGGAGGTGTCGCGCAGGCTCATCGAGATGGTAGATTATCTCAACCTCTTGGGCCATAGGGTGATGTTTTATACCAACCGCGAGGGATACTACGAATACCTGGCCGAGACCTTCCCCGGCCATCCCCTCTGGATATGCGGCTTCTCTGAAAATCCTATCAATGCCGAATGGACATTCTGGCAGTTTAACCATCGAGGCAAGGTAGATGGCATAAAGGGCGATGTAGATCTCGACGCCTTCTGCGGCACCCGCGAAGAATGGGAAAGCTACCTTCACGGCAGCCTCTGGCCCTACACCCAGCGCGACTGACAGCACACACTCACTACCAGCATTCCGAAGCGAAGGCAACAAGCACTCCGGAGCGAAGGCAATATTCCGCACATGTTTTACGTTATTCTGATGAGCAATTATTGCCGTTTTTATTGAGCAAGTTTTGCCTTTTGTTTTACCAAACACCTCTCCATCGTGAGCATCAGACATATAATTTCTATAATGCTGTTTCTCTTGGGCATACTTCCAGGAGCAGCCTTGAATCCTGACTTCTATGCCACCTCTTCGGCCCTGGCCAGCGGCAAATGGGCCCGCGTGCAGGTGAAGGAGAGCGGGATGCAGTTTATCAGCAATTCCACACTCAAGACCCTCGGATTTTCAGATCCGGGGAAAGTGAACGTATACGGCTGCGGAGGGCGCGTGCTCGCCGAGCGGCTCGACGCCAACATGAGCGACGACCTCCCGGTGGTGCCATGCGTGCGCACGGCCGCGGGAATCGTATTCTTCGGACACTCCACCACCGGGTGGGCCTACAGCCCTTCCGGCGTCATGACGTATACCCACACCTACAACCCCTACACCGAGGTGTCTTATTATTTCATAAGCGACAACGAGGTGGAGGCTCCCGAAGTGGCCCCGGCTGCGGCTCTCACCTCGGGAGGCACTACGCTCACGAGTTTCCGCGAGCGTCTGCTTCATGAGCAGGATCTGCTCGCGCCTCACACTTCGGGCCGGCTCTTGCTCGGCGAGGATTTCCGCACGCAGACCAACCGCAATTTCAATTTCAATCTGCCGGGGTGTGTGAGCGATGCAGCTGTGCGCATGGTGTTTGGCGCGAAAGTAACCAATGGCTCCTCCTCTCTGATGTTCACGGCCAATGGCGAACAGCTCCCCTCTACCGACTCCGACAAGATTCCAAGCGTGTCGAGCGAGAGCTTCCTTTCGGTGCGCTCTACGGTGAAGAGAATTGAGAATCCCACAGAGAAACTCAATTTCGGCATCCGCTACAGCTATTCGGGGGCGATCTTCACAGCAGCCCTCGACTATATCGAAGTGGAATATGAGCGTCGACTGTCGCTCGAAAAGAATGAGCTCTATTTCTATCTCAATCCAGCGCAGGCTTCGGAGGTGGAGCTCACGGGCTGCACCGAGAATACCCGCGTTTGGGATATCACCAATCCTCTCCGCCCCACAGAGTATAAGCTCACGCTCTCAGGCATGAAGGGGACGTTCGTGGCTCCTTCGGGCTATCATGAGTTTATCGCCTTCGACCCCTTGAAGGTGAGCCGCAGCCTCACGGGTGCGGGGAAGGTGCAGAATCAAGACCTCCACGCCATGAAGGCTCCCGATATGCTCATCGTGGCTCCCGACCAGTATCTTGCCCAGGCTCGCAAGATAGCCGACCTCCACGCCCAAGTAGACGGTATGGAGGTGGCTGTGGTGACGCCTCAACAAGTCTACAATGAATTCTCCTCCGGCAACCCCGACCTGACGGCTTTCCGCAAGCTTCTGAAGATGTGGTATGACCGCGCTCCTCAAAATGGAGGCGACTATACCCGCTTCTGCCTGCTTATGAGCCGCCCCTCCTACGACAACAAGATGGTGACAGCCCAGGCCAAGAAAGCGGGCTATCCACGCATTCCGATCTGGCAATCGGAGAACGCTTACACCGAGAGCCGCTCTTACTCTACCGACGATTACATCGGTATGCTCGACGACCAGCCGGGCGCGCTCAACATGGGTTCGGCAAAGATCCACGTGGCAGTGGGGCGTATGCCGGTGAAGAATGTATCGGAGGCTGAAACGGCTGTAGCAAAACTTGAGAAGTATCTCCTTCAGCCGAACCCAGGCTATTGGCGCAACAATGTGATGGTGATAGCCGACGACGAAGACCATGGTGTGCACCTCACACAGGCGGAGAAGGTGATCAATGCCATGCGCGGCAGCTCCGACGGCGCGAGCCTCATCTACGAGAAGCTCTATCTCGATGCCTACCAGAGGCATCAGTCGGGCTCGGGCGTCACCTACCCCGAGGCCAAGAAGCGCATGATGGATAAGATAAACGAGGGTGTTGCTCTCATCGATTATATCGGCCATGCCTCGCCGCGTGGTTGGGGCCATGAGAATCTTCTCACTTGGACGGACATCAACAGCTTCACCAACACCAATCTCCCATTCATCTACGCCGCGACGTGCGAATTCATGTATTGGGACGCCGACGATGTGAGCGGCGCGGAGGTGATGTGGCTTGAGCCCGAGCATGGAGTGATCGGCATGATCTGCCCCAGCCGCAAGGTGTATATCACTCAGAACGGCGATCTTAACGAAAGCACTTCGCGTCATTATTTCTCCTACGACAAGGATGGGAAACCGCTTCGCCTCGGTGAGATCATGATCAACGGCAAAAACGCTCGCACGAGCGACGACAACAAGCTTCGCTACGGCTTCATGGGCGACCCCGCACTGCGTCTTCCCTTCGCCTCCTATCATGCCGTGCTCGACTCCATCAACGGTTCTGCTGTGAGCGACGACGATCTCCCCGAGCTCAAAGCACGCTCGAAAGTGACCCTCTCGGGCACAATCACCGACATAGCCGGCAATGTGGCCGACGACTTCAACGGCACCCTTGCAATGCAGCTCTTCGATGCGGAGAAAGTGATCGAAACCTACGGCAACGGTAAGGATGGCGATGTGATGACCTACAACGACCGCAAGACACGCCTTCTCTCAGGCAATACGAAGGTGAGCGACGGGCGTTGGAGCGCAACGTTTGTGCTCCCCTCGGAGATCGAGAACAATTACAGCCCAGCTCTCCTTTCGCTCTACGCCAACGATGAGGCAGGCCGCGAAGCCAACGGACATTCGGAGCAATTCTACGTATACGGCTTCGAGTCGAATCCGCAGGAGGATTTCGACGGCCCTGTGATCACTGGCTTCTACCTCAACTCGCCACAGTTTACCGACGGCACGATCGTGAGCCCCTCGCCGATGCTCTACGCCACCCTCACCGACCCCTCGGGCATCAACCTCTCGGAGGCCGGCATAGGCCATGCTATGGTGATCTCGGTCGACGGCAAGGAATGGCTCAACGATGTGAGCACATACTTTACGGCCGATCCGGAATCTTTCGAGAAGGGCACTCTCGCCTATCCTCTGAAAGACTTGGCTCCCGGGCGTCATGAGCTCACATTCACCGTATGGGACAATGCCAACAACTCCTCTTCGGCCACACTCTCCTGCCTTGTGAAAGCCGACTGGAGCCCCTCGATATCTACCCTCAAGACCGACGTGAATCCGGCCACGACCTCCGTGACATTCTGCGTGGAGGTGGATGGCGCCTTGGGCACCATGCCCTGCATGATCGAGGTGTTTGATCTCGGCGGCAAGAGCGTATGGAGCACCGAGTGCCAGCGTCTCTCATCGGGCGTGACGGAAGTGACTCAGCGTTGGGATCTGCGCGATCATAACGGCCACCGTGTGCCGCGCGGCATCTACATCTACCGCGCCACAGTCACCGGAGCCGACGGCCGCGAAATACGCAAGAGCAATAAGCTCGCCGTGACGTTATGATTTCATCTTAGCCCAAAGATTTCACGATGATAGACCAGCACATCATATTGCCCGAACCTACCCTGCGCCGCCTGCCCTGGTATCTCGCCTATGTCGAGATTCTGAAGGCGCGCGGAGTAGACTATGTATCGTCGACACAGATCTCGAGGGCCATCAATGTAGATGCCTCCCAGATAGCCAAAGATCTCTCCTTTCTCTCGCTGAAGGGGAAGACGCGCATCGGCTATGAGGTGGATGCCTTGGTTGAGACCCTCTCGCAATTCTTGGGTTTCCGCACGTCGCACAAGGCTTTCGTGTTCGGGGCTGGAAGCCTCGGCACAGCCCTGATGCTCGACGTGGGCCTCAACAACTACGGCCTGGAAATCGTGGCGGGTTTCGACATCGACCCTGTGAAGACAGGCACGAGCGTGGGGAATGTGCCCATCTATCATATCGATTCAATATCGAATGTGATGGAGGAGAATCCGGCCACGATAGGCATTCTCACCGTGCCGGCCGACTGCGCACAGGAGACGGCCGACATAGCCATCGGAGAGGGTATCAAGGGAATCTGGAATTTCACCCCCTACAGGGTGAAGGTGGCCGAGGGCATAGTGATGGCCAATACGCTCATCTATGCCCATCTGGCGCTAATTTATAACCGTCTGAACGCAGAATCATGAAAGTAATCATAGCCGAGAAGGCTCGCGAAGAGGGCGCCCACGAGGGGCCAGGGTCATGGTATTTTGTGGCCGATTCCTCTCTCGTAAATACGGGCAAGCCCTTCTTCATACCGGAATTTGCTGCCGATATCGAGGCGTTTCTTATCCCTTTGGTGAGAATAAACCGTATCGGCAAGACAATAGCCGCGCGCTTCGCAGAGCGCTATTATTCAGAGATAGCCATCGGAGTGCATTTCCGCGCTGCCGCATTGCGGCGCGAGCTTCTTTCGGCAGGGCTTCCGCCCGACCAGGCCCATAGCTTCGACCGTTCGCTTACCGTAGGAGAGTTTCTCCCCGCCGCAGATCTGCTTGGCAAGCGAGTCGCGCTCAAGCTCAACGGGGAGGTGGCGGCCGAATGGGATGGCTCCGGTTTCGCAACTCTCTTCGCCGATTTCCTTGCCAGCGTGAGCCGAAGCAACACCATCAAGATGGGCGATTATCTCGCCTCCGAGCTCTGCGGGCCGGTAAAGGTGAAGATCGGCGACCTGCTTACGGTAGAGGCCGACGGCTCTACTCTCTATGAAATACATATCAGATAAAAACTGCAATCCGTAACAAGTATGACATTATCCACACGCTTCTTGCGCAATCGCTATATCCTGCCTCTCCTTGCCACACTTCTCCCCCTCCCTGCGTTGGCATTCAACGCTCTGCGGGGCAACGTGAAGAATTCAGGCATTTATTCGGTAGACTATGCCACTCTGCGAGCCGCCGGCTTCAGCAACCCCGAGAAAGTGGGTGCGCGCGGCTTGGAGGGATCGATACCTGTGCTTCACCGCGACGGGCGCATCATAATGTGGCTTCAGGGTGTCGACCATTTCTCTTTCCAATCAACAGGGTATTTCGAGAATAAGGGTCTCGATATCTATCACAACGAGCTCTCATTCATACTCACCGACAATCCGCGTTTCTTCACACCGATCGAGGAGGCGGACATCACTGCCGATGGCACACTGGTGGAGAAGGGTGTGATTTTCACCAGTTATGAAAACGATCTCGCCCACAACTCCACCAACACCGGCAATCTTTTCTGGGGAGAGTATCTGAGCAAATTGGGCGCATCCTTTTCATGGACCATAGATCTGCCCGCCTCGCTCCCCACCACCTCCGCGCGCCTCACAGCCACAATATACTCACTGACAAAGGGTGGAGGCACTCTCCGTCTTGGCAATGGCACCGGCGATATGACATCTTTCGTAGTGCAGGATCAGTATACCCCCATCGCCCTACGTCCGGCCGACTACACCGCTCAAATCGACGTGGCGGGAGGGAAAAACACCGTGGCAGTGAAATTCGACAATTTAGGCAGCTTCACCGACACGGTATATCTCGACTATTGGACACTCTCCGTGCCCGTGACGCTCACACCCTCATATTTCGCTTCGCTCCCTACGACTTCCGAGGAGAGCATTTTCACCTCTTCCTCATTCTCAGGCCTCACAGGAGTGGAGGCGTTGCGTAATCTTCAGCAAGGCTATATCTCTACGGGGAGCGACGATGTGGCAGCTTTCGACGTAACCTCAGGCACACCTCTGTTTCGCCCCTCGCACAATGGGAAGATAGCCCTGACAGGCAACGGACGCCCCTTCACCCTCGCGTTCTGCAATCTTTCGGGCCCTTTGCGTGCCCCTTATCTTGAGGGGGCGTGTGTGGAGGAGAACTTTCTCGATGACGCCACGCTCACCGAGCCGGCCGACATGCTGATTATCTCGCCGCGCTGGCTTGCCGAGAAGAGCCGCACCATCGCCGACATACATCGTGAGCACGACGGCATGAGCGTCACCACAGTGATTCTTGATGACATCTACAATCATTTCTCGGCGGGAAACGCCTCGATCGAGGCGGTGAGAGAGATGGTGAAAAGTGTGAAGGCTGCCTCAGACGGCCGACTTAGAAACGTGCTCTTCGTAGGCCCCGCCACGAGCGAGATTCGCTCGGCCAATCCTGAAACGGTGTTCATCGCCCCTCAGGCGGCCAATATCTCCACTTCACGCGGAGCTTTTTTCACTCTCGAACGCTATATTATTGAAACAGACACCGATAAGGATGACGCCATTAATAAATCGGAGATGGATATGGGGCTCGGTATGCTGCCGTTTGAATCGGAGCAAGAGGCCGACCGTTATATAGCCAAGCTCAGGGAGTATATCACCAATCCATTCAGCCTCCCCTCGCTTGAGAGCATACTCTGGATGAGCGGCGAAGGGGATGTGCATCTCCATGAAACACAGACCCAGGCATTGGCCGACTCCGTCAACGACTGCAATGGCCGGAGAACGCTCCATTCGATGCTTCCGATCGATGCCTACGGCTATCAGCAGGCCCGCAAACGGATGTTCGATTATCTCGACGACGGTAAAAACTTCACCATCTATATCGGGCATGCCTCGGAGGTGATGTTTGGGAAAATCAACAACACTTTCCTCAACCCGGGCCATCTTCTTACTCTCCATAACAACCCGCTGACATTTTTCATGACGGCTGGTTGCTCGTCGACAAAGACCGACAGCCGCCTGCGCGGCCTGGCCGAGCATATGATTCTCACGAGCGAGAGTGGAGCTATCGGCGGAATGTTGACCACACGCGAAACATGGTCGAGTCAAAACAAGAATTTCATCGACACCTTCTTCGAGCTGATGTATGGAGTGAGGGAATCCGCGCTCTTAAAAGGCAATGAGATACCTACTATCGGAGAGGCTTATGCCGCCGTAAGAACGGCCACGAAAGATGCCAATGAGCTGGCCTATCTGTTGGTTTGCGACCCGGCTATCAAGATTCCTGTGGCAAGACATGGTATGGGCTGGAAGTTGGCCAAAGATCTCAAAATCGATGAGGAGGTAAAGATAGAGGGTGAGATACTCTCTAACGAGGGGAAACGTGTGGAAGGTTTTAACGGACGCGCCATGGTGCGCATGCTGGCCCCGTCTGTCACGCTTCGCTCGCGCAATCTCACCTCGCACGACCCCGACACCATAGGAAGCGGAATGACGATGACCTATGACGATCGCGTGATAGCCATGAGAGAGACAGATGTGACCGACGGACGATTCCGTTTCTCCTTCCCTCTGCCCGAAGCGGCACTGAATTACGCTACGGAGGGGGTGAGATTCTTCTTCACAGCTCTCGACGACAACACTCTGATTGGAGCCGGCGATTATTCAACGGTTATGAAGATCGATACCGAGCGGAGCGAACCGGCTTCGCCTAAGAGAAAGGCCAATATCACTGCCTTGGGCTATAATCCGCTCACAGGGAGCCTATCTATCGACATCGATTATGATGCCCGCAAGCACTTCGCCATTGAGGGTGAACCGGAAATATACCTTGATGGCGCAGTCTATCGCTATTCAGCCGGACTGACACGCGTAATGGGCGACAACGGCGATGGAATCACCTACTTTGCCGGTTTGCCAGCACTGAGTGAAGGAAATCATTTGGTGGAGGTGAATCTGCGCGATGTCGAGGGGAATCTGCTCAGCATAGCGGAGACCATCAGCAACGACCCCGCCACCCCGCTCTCACTCTCCGCGGGCGATATCGCCGTAAGAGATGAGGTGAGCTTCTCGTATGACGCTCCAGCCGAGGGCACGACTCACCTTGTGGTAGAGAACGCCTCAGGGCTTCCCGTATGCCGTCTTCTCTCCGAGGGGACATCGATGCTATGGGATAGAACAGATAATGCCGGCCAGAGGGTTCCGGCCGGCATCTACAGATGTTATCTTCGTCATGCCTCGGCAGAGGGCACGCTGTCGTTTTCCGCTCCCGTAATGCTCACTGTGTTGTGAGCTGCGGGTGCTCATTGGAGAGGTTTCAGCACATGGGGCATAAGATTGCGGGTATTGTCGCCAAATCTCACCTTGTAGCTCTTGGCTGTGGCATCGTAGCCCTCGATCACCCCTTCGCCAAACACTTTATGACTCACGCGTGTGCCGTTGGCCATCGGAGCCTCTGCCCCCTCGCCTAATTCTTCGTTAAGACTTTTCACTAATCCGGCTGTCCCTTTGAGGAGAGCCGGATCAATTTTACCCTCCACTCTGAGCATCCCCTCCGGCACTTCCGAAAGAAACCGCGAGGGGAATTTTAATGCCGCAGTCTCATTCATGTAGCCTTCGCTTTCGCATAGCCAGAGCATCTTCTCGGCACGCGTCACGGCCACATACATGAGGCGGCGTTCCTCCTCCTCGCCATCCTGGCGACGCTCGCGTATGGAGCGATGGTTGGGGAAGATACCCTCCGTGAGCCCCACGACGAAGACCTCGGGAAACTCCAGACCTTTCGACTGGTGGATCGTCATAAGCTTTACACGCTCCGAATCGTTTGAGCGGTCGGCGTTGGTGTAAAGGGAGATCTCCTGGAGGTAGGAGGTGAGGTCGGCATCCCCTTCGTCGATTCTCCCGGCCTCAAACTCCTTCATGGAGTTGATGAGTTCGGCCACATTTTCAAGGCGTTCCTCCTCCTCGTCGGTGCGATAGAGATCGGAAAGGCCTGTTATGCCCATTAGCCAGTCGGTGAGTTCAGACACAGGCATTATCGAAGCGCGGTTGCGGGCCTCGTCGATAAGACTCACGAAGCGATAGAGAGCGCTCTTGCTGAAGAGAGGGTCGTCGAGGTGGCCCCTTAGGGCAGCCATCAGCGAGCATCCCTCAGCTTCGGCTATCTTGGTGAGCTCATTGAGCGATTTATTGCCGAATTTGCGCGATGGGAGGTTGATTATCCTTCGGAAAGATAGATCGTCGTTGTCGGAGGCTATCAGGCGCAGGTAGCTCAGGATATCCTTTATCTCCTTGCGTTCGAAGAAGCGTATTCCGCCCCACACGGAGTAGGGAATATGATGCCTCAGCAGAGCCTGCTCGATGTTGCGAGAGAGGAAAGAGCTTCGATAGAGAATCGCGAAATCGGCAGCCGTCATCCCCTCCTTGAGCCCTGCTTCGATTCGCTTTGCAATAGCGGCGGCTTCGTCGCGCTCCGATTTGGAGTGGAGGTGGGTCACCTGGCGCTCGTTGAGCTTGCGTGTGAAGAGGTCTTTCTTGACGCGCTTCTTGTTATGGTCGATTATATGGTTGGCCACATCGAGAATGTCGGGCGTAGAGCGGTAATTCTCGTTGAGGATGATGTCGGTTTTGGCTTTGAAGTCGACGAAAATCTTCGGATTTGCGCCACGCCATTCGTAGATAGCCTGGTCGGGGTCGCCCACCACGAATAGGTTGCCGTGGTGTGCGGTAATGGCGTGTAGCAACTTCCAGTCGTCGCCCGTACAGTCTTGCACCTCATCCACCATCACATAGTTCAGTTTCTCGGTCCATTCCTTGCGGGCGTCGGGGAAATGGTCGAGTATGTAGAGGGTGAAATAGAGCAGGTCGTCGTAGTCGAGAGCGTATTGCTTGAGCTGGAGGCGCAGGTAGCGCACCACAGCATCGGGGGCTTCGGGCGAGGAGTGAGGCAACAGATGGCGCTGGATGTATTGAGTTGGCACGTAGCCTTTATAGCCTGCCACTTGCTTTAGGAATCGCTCGGCGGTGGTCTTGCGACGGTCTACGCCGAATTCTATCATGGCCTGTCGGGCGAGGCTTTTGCCATCTTCTTCGTCGATTATGGTGAAATTGCGGGGGTAACCTATGCGATAGATCTCCTTGCGCAGGAATTTGGCGCAGAAGCTATGTATTGTGCACACGAAATCGTTGACGCTTCCGCGATCTACCATCGTAGAGATGCGGCGTTTCATCTCCTGGGCAGCCTTGTTTGTAAACGTGAGGCAGAGAATGTTGCCAGGGCTGATGCCGATGTCGTTGACGATGAATGCAAAACGATGAGCGAGCACACGTGTCTTACCCGACCCTGCGCCCGCGACTACTCTCACTCTCCCCTCTGTGGCCTCTACGGCCTGCTGTTGTTTCTTATTAAGCATAATCAATTCACAATCAAGCAAACGGCGTTTGCCGCGATGCCTTCGCGTCGGCCAGTAAAGCCGAGCCCTTCTGTTGTGGTGGCTTTCACTGAGACGTTGGCCACGTCGGTGGCCATCACTTCGGCAAGTTTCTCACGCATGGCATCGATGTGAGGCTTAAACTTGGGAGCCTCGGCCATGATTGTAATATCTACGTTACCAATCTCCCAACCGCGCTCGCGCACCATGCGGCACACCTCCTTGAGGAGCACCTTGCTGTCGGCGCCCTTATAGGCGGGATCGGTGTCGGGGAAATGATAGCCTATGTCGCGCAAGGCGAGCGCGCCGAGCAGAGCGTCGCAGAGAGCGTGTATGGCCACGTCGGCGTCGCTGTGGCCCAGGAGGCCGTGGGGGTGTTCGAATTTAATGCCGCAAATCCAGAGCTCGCGGTTTTCTACGAGTCGGTGTACGTCGTATCCTTGTCCTATACGTATCATAATTTTGTTTTGTTTGGTTGGTTTGTTTGGGGTTAGCGGCGGCGTTTGCCGAGAAGGTCCTGAAGGCCCTCCATGTCGAATGTGAGGGTGAAGCGCAGGGTCTGGTCGAGGGGTGAACTCTGTGCTGTGGCCATCATGTAGGAGGCGTCGAGTTTCACTACGTTGAGCGAGAAACCGGCTCCGAAGGTAAAGTAGCTTCGGCCACCCTTCATGGCGTTCTCGTAATTGTAGCCCAAGCGAGCGAAGAACTGCTGATTGTAGGCGTATTCTGCGCCAAATGAGACGTTTATCTCCTTCAACTCCTCCGAGAAACCGCCGGGGGCATCGGAGAAGCTCTTGAAGATACCTGCGATGGGCGACATTGTCTCCCATTTCTCCTTGGCCTCTTCATATTCAATCTGACCCTGAACGGTGTTCATGTCGTAGTCTTTCTCGCGCGGCATTGTGGGCACGAGGAGCTTGTTGAGGTCGAGACCGATAGCGAGGGTGTTGTAATCGGCGAGAGGGAACATGAATTGTGTGCCGAGTCGCAGATTGGTAGGGAGATAGGCGTAGTTTGTGCCGTGGTCGTAGCTCACTTTCGTACCGATGTTCGAGATGTCGAAGCCCCAGGAGAACTGGCACTCGTTGCGTCCTATCATCGGGTAGGTCACATAGTAGCCGGAGAGGTCGACAGAGAAGGCGTTGGCGGCGGTGTTTGATTCGCCGGAGTAAGCGTCGTCGTAGGAGAGGTCGGAGAGGATATAGCGGAGCACGACGCCCATTGAGAATTTCTCCGAGAGCTTGCGGGAGTAGCCGAGGTCGAGGGCGAACTCATAGGGGTTGAGGGTCTGGAGCGTGCCTTCGCCCGCCTGGCCACCCATAGTTACCTCGCCGAGAGAGAAATAGCGGAATGATGCGGAGATGGCTTGGTTGTCGCCCGAGCCGAGTTTCCAATAGCCGGAGAGATCGGCGAGGAAGATGTCGTTGACGATTTTGCGCAACCAGGGAGTATACGACAGAGCGAGACCCCCTTGTCCGTAAGCGAAAGCATACTTTGAGGGGTTCCAGAACTGGGAGTTCATATCCGGGTCGGTGGCGGCGCCGAGGTTACCCATGCCCGAACCGCGGGCATCGGGGGTGATACTCAGGGTTGTGACGCCGGTGTTGACCGGGTTGAAGTCATTGTCTTTTATGTCGTTCTGCGCGAGGGCGGCTGATGCAGCCGGCAAGATGAGCGCAGTGGTCAAAAATCTGGTTGCAAATTTCATCTGTCAATTAGCTGAAAAGAGAGAGCAAACGATACTCCGTTTATAATTAAACACCAAAAACAGTGAAATATTGCCTCCCCCGCCCAATTAGCACCCCCACCTCAACCAATCCATATGATTAAAGTGAGATTATACCAACGATACTTGACTGAGTTCTGAAGCAAAAGACCTTAAACCATTTTGAATTCTAAGCACTGTCTTCGGAGAAGGATTTCTATACCCAGTGGCGTAGTGCGAGAGTTGAGAAGCAGAGATTCCTGTAACCTTTGACAATCCCTTGAAAGTAATCAAACTTCCATAATAAGCCAAAAATGATGGCACGTCATAAGTGTATTCAAATTCAGCTTCAATAAAAGGCAAACCGTCTTGCGCATAACTATCTCGCATTGCTTTGTAAACATTGCCCCATTCATTGATGGCTTCTTGTACAGTTTTTCCCTCCCCAACAAGGCCATAATTAAGATTGGATTTTTCGTCGGCGTAGCAGGAATAAGTCCCATCTGCCTCCTTACATACATATACTTTTACCTTTTCCATCTTATTATTCTTTTCCATATTTATTTTTTTCATTAATTACTATATTTAAAATGAAATTAGAGCTTTACCCCTGCAGCTTTACAGATATTCTTAAGAGTACCTTTAGCTACCTCAGATTTCCCATGGTGACTCGTGGCAAATTTTTGTCCTGTTATTGGACTATACCATTCTGGATGGCCGCATAACTCTTTACCAGTTGTATAGCAACCATTATTCTTTAAATCCTATGGAGTTCGTTGTATTTCATAGCTACTGCTTAATTATGTGCAAATTTAATGGTATTTTTTTAATAACAAAATATTTTATCATTTTTATCAAAAATCTTCTTCTCCAGCAATAAACACGAAACAACCATTAGCTCATATCTATAACACCGGAGAGTCTGATTAATACTGCAAAGCCTCTCAGCGTATCACATCCTGAGAGGCTTTACAGTATTTTGGCATCCTGTTAGAATTTGCGATATCAGTTTGTAATCAGCTCCTTCTTGCCACCTCGGATGTAGATATGGCCGGGAACAGGCT
>CAZGJH010000006.1:0-3912 GCA_964525735.1 uncultured Sangeribacter sp.
CCGCTACATGCCAAAGGCATGTCCCTACATTGACTCGGTTGGTGCATAAAATTGATTCGGAGGGTGCAAAATAAAGCGGATGCTCCTGGCGATTCCCTGAGAGGGTTTCGCCAGGAGCATCCGTTGTTTTGCTCGCCTTAGTCGATGGAGGCACTTTTACTCGCCTTCGTAGAAGGCGTGGCTATTTTATGCGCCTTCGATGAAGGCAAGGGCTTCATCGAGGCTGCTTACGATATTCGGATGGAAGGTGTCGTCCTCCTCCTGTGTCCAGCCTTTTCCTTTGAGCCAGATGGCCTGGCATCCGGCTTTCTCCGCCGGAACGATATCTTTCGAATAGCTGTCGCCAAACACGAGCACCTCCTCAGGCTTCAATCCGAGAGCCTCTACACCGAGGGTAAAGATCTTCGGGTCGGGCTTGCGCACGCCCACCACAGCGCTCTCGATAATCTTCTTGAAATAACCCTCGATACCGAAGTCTTTCAAAACGGTCTCGATATTGCCGTAGAAATTAGATACGAGCACCATCGGATACTTCTTTGAGAGAGCCTCCAAAACAGGCACGGCTTTCTGCACCGACTCCTTGGCCGACTGATAGCAGATGGCCGCTACCTCCTTGGCTTTCGCATCTACATCTTGCGGCGCGAAATGACCGAGCTCCGTGAGACGCTGCAGCTCTATCTGCATCTTGATGTCGAGCAGATCCTGGAAGTTGTGGTGGGGCAGGATATGAAGCGTGCGGGCCAATTCGCGCTCGGCGTATACGTACACCTCGCGGAATTCGGCTTTGTCGGCCGCGATGCCGGCTTTCTGCCAGGCCGCCCAGATCACCTCGCTCCAATGGTCGCCTCCGGTGTCGAGGGTGCCACCGTAGTCGAATATGATTCCCTTTACTTTACTTACGTCGATATTCATAGCTTTTCATTTAGATTGTTTCGGATCGAAGGCGCCATCGTCGATGTCGTTGACAAGATATGTGCACATTCTCTCATGACGCCACATCATATATATTAAAACGATATTGAGCACCGTGAGTTCGAACGCGAAATAGAGCCACGGCATACGGAAGATGAGTATGGCGGCGAAAAGAGCGAACGTGCGCGTATTGAACGAGAGGATGTTGGTGTATTTCATCAAGGGCTTGCTCATGGCGCGGAAGGCGTCGCGGAAGCTCTGGGGTATGCTGTTGCCGTAACGCTCGCGCAGCACACGGCGCAACTGCTGCATCTCGGGAGTGCGTTTCTCCTGCCCTACGGTATAGTTGGTGTAGAAGGCGAGGGTGAGCTTCTGCCAGAAGTTCTTCTTCCAGCTCAGCTGGTGGAAGCGCGTCCAGAGGGCGGAGGCTGTGTCGAGCTCGCTACCCTCCTCCCCTTTCAGGAAGTAGAGGTGGAACTGGCGGTAGTAGTCGGCCATAGCCGCCTGTGTGGCGTGGCAAAGACCTGTGACTACGGCCACTACCCAGATCACCCAATGATGCGCGCTGAAGAACTCGCTCGTGACGTTTTCACGCATACAGATGGCGATGTAAATGGCGGCAAACCAGAAGTCGCCGCTCAGGCCGTCGAGTATACGGCCGATGCGCGAATATTGCTTCGTCATGCGGGCCAACTGGCCGTCGGCGCTGTCGAAAGAGTCGGCCCATACGAGCAGGAACACGCCTAAGAGGTTGATCCAGATATTGTTGAAATAGAACGCCACGCCTGCGCCCACACCTAAGAAGATGGAGGCGATAGTGATGGCGTTGGGAGTGACGCCGAGTTTCTTGGCCAGCAGAGCCCAGCCGTAACCGATGGGGCGATAGAAGATCAGGTCGAAGGTCTCCTCCGTATCCATCGACTTCAGCGAGTCTTTGTAGCTCGGCTTTTTCGTGGCCTCGCTCCCCTCTTCAGATTGCTTTTTGCTATTATCTTCCATTTTCCTTCCTCCATTTCTTTATTGCAGCGAGCACACATTTGGCAATGTAGGGCGCGGCCTCCACGCGGCAGGGGGCGAAGCTGGGCCAGTCGTTGAAGTCGATGATACGCATCGTGCCATCTTCATCTACGATGCAGTCGCCGCCATAGATTCTCACGTCGAGAATGTCGGCCGCCTGCTGGCAGATGGTCTTGAGTTTCTCCAGGTCGAAGGGTATGCCGCGGCTCTTGCCGTTGACGGCCTCGTAGCCATATTTGCTGTGACCCTCGTCGAAGGGATAAAACCAGAAGAAGAAGGGCTGCCCGCTCACGCCATAGAATTTGATGAGGTCGCCTACGAGATGGCGATTTATCACGGCGCGCTTGATGCCACGGTAGAAGTATTCGTGGAGCACTTCCTGCGCCTCCTCGGGATGGCGGCAATAGCTCACGTCTTCTTTGTGCATCGCGTGGAAGTCGCCGCGTTTTATCCAGCAGGAGCTGAATCCGGCCTCGCGAAGATCGTCGGTGACGTTTTCGTTGGTGTTAACGATAAGCGAGTCGGGGTAAGGCACCTTGTGGCCCAAGAGGATACGTGTCATTCGCTCGCGGGTGCAATTCTCTATGCCGTAGCCCGAATTGATCACGAGGCAACCGGCATCTTCAAGCTGCTGAAGCTTGGCAATCGAGGCCTGTTCGCGACACATATTCAAGATGATACGCTCCTCGATCTGCCGGGAGTTGAATTCATCTTCGGTGTATACCTTCACCTCGCAGCCCCTTTTACGAAGCTGCTCTACCGCGGCATTGAATATCGCGGCGTCGTTGCCGATATGATTTGGGGAGTAGGCACCGGCTCGCATCACTCCCGCTATTTTTATTTCTGCCATTTCTTACTGATTTACTGTGGAATCGATTCTGCCGTATGATGGCGGCGTCAGCTCAGGAACGCCTCTGCCGTGGCGATGTCGGAGGCATGGTCGACGTCGATGATCTTGTTCATGTCGTAGGCCTGGAGCCAGAGCCCGGCCTCCACGAGGGCACGCTGGTAATTGCGCATGCGCCCTACCCCTTCGTCGAGGCATCGCTTGAGCACCGGAATGGCGCTCTGCGACAGACCGTAGATGCCGCCGCTGACGTATTTCACACCCTCCTCATACTTGTCGAGGAAGGCCGTGATGCGCCCTTCGGCATCGGTGGCCACGTAGAGCGGCTTCTCGTCGTCGATAAAGGTGGTGACGGCCATCATCCCCTGCATCTCTTCGGGGGCTGCCTTGTAGGCCTCCACGTAGCGGGCGAAATCCTCTTCGCGGAAGATGGTGTCGACGGTGGTGATGATGTAGCGTCCCTTACCCTCCATGAGCGAGGAGAGCTCATAGAAGCTGTGCATGGATGTGGGGGTGGTCTTCACCACGAGGTTGAGGGGGCACGGGAGTGTCGGGGCGAGCTCGCGCAGAAACTCGGCCACCTCCTTCATCTCCTCGTTGACGATTATGCTGACCGACTCCGCTCCGCACCTCACGAAGATGTCGATGAGGCGCGCAATCATGGGGCGCCCGGCTATATTGACGAGGGGCTTGGGGAGAGCCACACCCTCCTGTACGAGCCGGCTGCCTTGCCCGGCCGCAATTATTCCGAAATTCATAGGTCTGTCTGTTTAAAGTGGTAATCCGAGTATCTCTTCGGCTCCCGGCTCTTTGCTCACACCATCTTTGGAGCGTGAGGGGGGAGTCTTGGCCACATATTTACGAAGCGGATTGGCCGACGCTTCGTCAAACGTCTCGCGGCGACGGAAGATGTCGATAGCCTTGTAGATAGCCTCGCGCATCGAGGTGGGATCGGCCTCGCCTCTCCAGGCGATGTTGAAGGCCGTGCCATGGTCGGGCGATGTGCGCACAAACGGAAGAGCAGCCGTGAAGTTTACCCCCTTCTCTCCGGCCAAGGCCTTGAAGGGAGCGAGTCCCTGATCGTGATACATGGCCACGACGCCGTCGAAGCTGCGATAGTCGCGCGCGCCGAAGAA
>CAZGJH010000006.1:4012-16474 GCA_964525735.1 uncultured Sangeribacter sp.
CGTGATACATGGCCACGACGCCGTCGAAGCTGCGATAGTCGCGCGCGCCGAAGAAACCGTCGGCCGCGAAGGGTCCGAAAGCGAGTATACCCTTCTCGCGGGCCTCCTCTATGCAGGGGATTATCACATCCTTCTCCTCGTTGCCGAGCAGACCGCCGTCGCCGGCATGAGGATTGAGCGAGAGCACAGCGATGCGCGGACGCTCGAATCCGAAGTCGCGGCGCAGCGACTCGTAGAGCGAACTGATGGCTTCGGCCACAGACTCGCGGGTGACGGCCTCTGCCACTTTCGAAACGGGGAGATGGGTGCTCACGAGAGCCACACGGATGTAATCGTCGAAAAGAATCATGCGGGCCTTGTAGCCCTCGCCGGCGACTGATTCAAGATATTCAGTATGACCCGGGAAGTTAAAATTCTCACTTTGCACGGCTTCCTTGGAGATAGGAGCCGTGACAAGCACGTCGATATCGCCGTCGGCGAGGGCTTTCATGGCCATGTCGAGGGCAGCCACAGCTGCGCGGCCCGACTCAGGCGTGGGTCGCCCGGGAGTATGTTCGGGCATCTCCGGGGCCACTTCCACCACGCTGATGCGCCCGGGCTGGGCTGCCCGCGCGTTGGGGGCCTTGTAGAGACGCGTATCGTCGAGGTTGAGTTGGCGACGCGCTTTCTCGGCCAGGTAATGGAAGCCGAACACCACGGGAGTGCAGAGATCGAGCATCTCCTCATGGCCGAGGGCTCCGAGTATCACCTCGTAGCCGATGCCGTTGATGTCGCCGTGGGTGATACCCACTTTTATCGGTTGATTCATTGGTCAATTCATAATGCATAATTCATAATTGTTAACTATAAATTATGCAGGTTGGTGTTTATTTCTTGGAGGCAGCCAACTGCCCGCAGGCCGCAGCGATATCTTCGCCGCGCGAGGTGCGAATAGTGGCTGTGATTCCTTTCTGGTTGAGATGATTGCGAAACATCAGCATCCTCTCATCTGTGGCCGGGATGAGCTCGACCCCTGGCACGGCGTGGAAACGGATCAGATTGACACGGCAGTCGAGGTTGCCGATAAGGCGCACGAGCTGGTCGGCGTGGGCGATGTCGTCGTTGACACCTTTCCACATTATATACTCCAGCGAGAGGCGACGCTGATGACTGAAGTCGTAGCCGCCTAACATCTTCATGACATTGGAGATGGGGAAGGCTTTCTGAGCCGGCATCAGCTGACCGCGCTCCACGGGGTCGGCCGTGTGTACGCTGATAGCCACGTGCACCTGTGTCTTCTCCAGAAGGTCTTTGAGCTGCGGAAGCTTTCCGACGGTAGATACCGTGATGCGCTTCGGGCTCCATGCCATACCCCACTGGGCGGTGAGAATCTCGATCACGGGCAAGAGGGCCTCAAGATTATCGAGCGGCTCGCCCATACCCATGAATACCACGTTTGTGAGCTCGGCCGGGGCTGTCTCACCCTTGGCGGGCTTCGGGGGGATGCTGAGAATCTGGTTGATGATCTGCGCCGGGGTGAGGTTGGCCTTGAAGCCGAGACGCCCTGTGGCGCAGAAATAGCAATTCATCTTGCAGCCCACCTGCGAAGACACACAGAGAGTGGCACGGTCTTTTTCGGGGATGTAGACGCTCTCGACGTCGCGTCCATTGCCTACATTGAAGAGATACTTCACAGTGCCGTCAGATGATTTCTGGCGAGACGCCGGTTGCTCACGACCGACGACATAGTTTTCGGCGAGCCACTGCTTGTTTTTCTTGGAGATGTTGACCATCTCGTCGAAGCTTGTGGCTTTCTTCCTATAGAGCCAATCGGCTAATTGTTGACCCACGAACTTCGGCATACGGCCTGAGACGGCCACTTTCGTGAGTTGGTCGAGGGTCATACCTATGAGGGGGAGACGTTTATCCTGTTCCATATATTCGCTTGCTTTGAATTGTGAAAAAGGTCGCCACCAAATTCTCTGGCGACGACCCTTTCTCTTTATCATTCAGCCGGGGGCGCGGCGATCAGTCGCCTGCCTCAAACTTATAGATGTTGTTTTTGTATTTCTTTGAGCCCATCAGCATATCGCCCATATTGGGATTGACGAGCTGATAATACTGCTGCTCATACTGCTGCTCGCTGAAGGGGAAGTCTTCAGTGGCCTGCGAAGTGATCTGGTAAGCGTAGACACCGTTGTCGCCCTTCACCACAATCACCTTGCCAGGCTTCGAGCCGGCAATCATACCTACCACGGCAGCGTCGCGCACCTGCGAGTTGCGGCCGAAGCGGAAGTTGGGGTTGTTCTGGGGCTCTACGGCCATAGCCTGTGCCACAGAAGCCATGCTGCCAGCCTTGGGCTGATACTGCTTCACGAGCTCGTCGCCGGCCTTCTGCTTGCGGGCGCGGTCGGTAGCGAAGTTGTTGACGTCGGCGTTGGTGAGCGGAGTGAAGTCGTCGTATTCAGCTGTCACGGCAGCTACGTAGAGAGCGGGAGTAAGAGCGTCTTTGCTCTCGTAAACGTGGCTCACCTGACCGGGCTTGCCATCGATAAGAGCCCAACGCACCACCTGACGGCTGTCGGGATAGTAAGACTGCATACCGGCCATGCGGGGCACGGCGGGAGAAGTTGCGTCGAGGCTGAACTGCTGGATAGTGTAGCCATCCTTGGCAGCGTTGGCGGCAAAAGCCTTGGCAGTGGTATTCTGCTCAAGGAATTTCTCAAGCTTGTCGCGCTCCTCGTTGATAGTGCGAGTGCTGGGCTTGAGATCGTAGTCAACCTCCTCATAGGTGTATACCTCTACGGGAGCGTTACGCTTTGCCACCTGAGCGAGCACAGCGCCCTGGGGAGTCTGCATCAGAGAGATGAAGCGGCCGTTGGCGTTGAGCAGAGAGTCGAGCTGAGAATTCTCAATAGCGTTTGTGCGGCCCTGAGCCGTGAAGAGAGGAATCCACTGCTGAGTCTGAGCGAACACGCTGTCGGCAGAGAAAGCCTTGGCTACAGAATCGACGGGGAGGTTGGAGTTGAGGCGAGCGAGCACCTTAGCGGGGAGCTTGTCGCCCACCACCTGCACGATGTTGAGCTGGATAGAGTCGATAGCCATTGTGCGCTTGCCCATCTTCACGATGGTGAAGCCTTTGAGGTTTTCGGTCACAGCCTCTACGTCGCCAGGAGCGGCTGCTGTGAGGAAGTCTTTCACAGCGCCACGGGGGAGATCGGAAGCGCGGAGCTCCTTATGAGTCACTGCGATACCCTCCTTCTTGAGGTCTTTGCTGATCTGGCCTGCGCTGTCGCGAAGCTCAGTGATGGTCTTGGCGGCGAGAAGCTTTGCAGCCTCACGGTCGGCCGGAGAGGGAGTGATGTTTACAGCGATGAAGCTGATATCCTTTGTAGGCTGATCTACCTTAAACTGATTCTTCTTGTCGTTGTAGGCAGCTGCCACCTCCTGATCGCTCACGGGATACTTGGCGGGGTCGAGCTGGCCGTAGGGATGGTAGGCCACATCTACGTTGCTCGTAGCCACGTAGTCGTTGTAGAGGGCGCGCTTGTCGAGGTCGTTGGCCTTGACTGTGCCGTAGAGCAGACGCTGATATTCCTGACGGCTGATCATCTTCATAGTCTCCTGCTCCATAGCGAGCCAGAGGTGCTGGAAGGGAGCCATCTGAGCCTCGGTGAGACCGTTGCGCTTGGGGTTGAAGATCACCTCATAAGCCTGCTGAGGAGTAGAGACGCTCATGCCGGAGGCGTTGAGCTGCTGCATGATCTCCTGGATGCGGGGGTTGATGGGATTCTCCATGATATAATAGCGGAGCTGCTCGCCTGAAGTCTGGATGCCGGCGTCGCCAGCGGCCTTGTCGAGAAGGCGCTCTGCCACGAGCTGATCGAGAGCCATCTGGCCGAGGAGCTGGGTGTCGAAGTTGGCATACTGAGCCGGGTTCTGGCGGCGTGCCTGCTCAAGCTGGTTGTTGAGCTCCTCGCGTTTACGCTGATATTCGGTATAGTCGATTTTCTCGCCACCCACTTTCGCTACGGTGGTGTGGTCGCCGAAAAGATTACGGCTGTTGGTGATAGCGTCACCAATGATGAAGGCAAGCAAGGCCACGCCGATCACGATGATCAGGAAGACCGACTTGCTTCTGATTTTCTCTAATGTTGCCATTCTTTGCTATAGCTGAAGTATAAATGTTTAATTATTTCGTTGGAAAACAGGCGCCACGCGGCCCTGAGAGGCGCCGTGGAGTGCGTCGGCGGCGGCCTCGGAGTCCTGCATGGACGTAATTAGCCGCAAAGATAGCACTTTTTCGCTGAATTGCCAAATTTTTTGTTAATTAGAGGCCGAAAGCTTTACGAATATCCTCTACGCGGTCGGTCTTCTCCCAAGTGAAGAGCTCCACTTCGCGCACTATAGGCTCGCTTTCGTAGCGATTCTGGAAGGTCTTCACCACCTTCTTCGGCTCGCGGCCCATATGGCCGTAGGCGGCCGTCTCGCGATAGATTGGATTGCGCAGCGAGAGGGTCTCTTCGATCATGCCGGGGCGGAGGTCGAAGAGCTCGGTGATTTTCTCGGCTATCATGCTGTCGGTCAGGCCAGGGGCAGCTGTGCCGAAGGTGTCTACGAAGACGCTCACGGGCTCGGCCACACCGATGGCGTAGCTCACCTGCACGAGCATTTCGCGGGCCACACCTGCGGCCACCATGTTCTTGGCGATGTAGCGGCATGCGTAGGCGGCCGAACGGTCGACTTTCGAGGGGTCTTTGCCAGAGAAGGCACCGCCGCCGTGGGCGCCGCGACCGCCGTAGGTGTCGACGATGATCTTGCGGCCCGTCAAGCCGGTGTCGGCGTGCGGCCCGCCGAGCACGAATTTACCGGTGGGGTTGACGTGGATTATCAGATTGTCGTCGAAGAGATTGCGGAGGTTTTCGGGGAGCTTGGCGATGACGCGCGGAAGGAGCACCTCCTTCACATCCTGGCGTATGCGGGCGAGCATCTCCTCGTCGGCACGCTCCTGGGCGCGCTGCGAATCGTCGAGAGGGAGAATGAATTCGTCGTGCTGCGTAGAGATCACGATGGTGTGTATGCGCTTGGGGGTGCGGTCGTCGTTATACTCTACGGTCACCTGGCTTTTGGCGTCGGGACGCAGGTAGGTGCGCAGTTTCCCTTTGCGGTAGTAGGTCATATCCTTCCCTTCGCGGCGAATGTCGGCGAGTTCGCGCAGCAGCAGGTGGGAGAGGTCGAGTGTGAGAGGCATATAGTTGTCGGTTTCGGCCACGGCGTATCCGAACATCATACCCTGGTCGCCAGCGCCCTGGTTGACGCGTTCGCCACGGCTCACGCCACGGCAGATGTCGCCGCTCTGTTCGTGGATGGCCGAGAGGATACCGAGCGAGTCGCCGTCGAAACGGTAGGCTCCGCGGTCGTAGCCGATCTCCTTGATAAGTTCGCGGGTGGTGTTTGGCATATCCACGTAGGCTTCGCTACGCACTTCGCCGGCCACGACTACCTGCCCTGTGGTGCAGAGCGTCTCGATAGCCACGTGGCTTTCGGGGTCGCGAGCGAGGAATTCGTCGAGAAGAATATCGCTGATCTGGTCAGCCACCTTGTCGGGGTGTCCCTCCGACACGGATTCTGAAGTGAACAGATAACTCATTGTTTATGCGTGTATAAATATGTTTTTGTTTGATTAATTGACATATAATAAAAAAAGAGCAGCCTCTTGCCGGATTGCTAAGAGCTGCCCTGGAGCGCGGAGTGGGCTTTAGGGCGCCACAGCGCGTCTCCCCCTCGCGGGAGGGATGGATGGTGCAGTTTTAGCATTTTTTCGAGTGGTTGCAAGCAGCCAAATTTCTCCACTGCGAGGCTATCAGAGCGAGCTCAAAAGCCTCTATGCTCAGGGGCGAGGCATGCGCCAGAGCTCCTTTGCGAGTGCAAAATTACAACAAAAAAGATATTTTTCCAAAAAAATCGGGAAAATATTTGGTCAGTTCAGATAAATTGACTAATTTTGCAGTCGCTAACAGAATCGGGGTGTAGCACAGTTGGTTAGCGCGCTACGTTCGGGACGTAGAGGTCGGGCGTTCGAGTCGCCTCACCCCGACAAGCCGTGGATCCGCTGAGGGTTCACGGCTTTTTCATTAGTAATATCACGAGATTGTCGGAGCCTATGGGTCAGGCAGTTTCATAAAATACTTCCACACTTTCTGAATCAAGGAATCTCTTTATGACAGCACAGTCACCATCGACGCTACAGCGTATCGGAGCGCCTCTCTACTGGGTGCTTTTAGTAATCATGATATTTCCTTTCGACCTCGTGTTCGGGTCGGAATACCAGTTTATCACCCCTCCGATAGCGCTCTTCCTCGGCCTCGCATTCGCCTTCATTTTCGGAATTCCCTATCCCGTGTTCAATAAGAAGCTCTCGAAATACCTGCTCCAGGCCTCTGTGGTGGGCCTGGGCTTCGGCATGAACTTGCAGAAGAGCCTGCAGAGCGGCGCGGAGGGTATGATTTTCACGATCGTTTCGGTGATCGGCGTGATGATTATCGGCGTGCTGCTCGGAAGATATATGTCGATAAATCGCAAGACCTCCTATCTTATCTCTTCGGGCACGGCGATTTGTGGCGGCAGCGCGATTGCGGCCGTGGGGCCTGTGCTGAAGGCCGACCAGAATGAGATGGCCGTGTCGCTCGGCGTGATCTTCATTCTCAACGCCATCGCCCTCTTCATCTTCCCCCCGTTGGGCCACGCATTCGGACTGACGCAGACGCAGTTTGGCACGTGGGCGGCAATCGCTATCCACGACACGAGCTCCGTGGTGGGTGCGGGCGCAGCGTTCGACGCCACTTACTTCCCGGGGTCTACCACGGCCTGCGACTTGGCCACCCTTATTAAATGTACGCGCGCGTTATGGATCATTCCGCTGGCGTTTTTCACGATGTGGTTTTTCCGCAACGACAAAGGGGGCGAGGGCAAGGCAAAGGTGTCGATTCCCTGGTTTATCCTCCTCTTTGTGGTGGCAATGGTGATCTATACCTACACTCCTGAGAGCATCATGCCGGTGATGGGCCCCGTGTATTCGGCCATCGTATTCATTGCCAAGAAGGCACTTGTGGCCGTGCTCTTCGCCATTGGCGCGAGCCTGAGTCTCAAGGTGATACGTCAAGTGGGCGTGAAGCCGCTCATCCAGGCTCTCACGCTCTGGATGGCTATCGGAGCCACATCGCTCTTCGTAGTAATGTATACGGTAGCCTAATATTTTAATTTTCTGACTTTTATATTCACAATCACCCCGTCATGACAACAACAGCCTCAATTCGGAAAGTGTTTCATTTCCCAGCGTTGCTGATCGGCATAGGCGCCGTGATAGCGGGCACCGCAGCGGCCAATCTTCGTGGAAACGCCGAGGTGCTCCCGGCCACTCTCTGCTTTATCTTCGTGATATTCGCACAGTTGACCGGCATCGCCCTTTATCTTTACTATGTGCTCAAGAAGCTGCACGAGGAGAAGAAAAAGGATATGAATCCAGACAATCGCGAGGATCGCGAATACGTGTCGAAATTGGCTGCCCGCGAATTGTATTATAAGGCGTTCACTTTAGGCTTTGGACTGATGGCTCTGATGGTAGGCAGCAGCATGGTGACGATGGGAGGCTACATGATGTTGCTGATCGGCATCTTTATCTTCGTGGCCATCTGGTTTATGACGGGAGGGAATTATCCGATTCTCGACACTCCTTGGAGCCCACTCTTCTCCTTCCTGATGTTTGGCCCGGTGGCCGTAATCACCACCAGTCTGATGCAATCGCAACATGAGACGACTGAGCCTCTCAATTGGTTTGACATAGCTCCAGCAATTTATATGTCTTTGGCAGTGGGATTTATGGCTGCCATCGCTACTATGACCACCAACTTCGCGCGTTCGGAATACGACCGTGGGGCACATAACGACACATTTCTAATCTCTTTCGGACGCGACACGACGCTGAATATGATCATGGTGTGTGCGGTGCTTAGCGCTGCCACGCTGATCTTCTCGAGTTATCGCCTCAACTTCGTCCATCCCTTACTTGGCTACCTCCCAGCTGTGATACCCTTCGTTGTGAATCTCTGGATACTGTACGCCTTGCGCACATTGCCCCACGACCCCGACCAGGCGAAGCGCAATCTGAAGATAATCGAGACCGTCTCCTATGCCAACGTGACACTGATGGGCGTGATAGCCTTCATCGTCTCCTTCTGCGACGGCGTCCCCGACGACTCCCGCCTCCACTTCTTCAACTGACCCCGGCGCCCGGGCCCAGCCGACCCGCCCCAGCCGGCCAGCCCCGCCCGGCCTGCGTAACTCCCGTCCGGCCGCGTAACTCCCACAAAATCAACGTAGGGACATGCCTTCGGCATGTAGCGGAGCCCCCGCAGCACCCACTCCCGAAAACATAATTACAAAAACAAATCGGACCATTCTTATATTTTGGAATATTTTATGACCGAAGAACCAAAAGAATACTTTGATAAAGAGTATGGATTGGAGATTTGGGGCGATTATGCCTGCTTCACTCGACCAGAATTTAAGGTGGAACGGGTGAGTTATGATGTAATAACACCCTCTGCGGCTCGTAATATCTTCCAAGCAATCTTTTGGAAGCCAGCCATTACGTGGCAAATCACCAGAATAGAAGTAGTCAACCCGATTAAATGGATATCCATTCGCCGAAATGAGGTTGGGGCATTAGGAAGCATAAAAGGAGGTATTAAACCCATATCCGCCACTTCTAATCGTCAACAGAAAAATACTTTGATGCTTAAAGATGTAAGGTATCGCATTTATGCAAAGATGGTTTATATCCCTCAAAGAAAGAGACTAATTAAAAATCAGGTTGAGGAAGGGAATAACGAAAATCCTAAGAAATATCAAGAAATGTTTGAACGGCGGGCATTACGAGGAGGCTACTTTACACATCCCTATCTAGGCACCAGAGAATGTGCAGCCTTCTATTGTCTACTCCCTGACCAAGCTCACAATGGGGACGATTTGTTGAAAGAGTCTCGTGATTTTGGCATTATGCTCTATGATATTGACTATAGTGACAAGGATAATCTTAAAGCAATGTTTTTCAAAGCAGAAATGGAAAACGGAGTAATCATTGTTCCGTCAAAAGATAGTAAGGAGGTGTTTAGATGATCTTGAAAAGTCTATACGATTATGCCTTGGCTCACAAAGATTCTCTGCCACCAAAGGGCATGGAGTGGAGGGAGATTGAGTTTATCATAGTAATCAATTCCGAAGGGAGGTTTGTACGCTTCGAGTCAACTCGACGCGATAAAAAAAGCTGTGCTCAGTTTATGGTACCAAAAGCGGTGGGACGCACAAGCGGTATTAGACCTAATCTCTTGTGGGATAACGGAAGATATACTTTAGGGATTGAAGATAAGGATATTCAGTGCCGAAATCAGTTTGCAGCACGTGTCAATGAGGTTGCAAAACTATGCCCTAATAATAGAGGTTTACAAGCTTTAACTAAGTTTTATTGTCAGTCGTCAAGTATCCTTCTGAAAGAATTTGAGAAGGATCCCCTATTTGACGATGTCCGGAAAAACTATAGATCAAATTTTTCTTTTAGACTTGACGGGGAAGAAACTATTATTGCAGAAGACCTTTCCATTTATGCATCACTTCCTCAAGAAGACGCCAAATGTGAAACCACGGGTGTAAGTCTCGTGACCGGGCAGCCGGGCAACTTAATAAGGACAATGCCCCCCACCCCAATCCCAGACAATTCTCCCATGGCGGCTTTAGTGGCCATACAGACTCATTCCGGTTACGATTCATATGGCAAAACTCAAGCATTTAATGCACCTATGTCTACGACTGAGAGTGAAGTAATAACATCGGCACTCAGACATTTAATGTCAAAAGAGTCTTCTAACAAAGCACAAATTGGCGACAGAACTATATTATTTTGGACATCAGGAAATTCTGAAGTCGGCCAGAAATTGGAGAAAGGTATAAAGCAACTTATGGAGCCGTTTCCCAAAGAGGACAATAAAACTGATCTATTTGAAGTTTGCAGGCAGATAGTAAACGGCGAGATTAATCCTGATCCTAATGATCGGGTATATGTTCTTGGATTGGCTCCAAATATTGGTCGTATAGCTGTAGTGCTTTGGATAGAGGAGGCTCTGACTCAATTTGCTTCATATATAGTGCAATATTATCAGGAGTTGAACATTATTGACAATCGTCCAACTGAGTATAGACGCTCATATACAGGGTTGCACAGTATGCTCTCAAACCTAAATCAAGCAGGGAAAATAATTGACGTGCCACCCAGTATAATAGACGCGACAGTCAAAGCAGTTCTTGGGGGTACAAATTATCCGATACAACTCTTTACTGAGACTATCAAGCGCATCAAAGAACATCTCACGATAAGCCCTATAAGCGTACAGAGAGCTGCTCTTCTTAAAGCAGTAATAACACGACAAGACATCAACAACACACTATCTAATAAATTATCAATCATGTTGGATAAAACGTACAACAATATTGGCTATTTGTGTGGGCGCCTCACAGCAGTGTTAGAAAAAATACAAGCTGACACAAAGTCTGGCGACTCTATCCGCACACGGCACATGGCTCAAGCATCGACTTCACCGGCAACAGCATTCCCGACATTGTTGAGCCTATTCACAGTTCTTGGAGAGAAGCTACCAGAGGGCTTAAGGGTCTTTTACATGCAATTATTTCAGGAGATAATCGATAAAATACCCTCCTCCGGATTCCCAGCTCATCTTGATCTTTCGGATCAAGGACGTTTCTTCGTGGGGTATTACCATCAAAGAGCTGATTTATACACAAAAAAAGAACAATAACATAATTATCTAACAAAATTATGGCTAATCTTGATCATAGATACGACTTCGTTTTTCTTTTCGACGTTGTGGATGGCAATCCCAATGGTGATCCTGAAACTGGCAATAAACCAAGAGTTGATGGTGAAACTGGTCAAGGCCTTGTGACAGATGTTTGTTTGAAGCGGAAAATCCGTAACTATGTGGCTTCTGCAAAACAAGATGATCCCAATTATGATATCTTTATTCAGGAGGGCGTGGTATTGGACAATCGGGTTGAGGAGACATATAAAACAGATGCTGTAAAAAAAGCTGACAAGAAGACCCAGAAGGACGCTGCCAATAAAGCACTTTGCGATCGCTATTATGATGTCCGCACTTTTGGAGCAGTCATTGCTACCAAAGAAAAACAGGGTCAAATCAAAGGTCCAGTGCAACTAACTTTTGGTCGATCAATTGACCAAATTGTTACTCAAGATATTGCTATTACCCGAATTGCAGTAACAAAAGAGAGCGCACAAGAGAAAGGCAAGACGATGGGACGTAAAGCAACTGTGCCCTATGGTCTTTACCGTACCTTCGGGTTTGTAAATGCCAATTTGGCCAATCAAACCGGTTTCAGCACAGAAGATCTTGACGTACTGTGGCAAGCTCTTATCAATATGTTTGACCTTGACCGTTCAGCAGCTAAAGGATTAATGTCTCCGAGAAAATTGATTGTCTTCAAACACAATTCGAAACTTGGTAATGCTCCAGCTAATCTTCTTTTTGACCGAGTAATAGTAACAAGAAAACCAGATGTCACTATACCTCGCAGTTTCTATGACTATGTCGTTACTATAGATCGAGACAATACACCCAAAGGCATAGAAATTATTGAGATCATCTAACCCACAGAGGAGGCAACATGCTTGTTGTGATAGTGTTGTTGGACATAACTCAATAAGCATGTTGCCTCACTATGCCTTCCCATTAAGATGGGCTTGAAACTCCATGTCCCATCTTGCATCCTCATAAACTTCACATAGATCTTCATTGCCTTGTATTACGTCCCGGAGATCAAGTAGTTTAGCTGACCTACCGCTGATAAATTCTGCGTGGTTAACAATCTTTGTATTCGCCCATAGGGAATTAGGCATCGTATTATGTAGACTTAAGTCATCAGAACTATAGTCACTATACTTGGAGAGTATAGCATTAATTATTGTAAACTCATAATCGCTTATTTCTCCGAATGGACCAAACGGATCTTTATCTATGGCAATTAAGGGCAAGACAACTAAATCGCCTTTATTATTCGTCACTGTCTCAACATACTGAGAGAAATGATTACACTTATCCTTGAGAGCATAAAGCTCCGGAGACGCCGGGCCATCGTCCCAAGCACAGTAATCTAACCAGGTAATCGGGAATCCACGCAGACGCATAAACTCTACATCAATCAAATAGACCATATTAACCAACTTACTCAGAGTCATATCCTCCACCATATTCGCCAGATAAGCAAGTACAGCTCCAATCTTCACTCTATTTCCTTTAATTCCCAAACTCATACAGTTTTCTAATTTTTATAGAGCAATTACTCATTCCCTAAAAAGAATGGTTCAACCGAACCAACCAGTTAAGGAGGAGGGGA
>CAZGJH010000006.1:16574-24703 GCA_964525735.1 uncultured Sangeribacter sp.
ACTCATTCCCTAAAAAGAATGGTTCAACCGAACCAACCAGTTAAGGAGGAGGGGAAATGCTTTAAAGCATTTCCCCTCCTCCTGTTTATTCACTTTTAACATCTTATCCCATGCGGAAGTCGTCGACACTTTATTTTGGTATTTACATAGGTTTAATCATTGATTCAATGAAGGCTATCTCGGTGTCGGAGAGGTGATACTTCTTGTAAAGTTGCTTGTCAATCTCTTCAACTGACTTGCTCCAGTCTATGTCGCTGTTATCGGTGAAATTCTGCATAGGAACAAATTTATAGGTATCACGGGTCATATTTTTCAGTTTTCTGATACCCACCATGAATCTGAAAAACTTAGTTCTACAGTATATGGTTACATTGTTTGCCTCTTGTTCAGATGAGAAAGGAGCAATTGCCAAGAATGTTTCAGAGCATATCGTAGAAGGATCTCCCACTACACCAAGACCCAAAATTCTTGCAGGGATAGGATTTCCCAATTGACCTGCGGCACCATCCGCCTTCGAGATAAATACCTTCCAAGTTTTTAAGATGTCACTTCCTTTAGAAACAGTATAAGACGTTGGAAGGTATCGTAAATCTCTACCTCCTTCAAATCTTCCAAATATCTTCAATCCATTGACATAAGGATTAGTAGATATGCCCTCCTCATTATTAGTCGTATTAAATGGATTACGAGCCAAAACTTTATCCGAGAAAAAGCGCTTGGAAAGCTCGATAACCTTTGTAAGGATTGTAAGAGCACCTGCATCCCTAATGACGACATCCGAGTCGTTATCATCAAGATAACGATTGACGGTTGAAATTCCATTTGAGGTATGAGACACAAATTGACATTTTCCTTCTTCAACAGAATTTATAAGGAAGTAGCATATACCACCTTCTATCGCAACATTAGTGAAACAATCAGAAGCGTTGAGATAATCGTGAAGCACACGAATATGGTGGTTAGTGAGCATTGTAGCGCGGAACTCATCAAGGCCCTTACCTCCAGTCATCCAACGAGAAGGCATAACCATAGAGATATATGAGGGTTTAATTGCATCAGCAATACCTACGAATTTATCATAAATAGGTTTAGCACTTGAGCCACCACCGCCATCTACTTCTTGATATGGCGGGTTACCAACTATTGCATTTATCTTCACGTTCTTTCCTACTAAGTCGCTTACTTTCTTAATAAAAAGTTCAGGCTGGTTCTTGATTTTGTTAATAAGGTCTTCTGGGGCCCACATGTTTGTCTTTCCGTTGCGGAAGCCAAGCAAGGTCCTCTTGGTGATAGCTTTAGCCATAGGCGTTTTGCAGATCACGAAGATATTTTCAGCAACGGCTGCATCCCACAGTGATTGGTGATCTTCAAGTGTTTCAGGTGAGAACATTGCGTTGCGTAGCCTAGCCCGATAGACATTATAGGCGAGGTAGAGTGGATATAGACCTGACTTTGAATTGATTTCGAGAAGATGGCTATCAAGCGTAAAAACATCAGCCGTTACAGTGCCACGGTCGACAAAGCGAGGTTCTTCTATTATTTCCGAGAAATCATCATTGAAAAAGGTATATCCACCGAGAGTATCGCTCATGTGCATATTCACCACTCGCCACGGAGTAAGCACAGTTTCCTTATCGGGGTTACGGAACGTGGCGAAGATAGCTGCGATACGCTCAATGCGTTCCTCGATAGAGAGCCGGTCGGCAGCGCGAGCCATTGCGCGGATGCGCTTTGCAGCAGCCGTAAATATATCGGGGTCGTAATACTTCTTGAAGGCGTTGAAGCGTTGCTTGGTTACTCCACGTGGCATAAACTCCTCCCACGACTGCGGGTCGATAAGCGAAGTGAAGTTGTCAATAGTCAGTTCTTCGTCCTCGTTCTCTACCTTAGCGCCGTATATCATCAACGGCATACGGATAGAGATACCGCGAAGAATTGAAATAGCGTCCTCTTTGACCTTTTTCTTTTTCTTCAGTTCTTCGAGGCGTGCCTTTTCTTCTTCGGTAAGCTCCTTTTTCTTTTTCTTTTCGAGTTTTTCCTTTTCTTCGTATTCCTCGTTGGTGAGACCCTGATCGTTGACAGTGATGTCATTGCTCTTGCCCATTGCCTTAGTCTGACCGATGATGCCTTTCAAATCGTCAAACTCTTTGATGTCAACGTCTGAGAGACGCATCAATTCGTCGTTGTAGAGATACCCGTCTTCAAACCCGTTCTGTACCACACGCTCAACATATACCCGTTTGAGTTGCTGAAGCATATGCTCAGTGTTGAGCTGCTTCATCTGACTACCTTCAACAGAGATAATCGGGCAAAAATTGAGGAATTCACCGAGTTGTCGACGGTCAGATTCGCCTTGCTTTCCTGCTTTTCGAGATATCTTGGCGGTTTCCGCAAGCACTTTGAGAGTACGATCAGGGGCGAAATCAAAGACATAGCAATCTTCCTTGACTCGACCATTGATGGTGGCCGGTGTCTGCACACGGAAGATTGTCTGCATATATGCAGAAGCCGCAGTGTTGTAACTACCTGAAAGCATAAGCACGCCTGTCCACGGCTTGACACTGACACCTGTGGTAAGTCGGCCACATGAAAGTGTAATAGTGCGCGTTTGGTCAGGGTCTTTGCCGATCGCTTTCTCAACCTTGCGGAGAGCTTCTTCGTTAGCTTCTTCCTCATCACCGTCACCTGCTACATTGACTATCTCAAACATGCCGAAAACGGGATGATTTTTGAGCATCGTCGAGAGAGCTTTTGCCGACTTAACACCCGGCACCATCCAAAGGGTATGACGGAAGATATCGCGGTAGCGTTTGTTGGCAAATGGATACATACTTTCCTCATCCGTTTTTGTGAGCAGATTGAGGAACTTTTCAACGTGGTGTTTATGCACAAACTCTCCCTGCTCGTTGGTTCGGAAGAACTCGCGGAAGTTGAAAGCTATGTCCTCGTCGGCATATTCATTCATAAGTCGACCGAGATCGTAAGTGTAGATATTAAGGCGAGGAAGACCGGCGTATGGATTGTGGTCGCCTGGGTGGAGTTCATCCCACTGCACCTTTGCCCGCTGTTCCATAACGTAGTCCCAAGTATAGATTTCCTCCTCCTTGAAATCGTCAAGTAGATTGAACGGCGTACCGCTAAGCCGAAGTACTTTAGTATCTTTCTTAGTCAGCTCGGCCATCACCGACTTTCCAAGATCGGTCTGGGTACCCTCATGGGCTTCGTCAACTATAATTAGATCCCACGGAGTAGAGAAAATATCGTTATTCTTATCAAAGTTTCCTCCCACGAGTTCCGAACCGCGCAAGTCTTGCATTGATGCAAAATATACGTAGCGATTTACTCGTGCTCGTGCTCTTGTTTCAAGGGAGAGGAAAGTCTCACCGTTGGTCTTAGAACCGTACAGAAAGTCCGGGGTATCGTAGAAAATCTTTTGGAAGTCTTCATACCAACCTGCATCTACCACAGGGCGATGAGTAAGAATAAGCACACGGCGGAAGTCACCCCGCTCTTTTACCACCTCAAGAGCCGAAAGAGTTTTTCCAAAACGCATTTTTGCATTCCATAGCATCTGACTCCCCTTTTTGAATTGTTTGAGGGTCTTATCTATCGCCTCGCGCTGCTCAGGGCGGAAGTGAATTGGCGACCATCCTACCGTTATATCTGAAGAGTGGAGAGCTTTACGTCCTTCCTTGACAGCTGCGATGGCTTTCTTTGCGGTTTCCAGGTCACAACAGAACCATTCGTTGGCTCCGATTACTTGATCGAACACCTTACGCTTAATACCGCTACGCAAAAGCACATCATGCACTTCTTTGTCGTTGAAACCAAGAACGGCACCACCACGGACGGTAATTGCTATTTCGGTGTGAAGCAACTCGTAAGCGATCCCAGCGGTCTTGGTGTATTGATCGATACGTGCTTTTGCAGCTTTATTAAGTGCAGAACTGTTTGGTGGCAATGTGATATTGCCATCCTCAAAAGTTGCCTCTCCTATTTTGAGACAGTCTTTGTGTGCCGCATCAGGGATGCGAAACACATAAATCAGCTTGGGCTTAAGAGATGAGAAGTATTCCATGAGCCGATTATTTTATAAGGTCTATAAATCGTATGGGAGTCTTATGCTTGATTTGGGATGAGGTAACATCGTTGGGCCAGTCCACAATCATGGCATAAGTGCCGTTGTGTTTCTTGATGTCACCATCCTTGCATCCTTGGCATTGGCAGACTGTAACAGTTTCTCCGAATAAGTCTTTCACAACTGTACGGCGTTCACCGCAAGAATTTGGGATAACACCTTTCAAACCATCCATTTGCCACATATTCCATGAGATTATGTAGGCGAGTCCAGGGAGGGAGCGTGCTGGCAGTTCCCGGCCAAACTTGGCCCGATAGTAATCAAGTACGGTAAAAAGGAGGTTTTCTCGTGCGAGGAAGAGGTTGTCGCCTTGCCATTCGTAGCCGTAGGTGGAGCGTAGTGCAGCCTTTGCTGCGGCAAGCCATTCCCCAGATTTATCTGTATTCTCACTCACTACACGTAACTTACGGTCGAGCAGACCCACGCGCATTTCAATGGGGAGTGGTTGACCTGTGACGGCATCATAACGGCTGACGAGATAAGGTGCTTCACCACATGTTATTTCAAGTCGGTTTTCAGTTACGTAGTCTTGCCATGTCTTGCCCTCAGGGAATTCAATTTTATTCTCTGTCGGGAGCCAAGTATGCGAGCCGTCTGGAAGATCAACCTCAGTGTTGAATACATTCTCACGACCGTACCAGGCACTATCAACGAGATTGTTTTGCTTGTTGCATATCCACGACGGAGTGAATACCTCTGCCATCTCACGACTACGCTGTTGCTGCTGTTGGCGCGATTTCAATGAGCGAGGTATTATGACATTACCATTCTCGCCTGTGATTGATTCTACTGTAATTGGATCATAAAACTGATAACCATCACCACGATCGGAATAATTGTCGGTTGCCCAAAAGATGTTAGACTGTGTGGTATGATCCTTGAGCAATGATGCGAGCAGGTCGGGCGATAAGGTCGGAATATTATTTTTCTGTAAGTCTATTTGGTCATAGACAGCTACCCCATGCTGGGTCGGCTTGGGGTCTGAAAAAAGAATCGACATTCTCTTTATCTCTTCAACCATTTTACAGCCAAAGAGATAGGAATGCCGATACAGCATGAGTATGGATATGACAATCTATAGCCATTGCTGAATGACATTCGGGAGTTATACAACTTGCGAATGCCACTGCTGAATTCCGACAAAAAAACGCAGACGTTTACGTCTACGCTGAGGCCTGGGCTAATTACCCAAATTGTCGGAATGCCTGTACAGAGACAATAAACGCCCGCGCTATGCGCGAGCATTCACTATTCTGTTCAGGTCTGTACTTTTTGAAATTTCCGACGTTTCAGCGTACAAGAACAAATAGCAAACGCTATTAATTTTATGTGAATCTCCTCCGAGACTCTATTTTTCACAAATCGTTTGATTTGTGAACGCAAAATTACAAAATTATCAGAAAATAACAAAGGAATATCCTATGTAATATATCGCAATTTACGAAATTCAGCGCAAAAAAGGCCATCCAGGGATTAGAATTGCACTGTTCAGCATAGAGTATATGCCGGATTACTTATTTACTCCGGCCTATAGAGATGATGCCAGAGGTTCCATGTTCCCAGGTGCTCGGTGGACGCGAAGAATCGCGTCCCTACTCTTAGTATCAGCTGCTTAGCAGCGATGTGTTTCCTGAATTGTTACCTAAATTGAGCCCGGTATGCACAAAAAATCTCCGATCCCTTAACGGGGACCGGAGACTGGCGTAAATATTACGTATAAAATTAGGATTAGCGACCTTTGCCGACATTGATACTAAACTCGCTGTCGTTGGAGAGATTAGTAGTAATGTTGAGGTAGTTGGCACTCATCTCGAGCGGAGCTTGCTGAAGCTGAGTCTTGATGGCATCGTCGGCCTTGCAATAGAGGGTCATTACCATACCACGATAGCCACTCATAACTACCATCAGAATATCATTGCTACCCTCAGCATTCGGCTGAGCGTACACAAACGCTGCCACCTGATTGTTGTTGCCACCATTAATCATATATGTGAGGGGCACTTGATTAAGGATTGTATAGGCTGCGTTGCCAGATTCGAGAGTCTGATCCGGTGTAAGATTATATGCACCGGCAACCTGTACGTCGCTGAGCCCTTCAATATTGATGGGCATATTGTAGTCGGGTTGACGCACGTTGATATTCTGTATATTCGAGAGTGCGTCGTATGCTTCTTTAAGATTCATAGCTGATGCTCCTGCTGTTATACCTACCACAGCTAATAATGTCAAAATTAATTTTTTCATAACTTCATTTTTTCGCGTTGAATAGTTTTGTCTCTTTATAAATAAAACGCCCAGCTCCCTTCAATAGTTCGAATAATTCTCTTCCTCTCACTTACCATTCCAGGCAACGAAGAAAGAGAGGGCCGTATCTGGTAAATGAAAGAATTGAAACAAAAACGTTAAAAATTTGATATTATTAGTTTTTTGTCATATCTTTGCAAAAAATCTGAGTATGGGCACAGCAATTAATAAAAGAGTTATCACGTTTCGATTGAATCCTGATTTAATCGAGCGACTCAAAGAAATGGCAAAGCGTGAGCATAGAAGTCTTGATAATTTCGTTGAGAAAGTATTGCTTGATGTTGCCTATAACGAACCCGACGAAATCACTAAAGCAGCTGTCGAAGAAGCACGCAGCGGAAAGTTGCGTGACGTTCCTCCCATCGATACTTCTTCAGCTGAAGCAATGTTCAAGTCAATGGGTTTATAAAGTCTACTCAAACGGCTCGTTTGAGTAGTGGAGTTTCCAATATTGCGTTCCATATCCGATTTTTTACGTTTCTTCTTCGATTCAACATAACCAGACTGGGTGATTTTTGATTCCCCAATAAGGGGCTTTTCAAATGAACTTTCCAACAAAGGAGCATGGGAAATGCTGTCGGAAGCTTTTTCCTACTCCCGTTTATTCACTTTTTAACACCTAATTCGTATGAAACCAGTAATTTTGGGTCTTACAGCAACCCTGATCGCAGGCTTCACCCACACCTCTTCGGCTCAAGGAGTCGCGGCCAAACTGACGTCGCCCTCCCGACCAAGTGTTGTGGAGAGAGTGGCTCCAGTGCCCGAACGAGGCATTGAGGCTCCATTCAAAAAATCGAGAGCTTCTCTCAACACCTCTACGCAATTCTCCAAAGAGCCTGTCCTATCTTCGGGTCACTTTGCAAAGAGTAACCCCCTGATGCCCAGGAAACAGAGAAACTTCCTCGCTCCAGATGCCTCTACGGATATCCCCACAATCTATGGCAGCGTTGTATATTCCGACGATTGGGAATATGGCAATCCCCTCACCGGCCTCTACTCAATATCCTTTGACAATGGAGTGGAATTAAACATGATAGCTCCCGAAGCTGATGGCTTCAATGGAGGCGTCGCTATCGATGGTGTCTACTATGCCACTACCTCATTCTCTGCCGGTTCACAGACTCTTGTGCGCGTCGGAGCTTATGACATCGCAACCGGTGAAGCGCTCAACGTATTCTATCCCTCTGGTCCCGAAGCCATGGGTATCGATATGTGTGTTGATCCAACCGATGGCAAAGTCTATGGCATTACCTACAACGCCACAGCAGATGGTCTGCAACTCTCTGAGTTGACCTACACTCTCGACAATGTCACAGTCAATAAAATAGCCGATCTCACCGGCAACTGGGCGGCCCTTGCGGCTTCAAATACAGGTGAACTATACGGCATCGTAAAAGACTACGCCGACGGCGCTTCGTCAGGTACCCTCACCGGCTCTACTCTTGTGAAGTTCAATAAACAAACAGGCGGCTTCACACGCATCGGAGCTACGGGTATGAAGCCCTTCTACAATGCCTCAGCCTGTATCGATCCAAACACCAACCGTTTCTTCTGGAATGTCAACGAAGCTTCGGGCGCAAGTTTTATCTGTGAAGTAGATCTTGCTACTGGTGAGACGTATCCTTTGGCCGATCTCCCTGGGTGCGAGGAAGTTTGCGGTATGTATATCCCAGCTATCGACAATACC
>CAZGJH010000006.1:24803-53370 GCA_964525735.1 uncultured Sangeribacter sp.
GTTGCCCTCGTCTACACCGACGGACAATCACAGCTCTCCTGGGACGCGGTGACGACATCTGCCGACGGCGGATATGTCAACCCCGACGAAGTCGCCTACAAGGTGGTTCTCTATCCGGCTGGAGAAGTTGTAGCTGACAATCTGACACAAACCACCTTTACGCATCTTCTACCCGAACCAGAGGAGCTAAGCCAGGTATATTATGGTGTGAGTGCCATATATGACGGCAAGCAATCGCAAGAAGGCTTCTCCAACAACGTGCTCCTCGGAGCGTATCCGACACCTTTCGAAGAGACATTTGTCGACGATAACTGTCTGGACTATTTCACCATCATCGACAATAATGCTGATGGCAAAACCTTCACACTCCGTGGCGGCCAACTGACAGTGTCTTACAACAGCTCTCTCGACATGGATGATTACCTCATCTCCCCTGCCATCAAGCTCGAGGCTGGTAATTCTTACCATATATCTATCGATGCACGCAATGAGGGCACTCGATATGGAGAGCGATTCGAACTTCTGATAGGCACTGAGCCCACCGTAGCAGGTATGCAGACACAGCTCATACCCCCTACTGATATGATTTCAGGCGTATACGCTACTTACGGCGCCGACTTCATACCTTCAGAGTCTGGGAAATACTATATCGGTGTCCACGGTTGCTCCGACAAGGACAAAAACGTGCTATATGTCACCAATCTTAAGGTTGGCGACGGAATGTTGGCTACTGTTCCGGCTGCTCCCGAAGAGTTTGTAGCCGTAGCGGATACCGAGGGCGAACACACCGTGGCGATCTCCGGAAAGATTCCTGCTCTTGATCTTGCAGGCAATGAGCTTCCCGAAGTCAACAAAGTGGAACTCTACCGCAACTCAGCGCTCATCACCACTTGGGAGGATGTAACCCCAGGCCAACAGATCACATATACAGATGCTCCTTCAGCGGCAGGAGAGTATGTTTATGGTCTGGTTGCTTATTCTCCTTCTGGACAAGGAAATATGGCAAGATCATCTTGCTTTGTAGGCGTAGATATTCCTTCTGTTCCCACCAATATCAAAGTGGAAGAACCCGAGGGCAACGGTATCGTCAAGCTCAGTTGGGACGCTGTTGAGAAAGACTGGCAAGGTCGTCCCGTCAACCCTGCGAAGGTGACTTATACAATCTATGGAATCGACAGTCAGGGCGAATTAGACGACATTATTGTTGAAAACCTCTCTGCTACCGAGTATACTTTCCAGGCAATTGACGATACTTCAGTTCAAAGTTTCGTTCAGTTCGGTATCACATCCAACAGCGAGAGCGGCGAAAGCCCGATCGTAGGCACCGGGCTTTACCCCGTAGGCCCCTCATATCCTGGGCTGCACGAGTCGTTTGCCAACGGCACATTATCCTATATCTTCGGCTTGCGCGGAATCTCAGGACAAGGCATCTGGAACATATTCAACGACGACACCTTCTCTGACGTAGCATCTCAGGATGCAGACAACGGCTTCTTAGCATACTATGCTTCGGGCTATAACGACAGTATGGGTATACACACCGGCAAGATTTCACTCGTGGGCTTCGATAACCCCGTTCTCTCTTATTATGTATATCCAATTGATGAGGAGGATGAAAACCGTCTCCAGGTGCTTGTACGTGAAAATCAGGGCGAATGGCAGACGTTAGCCACTCAGGTTATCAACCAGCTTGGCGCACCTAAGAAATGGAACAAGGTGATCCTTCCACTTGCCGACTACGCAGGCAAAGATATCCAGATTGAGTTTGTGGCCACCTGCAAGGGTGCTGTCTTCACTCTTCTTGATAATATCTTCGTAGGCGACCTCCTTTCTCACGACATGGCTGTCAAGGCAGTGTCGGCTCCTGCAAAAGTGAAATGCGAGTCTGACTATGAAGTTGAGGTTACAGTAATGAACGAGGGAGCCACAACCGCCGAAGGTTACACCGTTGAGATTTATGACGGCGACAATCTCCTCACCACAATTGAAGGCGACGCTCTCGAATCATTGGCCTCTGCCACACTTACCGCTTCGTTGACAATGCCCAAATTCGCCGTCGAACCTCTCGAACTTAACGCTCGTGTAGCATACGACACTGATCAGAACTTGGCCAATAATGAGAGCGATTCTTTCTTCGTTATGCCCATCCTTTCAGCTCTTCCGAGTGTTAACAATCTCGCTGCTGAGGTTGATAATGACTCGGTAACCCTGACTTGGGATTTGCCCGAAACAGAGATTCCGGCGGAAGGTACTACCTACGACTTTGAAGACGCCGAATCGTTTGCCCATGAGTATGATGGCTGGCAGTTTATCGATGTCGATCAGAGTCCTGTCGGCGGAATGGCCAATGTTACGTTGCCTGGCATCACAGGCGGTGTCACCACCTCCAGCTTCTTCGTTCTCGACTCTACCGACGACCAATATAACGAGAGCTTTGACGCTCATTCCGGACATAAGTATCTTGCATCTCTTGTAAGATACGACGACAAGCAGGTTGACGACTGGGCTATCTCACCAGCACTCAGCGGAGCCGCTCAAACTATCTCCTTCTGGGCAAAGAGCTATCACCCGAGTTATCTTGAGAAGGTTGAAATCTGGATTTCTAAAGCCGGTAGCGACATCAGTGATTTCGAATTGCTTGCCACTATCCCTGCCGTACCCTACGCATGGACAGAATATAGCTACGATCTCCCAGATGGCACCAACCACTTCGCTATCCGCTCATGTGCGGTAGGTGCATTCCTCCTTATGATCGACGACGTCACTTTCACGAAAGCGGGCGAAACCCGTTCAATCGAAATCACCGGTTACAATATTTATCGTGACGAGGAATTGATCGCGACTGTTGATAAAGACAACCAGACCTACACAGACAGCGGTCTTGACACCGGCACATACACCTATATCGTTGCTCCGAGATTCGATATTGGCGAAGGCAAACCTGCCTTTGTGCAAGTTGCCACCAATCCTACGGGCATTGATATGGTGAATGCATCATCGCTCACCGTCCTCAAAGATGGTGTCCGTGTCAATGACTGCGCCGGCGAAATGGTCGTTGTCGTTGCAGCCGACGGCAAAGTGATTTTCCAAGAAACTGTCAATGGCAGCAGACTCATATCGCTCACGCCTGGTGTGTATGTGGTTCGTCTCGGCAATAAATCTGAAAAAGTAATCATACGATAATCTATCTCTGAGAATTCTTCTTAGAGAATCCTTTCACAGAGGTGCATCATACGCAAGCGTATGATGCACCTCTTGTTTTTATACACTGTTTGCAGTGGCGGCTGCGTGGCGGCCGCTTCCGATGGGCGGAGGAGGGGCTTTGCGGGAGCGAAGGGGGAACAAAGGGGGAGCGAGGGGCGAATATGGGGTGGTTTTTACGAATTTCACCCTCTTTTTGGGATGATTTGGGTCGAAAATGGCTCTGAGGGAGCATTTTCGTAAAAAAGGGGCGTTTTTCGTCTTTTAGCCGCTGAGGGCTGCGAGGCAACATTTTTCATCCTTATTGGCACATTTCTCCACCGCCTGAAATATTTGAGGAGGTAATTTTGCGATGAGAATCGAAGCGATGTACAGTTACCCGGCGCCCTGCCGGGCTGTTCACACTGCGAGTCGCTATGTATAACCTTTTATCTATTTTATTAACCAACCTATTATCCCAAATGAAAAAGTTTCTAACTTTCCTTGTGATGATGATCGGCCTCTTCGCTCCCCAACTCCGAGCCGAAGCCCTTCTGACTCCCGAGCCGGGAAAACAGTACATGATCATGCACTCAAGCGGCTATTTCATGACTGTCACCGACAACACCGTGAAAATCATGAGTCCCGGAGCCGGAGACTCCCAGCGATTCACTTTCGAAATCGCTGAAGACGGCGAGGTGCCCGTCTACAACATCAAACTCGAGAACGGTCAGTATCTCGGAAGTGATTCCGGATGGACCATCAAATTCCTCGACGATCCCGCCGATCCCTTCGCCCAGTTCCAGATCTGGAACTCTCACGTGGAAGATTTCGTGAAGATCTTCAACATGGGTCGCGGCGCCTATCTCGGCACCGACAACAACAATGATGGTGGAGGCATCTACACCGACAAATCTGGTGGCGACGGCAAGCATATCTGGAAAATCGTCGAGGCCTCTGCTTCCGGTTTAATCACCAGTGGTCTTGAAGAAGCCATCGAGAATGGCAAAAACTTCCTCGACAGCGAAAGCGACAATCTCTCTCAGGATGCGCTCGCAGCCATCAACGGCAAAATCGCCGAGGCTGAGGGCATTCTCGCAAACGCTACCGAGCAGGCCGACGTGAATGAAGCAGCCGACGCTCTCAACGCTTTCATCAACGCTGCCAAGAATCTTCAGAGCTGGCTCACGTATGCCAACGATCTCGTAGCCAACGCTACTATCGGCACTGGCATCGGCGAATATCCCGCTGAGGCTGCCGACGCTCTCAAAGAGGCGATCGCAGAGGCTACCGTGTGGACAGAGGCAGACACTGCCGTCTATAATGAGGCGGCCGCCAAGCTCAACACAGCTTGCACGGCGTTTAAGAACGCTCAGATCGTCTTCTTCCCCGACCCCGCCAAGAAATATTACTTCCTCAATACCTACAGCGGCCTCGTGATGGGCATCAACGCCACCAACGAAGCCGCCCTCGCAACGCCTTCTGGCGAAGTGAGCCAGCTCTTCGAAATCGAGCAGAGCGCCGAGAGCACAGCCGTGTTCTATCTCAAGCTCGCCGACGGCAGCGGGTATCTCGCCACAAAGGGTGGCTGGAACTCTACCGTGGTGGCCGACTACACCGACGAGGCACGCTTCCAGTTTGAGCTCGTAGACGCCGACCAGAAGGTCTACACCCTCAACCGCTTCAACCTCAACGGCGCCTGGGCTTCCGACAACAACAACCCCGGCGACCTCATCTACACCAACAAGAGCCGCAGCCAATATAACGCCCAATGGCAGATCTGCGAGATGCAGGAGGGTGGACTCATGACTATCGGTCTGGAGAAAGCCATCGCTCAGGCTGAAGAGTATATCGCAAAAGCCGTGGTAGGTGATCAGCCCGGAAATTATCCCCAGGCAGCTGTCGACGCTCTCACCGCCGCCGTGGCCGAGGCCAAGAACGTACTCGCCACAGCTACTGCTCAGGATCAGATCGTAGAAGCCGTCGGCACTCTCACCGATGCCATCAACGCCTTCCTCGCCGAGAAGATCGACCCCTACTTCATACCCGAGGCAAACACCACTTACCGCTACTCCGTGCGCAAATATGCCTCCAATTATATGACCAACGAGGGTGAGAAAGTGGGCACAGCCTCCTTCGAACCTGGCGACGATGCACAGCACTGGACCCTCACTCCCGTTGAAGGTAAGAAATACACTTACATCCTCACAAACGGCGGCAAGGCTCTCGCCTACGACGCGACTATGGTGGAGATCGCCGACGCTCCCGCATGGACCGTGCGCTACACCACTACCGTCAACCATCTCCCCTACTTCTCACTCGTGGAGGCCGACGACCAGAACAAGGTGCTCACCTTCGGCAGCGGCAAGAACCCCGTGATCCAGGACTTCAACGCCGGCAACGATGCCCACCAGGGCCGCTTCCTCCGCGTAGATATGCCCAACGATCCCAACGTGTTCGTGCTTGAGCAGGCCGTAGCCGACGCCCGCTACGTACTCGAAAACATCGACCGTGGCAACGAGATCGGTCAGTATTCCGACGCCAAGTGCGATGCCTTCGCAGCCGTGATCGCAGCAGCCGAGCAGCTCCGTGGTCTCACACAGGATGAGGTGAACGCCAAGGCTGTAGAGCTCAATGCCGCTACAACGGAATTCGTCAACAATCCCAACGCCGTCGTAAAAGACGCTCTCGATGCAGCGATTCTTGCCGCCAAGCAGACTCTCGCCGCAGCAACAGTGGGTATCCAGATTGGCCAGTACTATCAGAGCCAGATCGACGAATTCGCCGCACTCGTAGCTGAATTCGAGAAGCAGGCCGCCAATGTAACCGACCAGGAGGAATGTGACGAACTCACCGCTCTCGTAAACTCCTCTACCGAGGCCTTCACAGGCAACACTGAAGTGCAAGCCGTGAAACCCGTGCTCGACGATGCCATCGCTTGCGCTCTCGCTCTCTACGAAGCTGAGAAAGACAACGTGGGCGACAACGAAGGTCAGCGTCCGCAGGAAGTTGTCGACGCTTTCAAGAACGCTATCGACACCGCAGCCGCCATCGCAGATCCTACCGAGGCCGACCTCAACGCCCTGCTCGATGCCCGCGAGGCATTTATCAACGGCGTGATCGGAATCAACCGCACCGCTCTTCGCAACGCCATCGCAAAAGCTGAGGGTGAGGAATTCAGCAACCTCGTGGCTGGCGACTTCAACGGCAATTATCCCGCCGAGACTATCGATGCCTTCAATGTAGCCCTCCAGGAGGCAAAAGAGGCCGAAGCCAATATGGATATGACTCAGGAGCAGATCGACGCCGCCACCAAGAAGCTCAACGACGCTATGGCAACTCTCAAGGCTTCGATTGTGACTATCAACTTCAATACCCTCGACAATGCCATCGCCGCTGCCCAGGAGGCTCTCGCCGGCGTGACAGTGATCGGCGACAGCGAAGGAGCTTGTCCGCAGGCTGTAGTTGACGCGCTCAACGCAGTGGTTGAGGAGGCTGAGGGTATCGACCGCGACGCCATCAACCAGGCTGACACCGACGCTCTCGCAGCTCAGCTCACAGAGGCCACAGCTCTCTTCAACGAGCAGATGCGCGCAAGCACCGGTCTGGCCGAAGCTATCGCAGAGGCGCAGGCTCTTGTAGACAACGCCGTGAGCGGCTTCAAACCCGGCAACTATCCCATCACCGCTATCGAGGCTCTCAAGGCTGTGACGGAAAACGCTGAGCAGGTGCTCGCCAACCAGGGCGCAACCCAGGCCGAACTCCTCGACGCGCTCAACGCCCTCAAAGAGGAGATGGCTATCTTCGCCACTCAGGTTATCCCGGCTCATGATCTCACAGAGCTCAACCAGCTCATCGAGCAGGCCGAGGCATTCATGGCCGCCAACGACTACAACGACGACTTCATCCTCAACATCGCCCTTCAAGATGCCAAGGATCTCGTAGCCGATCCCGACAACTACACCAAGGCTCAGCTCAACAGCATCACCGAGGCTCTCCGCGAGGCTCTCGACTATGCAATCGGCACAGTGGGTGTGGCCGACACTCTCGCCGAGGATGTGGCTATCAACGTAGCCGGCGGCACGCTCTCAGTGAGCGGTATTGCAACCGACGCCACAGTAGCTGTCTACAGCCTCGACGGCCGCCTGATCGCCATTGATAATGCTTCTGCCGAGATCTCGCTCTCTACAGGCAAGTATGTAGTGGCTATCCGCAGCAGCCTTGTCAACGTAACCCGCACTATCTTCGTGAAGTAAAACTTCAGTCATTATTCAACCCCCAGCCAGGAGGGTCTCCTCCAAGGCCCTCCTGGCTTCCTTCTCTCCTGCCCCATCACCTCTCTTCTCTCACACCCTGCGAAATCTAATTTTCCAATTATATCAATACCAAACCAATCAACATGAAAAATCATTATCGAAAAATGTTGTTTGCCATGTTGGCGCTCGCTTGCTCAGCCTCCGCGCCTGCAGCCGATTTCACTATCGGCGCGCCTAATCCTTTGGCAAACAATCTCCCGGTAAAGCTCCCGGCAAGCGGTGAACTCGTGATCACCTCCACGGGCGGAACGCAGTCGTTCACCGTCAGCGGCTCCAACCTCAGCGAGGATATCCGCCTCACGGCTTCTGCCGGCTTCAAGGTGGCGCCCGCTACCCTCCCTGCCAACGTGGAGAACGCCACCGTGAGAGTGACTTACGCCAGCACTCTCCCCGAAACCGACGGCATCCTCGTGATGCGCAGCGGCGACTTCCGCCAGGTGATCAGCCTCAAAGGCTACGGCACACCGCTCGCCGTGAAAGACCTCTCGGCCGAGCCCGTTCACACCGGCAACGATTCGAAGTTCAGCCACACCACTGCCGACGGTTTCACAGCCGGAGAGAATGGCTTCACTGTAGAATTCCGTGTAAAGCTTGCCAAACCCACCGACGAATTCAAAGCCTACGGCGTCACTTCAGAGGGCGGCGCTTTCCAGGCCTACGTGTTCCCCGAAGAGATGGGTCTTTACAACAGCACTTCGCGCGTGGCTTTCAACAACCCTCTCACCGACGTAGATGGCGGCAACCATAAATTCTACAACCGCGACGGCAAATTCCACACCTATCGTTACGCCGTGACATCAGACAAGCGCGTCTTCGTATATCGCGACGGCATCGAAGTGGCTTGCCTCCGCACATCCGACTTCGGCAACCAGGCCGACTGGGCTACAGCCGACACAGAGATTCTCGAAAACCTCCTCAAGAACCCCGGTTTCGAGGGTGAGTGGAACACTCGCGCCGACGGTCTCGTCGACAAAGTGGAGGGTTGGATCGTAGATCCCATCGACCGCTACAACTGTACTTACGAAGTCAACAATTACGAGATTAACAACGACCTCGACCAATACAACCACGTGCTCAAGCTGCAGCGTTACAATTGGAACGACGGCTGGGGCGCAGGCACAGTGTCGCAGGTGGTAGACGTAGCTCCCAACAGCACCTACAGCCTAAGCTTCCTCGCAGGCGGCGGTATGGATAAGAAATCGGGCACCAACATGAGCTCCGTGAAGATCCAGGAGGTGCAAGACACCCGCAACGGCGCGTCTGTTACAGTGACCAACGAAGAGGGTATGCAGCCTTACGGCCTCAACTACACCACTTCGGCCGATTGCAAGCAGATCAAGGTGATAGTGCACAACGAACGCTTCCTCAACGGTGGCGGCTGGGGCTCCAATCCAGTTGCCTTCCGTGTAGATGAGATGCAGCTCACCGGTATGGGTCGCCAGCTCGATCAGCTCGTAGGCTACGCCAAGGGTGGCGCTCAGGTGGAATACTTCACCTACGACCCCACAGGCGCATTCGCTCCCGCCAACCCTGTAATCACTCCCGAGACCAACTACATCGAGCTCGACGGCACCGGCTCGGCACGCACTATCAAGATCGACGTGGCCGACCTTCTCTCTGCCGACCCGATCACCGTAAGCGCGACAGCCGGCTTCTCCGTATATCCCGCCAAACTTGACCCCGCGAAAGGTGGACAGATCCGTGTGACGCTCAACAGCACCCTTTCTGAGACCACAGGTAAGGTGATTCTGCGTAGCGGCGACCTGCGCACCTACATCGACCTCGTAGGCTACGGCAGCGCCCTCGAGGAGAAGGATATCAAGGCTAATCCCGTATACGCAGGCGGCAAAGACACTTACCTCTCCAACGGCATCGCCGACGGTTTCGCTCCCGGCAAGGATGGCTACACCGTAGAATTCCGCGTGAAAATCGACAAGAACAGCTCTTTCGACGCATTCGCTGTCACTGAACAAGATGCAGCCTTCAAGGCTTACGTAGAACCCGAAGCCATGGGTCTTTACAATGCCGCCTCAAAGGTGGGCTTCGAGAATCCCGCTACGGCTGAAGATGGCGGCAAGAAGCAATTTTACAACAACGACGGCAAATTCCACACCTACCGCTACGCCGTGACTTCTGACAAACGCGTAGTGATCTATCGCGACGGCCTTGAAGTGGCTCGCCTCCGCACATCCGACTACGGCCATCAGCCTGAATGGGCTGTCGGCGACACCGAGATCACCGAAAACCTCCTCAAGAACTCCGGTTTCGAGGGTGAATGGAATGCCCGCACCACCGACTCGCTCACCAACAAGATAGAAGGTTGGATCGTCGACCCCATCGACCGCTACAACTGTACTTACGAGATCAACAACTACGAGATCGACAACACGCTCGACCATAACAACCACGTGCTCAAGCTGCAGCGTTACAACTGGAACGACGGCTGGGGCGCAGGCACAGTGTCGCAGATCGTAGACGTGGCTCCCAACAGCACCTACAGCCTCAGCTTCCTCGCAGGGGGCGGCATGGACACCAAGTCGGGCACAAACATGAGCTCCGTGAAGATTCAGGAAGTGCAGAGCGACCGCAACGGCGCTTCAGTGACCATCACCAACGAAAACGGCATGCAGCCCTACGGCCTCAACTACACCACTTCGGCCGATTGCAAGCAGATCAAGGTGGTGGTGCACAACGAACGCTTCCTCAACGGTGGCGGCTGGGGTTCGAGCCCTGTAGCCTTCCGTGTAGATGAGATGCAGCTCACCGGTATGGGTCGCCAGCTCGATCAGCTCGTAGGCTTCAGCAACGCCGGCAGCAACATCGAATACTTCACCTACGACACCACAGGCGCTTTCGCACCGCTCGCCCCCGGCTTCGGCTCCGACCTTGAGACCGGCGTTGCAGAGCTTCAGGCAGCCGACGCCGCCTACGTGCGCACTCTCGCCGACGGCATCGCCATATACAATCTTCCCGTAGATGCCCGCGTTACTCTATATGACGCTACGGGCAAACTCGTGGCCGCCCTGCCCGGCTATCTCTCGGGCGACGCCATCTCTCTCCCTCTCCGCGGCCTCTACATCATTGCTGTAGAAGCTCCTTCGGGCAATCAGACATTGAAAGTAATGTATTGATATAACCGCCATGCAATCCACTCCGACGGGCCGTGACCTTCGCGGCCACGGCCCGTCAAAATTTTGAAACTAATGAAAAAATCATCCATAATCCTTGCTATCCTCGCCGCTTCCTCACTTCAGATGATGGGAGCCCTCAACAAGATCACTCCCGGCTCTCCCTGGGCCGACACTACCGGCAAACATATCAATGCCCACGGCGGATGCGTCGTGGAGCACGACGGCGTCTACTATTGGTTTGGCGAAGACCGCACCGGCATGACCAGCAACGGAGTGAGCTGCTACACCTCTACCGACCTCTACAACTGGCAACGCAAAGGGCTCGTGATGAAGACCTCCGCGGCCAACGATCCCGTGACGGGGAAGTGTATTCTGGAGCGTCCTAAGGTGATATACAACGATGCCACAGGTAAATGGGTGATGTATAGCCATTGGGAAGATGGCACAGGCTACGGCGAAGCCCGTGTATGCGTGGCTGTGGCCGATGAAGTTGACGGCGAATATCAGTTTGTAGACACATTCCGTCCTAACTCCCACGACTCGCGCGACCAGACCATCTTCAAGGATGCCGACGGCAAGGCATACCATTTCTGCGCCACCGACATGAACACCAACATCAACGTGGCCCTCCTCTCCGACGATTATCTCTCCACCGAACAAAGCCCAGTGACCGAGACTAAGATTCTCAACGGGCTTCGCCTGGAGGCTCCCGCCATAATACGCACCGGCGACACCTATTTCGGCGTATTCTCCGGCTGCTCGGGCTGGGATCCCAACCCGGGACACACCGCCATGGCCACCGAAATTCTCGGCTACTGGACCCCCGGCGGCAACTTCTGCACCGACGACGGCGCGGAGACCACCTACCGCTCTCAGAGCACATTCATTCTCAAGGTGCCTGGCCACGACAATGCCTACATCTATATGGGCGACCGCTGGAACACCTCCGACATAGGCGCGAAATCGGAATACGTGTGGCTGCCGCTAAGTCTGCGTTCGGGCTATCCCACAGTGAGATGGCGCGACAGCTGGGACACTTCGGTATTCGACGATTGCGACCGTTTCCGCCGCCTCGCAGAGCCTGCCGACGGAGCCATTGTGAGGATACTCGACAAATTTTCCGACCGCTGGATGTCGACCACCGGCAACGGTTTCTTTATCGACGACGACAACGACGACACCAACGTGAGCCTCCGCATGGAAGCAACCTACAATCCCTACGTCTGGCGCTTTGTCGATGTCAAGACGGGGAAATATCTCCAGAGCGTGTTCGGCGCACTCTCCTTTGCCGAAAAGGCCGATATCGTGGGCCAGAAATGGTATCTCGAACTTCAGGAAGATGGCACCTACTATCTCCAGAGCATGCACGACAAGAAGACGCTCACAGTGGCCGGTTCGTCGCAACGCGCAGGCACCCAGCTCTTCATGACGGCTGCCGGAGCCACCGACGCGCAATGCTTCGGTCTCTACTTCGACTCTTACGAATACGATTACGAAGCGGCCGACCAGTTCAGCGCCCTCTACCGCGAGCAGAATCTCCTGAAGATGGAGACTCAGAGCAACTACGACGATAGCGGCGTAACGGCCACGGAGCTCTCTCCCTTCGCAGTGAAGGCCGACCGCCACGCTCTCCGCATCTTCGCTCCCGAATCGGCAGAAGCATCCGTGAGCATCACCGACGTCACCTCCGGCATCACCGTAGAGGAGCTTAACCTGACCCTCGCTCCCGGAGCCAACGTAGCGACATTCTCACGTGAACTGCCAGCCGGAATCTACGCCGTGGCTCTCTATTCTCCGATAGGCCACTGCATCCGCAAGATCCAGATCCGGTAAAAAAATATCATCTCTGACTCATCATGGCGAAAATTCTAAAAATATCATCCCTCGTCCTTTTCTTTCTATTCTCATTGATAGCATTGCTCTCGATGGGAGGCCAGAGCTATCTGCGCCTCCTCGAGAGCATGTCGCTCTTTATGAGCGGCTCCGACTTCCTTGCCGAATGTATGCAGACACCGGGGGGCCTGATCATATGGCTCAGCAGCCTCTTCAATCAGCTCTTCAGCCATCCCGTAATAGGCAGCATTGTCTACTCCCTCCTTCTGCTCGGCATGTGGTGGCTCACAGCCGCCACGGCCGGATTCAAACGTCAGCTTTTCCCGGCGGCCGTCTTCGTGCCCGCCATGATGCTTCTCTTCACACTCCTACCCGGCTACGAACTATTCACCGCCAAGACACCCGCCTTCGCCTGGAACGGCCTCTTCGGCATCTCCTTCTCGCTCCTCATCTGCCTCGCTTTCGAGAAATGCCACACCACGCTGCTGCGCCTCATCGTGATTTTCTGCGCCACAGCCCTCTATCAGCCCTTGGGGTTCTATGCCCTCTTCGGGTTGGCACTCTGCGTGATCTACGCCTTTCACCACCGCTCCTTCTCGTGGGAGCGTTGTTTCGGCGTGCTCCTGCTCATCGGTTGGCCTGAGCTCTGCTTCTACTGTTTCGGCTCTCACACTATGAAGAGCGAGATCTACACCGCCGGGCTCCCACGCATGAATGGGGGCGAGCTCGACCTCCTTCTCCCCTACAAGGCTGCCCTCATCTTTATCACAGCGGCTATGATTCTACTTCCCTGGCTCCAGAAACGCCGTGAGAAGAAAGCCTCGAAAGAGAAGAATGGGCTGGCTCTCGGCATCTCCTCGGCCATCTTCGTGCTCTCGATTATCTCGGTGGTGGCGTTCCGCTACGACGACGCCAACTTCAAGACCGCCGTAGAGATGGAAGATGCGCTCGACCAGGGCGACTATTACCGTGCAATCGAAGCTGCCTCGGCGCTCGATGAGCGCCCCACGCGTCTCGTAAACCTCCTCACCCACGCCACATTGCTCCACAATGGCAATGCCGGCGACCGCCTCTTCACATTCCCTATCAGCGACGCACCCTACACGTCGCCGCTGCCGGGCAATGTGCTCCGCAACGCCGGAGCCAGCACTCTCTTCTACCACTTCGGCCGGGTCTATGATTCATATCGCTGGGCCATGGAAGATATGGTGGAGTATGGCAAGAAAGTGGCCTATCTGAAGCGCATGGCGAAGTGTGCCCTTCTCATGGGTGAGCCAGAGCTCGCCCGCCGCTACCTCGCCCTACTCTCGCGCACAGGCTCCCACAAAGATTGGGCGGCGAAATATGCAGCCTACGCCGACAATCCGGCCCTCATGGAGCAGGATCCCGAATTCAAGACGATCCGTCCGCTCATGGCCTACGGCAACAGTCTGGGAGGCGACGGCGGTCTTACGGAGACTTACCTGAGCCGCAGCATCAGTGCGCTGGAGGGTGGCCCGGCTCCTCTCGTAGAGCTTTCGATGCAATTCAACCTCATCATGAAGAGCATCGACGGCTTCTGGCCCCGCTTCATCCTCTACGCGAGCACCCATCCAAAGTTGCCACGTCATTATCAGGAGGCTGCCATTCTTTTCTCCACACTCGAAGGGAAGGTAGATTGGCGCCAATTCAACATCGACCCTGAAGTGGAGGCGCGTTTCAACACCTTCATGGAGATGGCCCGCAGAAACAGCTCCCTCTCCAACGAAGCCAATGCCGAGGCATTCCGTCCGCTCTTCGGCGACACCTACTGGTATTACTATTTCCTCGTCAATAATCTGAAAACCACCTAAATCTGATGAATCGATTATATATCCTGCCCCTGATTCTCGCTGCTCTCGGAAGCTGCTCTCCCCACATACCCGATGAGAGCACTCCCACAAGCAGCCCTATTGCCATAACTCCCGATTATACCGATATCACCATGCCGCGCAATATCGCTCCGCTGAATTTCAGAATCGACACCGTGGCAGATGAATACGTCACCCACATCTACTCTCGCAAAGACACCCAGGGCATCTGCATGAAAGGCGACGTGACCAAAATTCCCGTGAAGAAATGGCACGCCCTCCTGGCCGAGGCCGACACCGTGTATACCGAGATCTACGCCCGCTTCGGCAACAGCTGGACCCGCTTTCCCCGCATTGCCAATGCCGTGGCCGACAGCATCGACCCCTATATCTCCTATCGCCTCATCGAACCCTCCTACATCACTTTCGAAGATATGGCCATCTGCCAGCGTAATCTCGAGAATTTCGAGGAGAATGAGATCTTCAACAGCCATGTGCTCTCTGATGAAAAAGAGGGGCAATGCATGAACTGCCACTCTTATCAAGACTACAACCGCACTGGCAATATGCAGCTCCACTTGCGTGTGGGCCATCCCGGCACCCTCATCTGCCACAACGGCCTCCTGCGCAAACTCAACCTCAAGACCGACAGCACAATCTCTTCGGGCGTCTACCCCTCATGGCATCCCACGGAGCCTCTGATCGCCTATTCAGTGAACACCACTTCGCAGAATTTCCACACCAACCTACACAATAAGGTGGAAGTGCAAGACGCTGAATCAGACCTTATTCTTTTCGATGTGGAGAATAATTCCGTGAGCATCATCGAAAATTCGCCCACAGAGCTCGCCACCTTCCCCTACTGGCATCCCGACGGCAAGAGCCTCTGGTATGTCTCGGCCAATGTGCCCGCGCTCACGCCTGAAGAGATGACGGAGTTTCAGGCGCTCAATTACAAGGATTTCAAATACGACCTCTACCGACGCTCGTTCGACCCCTCGACGCGCACGTTCGGAGAGCCCGACACCATCTTCCGCGCCTCCGAAATCGGCAAGAGCATAACGCTGCCCCGTCCCTCTCCCGACGGCCGTTACCTCCTCTCAACGATGGGCGAGTTCGGCACATTCCATATCTGGCACCCTGATGCCGACCTCTACATCACCGATCTTCAGACGGGCGAGACGCGGCCGCTCGACGAAGTGAACAGCGCGCAGACGGAGAGCTACCATTCATGGTCGTCAAACGGCCGATGGATTCTCTTCAGCAGCCGCCGCGACGATGGCTCCTACACGCGCCTCTATCTCGCTCATTTCGACCGCGACGGCAAGGCTCACAAGCCCTTTATCCTCCCACAAGAGGAGGCCGACCATAACCTGAGGCGGATGAAATCTTACAATGTGCCCGAGTTTATGGCCCGACCCGTGGAGCTGAGCAAGAAAGCGCTCATCGACGCCATCGAGCCGGCTGCTTCACCTGTAACCCTAAAAAACTAATTAACCTCAAATTTATCTTGAATCCAGTCAGCAGGTTATGAAGAAACGTTGCCAAACATTACGGATCTCACTGATAATCTCGCTGTCGCTCATAGCGATGGCGTTGGCAACGTTGTGGCCGGCAGAGACGTCGGCAGCCACGCCGTCGCTTCTGCGCACGCTCTCCACCTCCGACGGCCTCCCCTCCGATGAAGTGGAGCAGCTCATGCAAGACAGCCGGGGGTATATCTGGGGAGCCACTCGCAACGGTCTGGTGAGATACGACGGTAGCCGCACGGAAACGTACAAATCCGGCATACGGCGCGGTGAAGTGCTCACCCACAACGACATACGTGCCATAACCGAAGATAATCGTCATCGCATCTGGATCGGCACCGTCGACGGAGTCAACGTCTACGACATGACCACCGGCACATTTCGCAAACGCCCCGACCTCTGCAACCGCAACAACACAATCTCCTGCATACTCGCCACTCGCAGCGGCCGCCTCTTCATCGGCACCGACCAGGGGCTCTATGAATATCTCGACGACAGCGACACCACCCTTCTCTACACGCGCCAGCGTTCAGGCGATGTGATGCCGCAAACCTCCGTCAAGGCCCTCATGGAAGATTCGCGTGGCCATATCTGGATCGGAACGTGGAACGAGGGGATCTACCGCCTCGACAACAAGGGCAAGTTTCACGCTTATCCCCGTATCAATGAGCGCAAATCGGCCCACGTGATTTTCGAAGACAGTCGCCACCGCATCTGGGTAGGCTCGTGGGGATGTGGCCTCTTCATGCTCCGCAATCCTTACGACCCGCAGAAAGCCGGTTGGATACGCTATGCCAACGATCCGGCCAATCGCCATAGCCTCTGCGACAATATCATCTACTCCATCTCGGAAGACCCTGCCACACGCACGCTCTGGGTAGGCACGCGCCGAGGGGTAAGTCTGCTAAACGAGGAGAACGCACCGGCCGATGGGGCCAGCAGCTTCATCACCCTCACCACGCCCGACGACCAGCCCGACCTGCGTGAGGTGACGTCGATCTTCCCCGACCGTACTGGCAACATGTGGATCAGCATCCTCGGCCACGGAGCCATGGCCTTCACCACACGCACCCCGCCACTCTCTCACGACCCCCTGAAGCACCTCGTGGCGCGATTCGGCACGGCCTATGTGTCGCGCCTCCTCGCCGACCGTCAAGGGCGCTTATGGATAAGCCTGGGCAGCAACGCCGGTCTGGTGGTGTACGACCCACGTACAGGCGACGTGATCGACACCACTCCTCTCCCCTTCTCAGCGGGGGTGAAGACCCCTTACACCGTGACGAGTCTGCTCGAAGAGGAGAACGGCAACATACTTGTGGGCACCTACGACGGCGGCCTCTACCGCATAGACAGCTCCATGCATCTGCTCGACCATTTCACCCGTGCCAATCATCCTTGGCTCGCCGGCGACCGTGTGTCGGAGCTCTTCATCGACTCTCGCCATCGCCTCTGGACAGGAGGCTTGCCTGGCCTTTCGCTTGTGACGGCCGACGGCTCCTATCTCCGCTTCGATGATATCGTGGGGAAGGAGATACAGGTATACTCCATAGCCGAGGGGAGCGACGGGGTGATCTGGGTGGCCACCGTAGGGCAAGGTATGCTCCGCATCGACGGCTCGGGCACTGATGCCTCCACCTACTCCGTGAAGCGCTACCTCCCGTCGGAAGGTACACTCAATACGCTGGCCCTCTCGGTGGTATACTGTGATAATCAGGGGCGTGTCTGGGCCGGTTCGGGAGAAACGGGGCTGAGTCTTTACGATTTCGAGACCGATTCCTTCCTGCCCGTGCAGATGAAATGGAACCTGCCGGGGGAGACAGTCTCGATAATCTTGGGCGACGCTACCGGCAATCTATGGGTAGCCACCGACAAGGGGCTCGTAAATCTCATGATGGCAGAGGCTGCCTCTCTTGATAACGTGCATTTCCGCGTATTTTCGGCCACCGACGGCGCGCAAGGCAACTACTTTCACCGCAAGGCGGCATGTCGCGACCATGAAGGGCATCTCTACTTCGGCGGCCCTAACGGGCTGAACATCATCTCCGGGAATGTGCGCGAAGCGGAGGGTGTGAAGCTGCCTGTGTCGCTCACCGACATTCGGGTGGAGGGAGTCTCCTGGAGCGATATGCTGCCCGAAGAGCGCACGGAACTCTCGCCGTTATCGCCCCCCTTCTGCGAGAAAATCACACTGCCACATGAGCAGAACAGCTTCGCTGTGGAGTTTGGCGTGCTCGACTATTCCGACAATCTCATGCAACGCAAATACTCCTATCGGCTCGAAGGTTTTGATAAAGACTGGATTATGGCCGACAACGACCGACGAGTGGCCTACTACAGCAATCTCCCCTCGGGCACGTATCGCCTGCATGTGCGTGTGTCTGACCCCTACGGAGGCTGGGAGGAAGAGGAGCGACAGATAGAGGTGAAAGTGCTCCCCTCGCTTTGGGGCACATGGTGGGCCAAACTGATTTATGCCGCTCTCATCTGTGGCGCGATTGTGATGGGGGTGAGATACTGGCGTGGCAGTCTGAGCAGGCGCAACTACAGTCGCCTGCGTCGCCTTCTTCACGCCCAGGCTCAGGAATTGGCTGAGACACAGGCCAACCTGCGTCGCCTTACGGGAGAATTGGAGGCGGCTGATCCCGACGAGCCGCAAACGCTTCTGAAAGCCTCAGAGTGGGGGCATCTTTCTCGGTCGAAAGCCGACGAGGAGTTTCTCAACCGTGCTTTGGAGGTGGTGCAGGCACACATAGCCGATCCGGAGCTGACTCAGGAGGTGTTTATGGATAAACTCGGGGTGACGAAATCGACTCTCTTCCGCAAATTGAAAGCCCTCACCGGCCTCTCCTACACCGCTTTCGTGCGCCACATACGTCTGAAGGCTGCTCTCCATATCATACACACGCAGAAAGGGGTGAGAATTTCGGAGGTGGCCTATGCCGTAGGATTTAATGATCCGAAATACTTCAGCTATTGCTTCCGCAAAGAATTCGGTATGCTCCCAAGCGAATATATCGACCGCAACCTCACCACAGAAGAGCCGGCCGACGACGATAAATAGCCGCCGCGTGGCATTGCATGGTGCTGCGTGGCATTGCGTGGGGTTGCGAAAACAAAGAGAGAAGCAGAAATGTTAATCTATTATAAATTCCATTTATTTATAGATTCCATTTATTCATTGCATACATGTGGTTTATTGAAACATTCCGGCACACTCCGGCATTGGCCGTCTTCCTTACGATCGGCCTTGGCTTCCTGATTGGACGCATCAAATTCAAAGGGTTCTCCCTCGGCACAGTGACATCGGTGCTAATAGTCGGTGTCATCGTGGGGCAGATGGATATCAATGTGGGCGGTCCGCTCAAGACCCTCTCCTTCATGCTCTTCCTTTTCTGTATCGGCTATAGTGTTGGCCCGCAGTTTTTCAAGTCGATGAAAGGCGACGGCTTGAAGCAGGTGCTGTTTGCCGTGGTGATGTGTGCGATGATTCTTGGCGTTTCGTGGGTAGTGGCGCTTTGGCTCGGGCTTGATCCGGGTCAGGCTGCCGGCATGATGGCCGGAGCCTCCACCGCCTCCCCTGTAGTAGGGGCTGCTGAAGACACCATCGCCACGCTTCCTGCAGCTGCTGATAAAATCGAGGCGATGGCGAATTCAATTCCCGTCTGCTACGCCATGACCTACGTGTTCGGCACACTCGGGGCTGTGTGGCTCATCGGCTACATCGGCCCCTGGATGATGGGTGGACTCGACAAAGTGAAACATCTCACGCATGAATATGAGCGTAATCTTGCACAAGGGTCAGCCTCCGACGATCCAGCCTTTTTTGATGCTTGCCGTCCGGTGGCCTTCCGCGCCTTCCGTGCCAACGGAGAGTGGATGGCTACGCCTCACACCGTAGAGGAGATTCAGTCACGCTTTGAATCTACAGGGCGCCGACTGCTTGTAGAGCGCATTAAGACGGCCGATGGCAATGTGGCCGACGCCACGAAAGACAGCGTGGTGCATTCGGGCGACGTGATAGTGGTTTCCGGGCGCCGCGAGTTTATTGTAGGCGATAATTCATGGCTTGGGGAGGAAGTGCCGGGAGTTGGTATCCTCACCTTCCCTGTCGAGGATGTCGAGGTGACGATAGCGAAAGATAAGGGCGGTATGAGTGTGCCGGAGCTCGTTGAAAAAGATTTCATGTATGGCGTTGAGATAAAACGCATCAAACGCGATGGCAAGATAGTGATGCCGTCGAAAGATGTCGTTGTGAATCCGGGCGATGTTGTTGAGATTGTAGGCCGCAAGAAATACGTTACCGTCGCATCCACAAATATGGGTTATGCCGATACTCCGACACTTGCCACCGACTTCGTGTTCGTCGGACTCGGTGTGTTGTTAGGCGGCCTGCTCGGATGTCTCGCGGTGAAATTCGGCAACGTTTCCGTGAGCCTCGGCACGAGTGGCGGCGCGTTGGTGATGGGTCTCATTTTGGGATGGTTGCGTTCGAAGCGTCCGGTGTATGGAGCCATACCGAAGGCCTCCTTGTGGGTGTTCAATAATCTTGGTTTGAATCTGTATATCGCCGTTATCGGCATAGCTTCCGGTCCGACGTTTGTCGACTCCTTCATGGCCGTTGGGCCCAAGATTTTCGTAGGAGGTTTGATCGTGACGCTTGTGCCCCTCTTTTTCGGGCTCATCCTGAGCTACAAGGTGTTTAAGTTTCATCCTGCCATCGCGTTAGGGTGTTGTGCTGGAGCGCGTAAGACCACCGCCGGCCTCGGAGCCATCCAGGAGCGACTTGGCAGCACTGTGCCCGCCATCGGCTACACCATCACCTACGCCATCTCCAACACCCTTCTCATCATCTTCGGCATCGTGCTCGTCCTCCTCCTCGCCTAACACCCCACCACAAAAAGAGTTTTTTCTTCTGGATTACGAGTAAACTATATCCAAATCACGCACATAGTTTGACCGAGTTTCGAAATTCTCCATGTTTTGCTTGTACGTGTATAACTACTGGCACTAAATCCCACGGAAATGAATTCCGAGAATATTGCCTCGTTTATCTTGTCTTGAAGGTCTTTAATATAACCACACCCATCCTTATAGATTACTTTTAGGGCGAATTCACCCTCGACGCTCATAGTCGTTTTCGAACCACTTGCCAACATTTTCAATTAAAGTTGCTGTACTTTTCAAAAATTTTTACTAATTTTGCCCCCAGGTGAAAGAGATCACCTCAACATATCGAAAAATAAAGAAGCGTTATGCTTATCTTGTAAAGTTGGAACCTGAGAAATTTCAAAAAGACACAAGAAGGTAGCATAGTGGTTCTCACGCGTATAGCGTGGGCTGCTATTCCCATACTTGTGTCAAGGTAATCTCAGGACCTCAACTTTACGATGGTGTAGTCAGTTCCACGCTTCGTGTTTAAATAAATGACCTGAGAGGAACTGGGAGGGTCTGAGAATAAGTATGCGCAACATCTATGGTATCCTTATTTTGTTAACCATATTACTTTCCGCAAATTTGCCATCGTGCTCTTGCCTACGTGAACATAGCCATCAAGAAATACTGCCAGGTGAAAATACACCTTCTTCCTCACCAATCTATAACGACTCCTTAGATAAGATATTTAAAGAGCCAGATAAAGTTCGTGTGTATGAAACTCACAATTTCATTAATTCTCATGACAGCACTGTACTCGGTGAGTGTCTTTTCAATTATAAAATTAAAAAGGATATCGGAATATTGAAGAAAAAGGAATTCGATATTCTATCGTTCATAGTTTCTGATTCAAAATTGTTAAGCTCCGACTATTCCCCTGTCAGGCAGCCCTTTCACCCCAACATTATATTAGTTTTCACCAAGGATAAATGCCGAGGATACATGTTACTCTCATTTGGTTCTGAAGAAGTTGCAGTAGCCGACGATCACGGGAGCCCAAAATATTACGGGATGAAAAATATGAGAATTCTTGCCAGATGGGCATCTTTGGTATTTCCTCACGAAGAATATTATAAAAAACTAATAAATATATAGATATGAAGAAATTTATACTATTGCTAATCTGTGCGATTTGGCAATTATCGCCAATAGTTTCAGTGGCCCAGACCTTGCACGGCATAATTTTTGCCAATACCGGAAACAGGGGTATTGGAGAATCTGTAGGCGTTGACTTCAAGCGTATGGAGCTTGAAATGACAACAATTGCCAAAGCCATAGGGTATTCACTGAAAAAGTATAACTACTATGGATCGACAAGCAATTTCAATCGTGAAAATCTTGATAAAGTGTTAAATAACCTTACCTGTGCCTCGAATGATATTGTGTATTTCTATTACTCAGGTCACGGAGGCCGTGCAGAAAATGAGAATACACAATTTCCGGAAATGTGTCTGTTTGTCAACGATGAGAATTTTAACAGCCGATCCCAACTATACCCACTGTATGATGTCTACACACAGATTAAAAAGAAGAATCCCCGTCTCACTATTGTAATGGGAGATATGTGTAATTCAATCATAGAGGGTTATTATAGGAATGACAATACCGCTTCAAAAGGTGCTACTATACTCTCAAAAACTACAACTGATGTATATAAGAATCTATTTCTTAACACAAAGGGAGGATTGATTGCAGCATCTAGCGAGCCTGGCCACACCTCAGGTTGCTACATTTTTAAAGAAGATGGGAAATATTATCATGCCGGGGGATATCTAACTCATTCCTTCTTAACCATGTTACAATATTTTGTAACACGTAATGAGAACGTCAATTGGGAGTCGTTGATGAATAATACGGTAGCTGTGACACGAAAACTAACAGAAGCCAACACAGACAGCAATGGCTCTCCCTCCCCACAGGTACCGATTTACAAGTCTGAGATCGAATTATTCTCAACAAATACTGCAAATGCTCACCTTAATACAATCCCCTCGCAGCCCACACCCTCAAATGACGCTGCGACAAACCAACAAGATAATCTGGCATACTCTTTATCAATTGTTGCCAATCAAAACGTGTCCAAGCTTGACCGTATCCGCAACATAAAAAATGCAAAGGGTTATTTCGCCGATATGCAGTCAAAAGTACAGGTCGTTGGTTGCGACAACAGAACTATCGTCAACACGAGCAGTATTGAAGGTTATCTCAACTACCTGAGCATGGCTACCAATATGGATCAAGTAGTGGTGATGGACACCAAGAGAAACGACTCAGGAAAAATCATCTACCTCAAAGTGCACGAAATTCATTATCAGTAATAATAAAAGCTAACATTATGAGAAAATTAATCATTGTCCTTTTAGTTGGATGCTTCTCTCTGATGATAGGGAGAGCCCAGCAGACACATGACTTGTCACCAGAAGAGATTGAGGCGTTCAAAGTGCAATGTCAAGAGCGGGTGGATGCCTTCCAAATGGGCCTAGAAATTATTGCCGACAAACAACAAGACAATGAAATCAAAGACCACTATATACGCACCCTTCCGGAAATGTTTATGGGTAAGGGGAATGAATGGTACGACGAGAGTAATGCCCTGCACGAGGCAGTAAAAATGCAAGTTTCAAGTGTTTCTACGGGGCATGTGCATGACGTATCCCTGAAAGAGTATCTGAGGAACCTCCGCAACCTTCCGTATACTCGTGTAAGCATCCAGAAGGCCAAGACCTGCCTCATCAGTAATCTGTATAAGGTAAGTGACAATCTATATATGGGTACATGTTCGTTTTTTCAGTATTTTTCAGGTGAAAACAGTAGCAAGGAAGGTCGGAATGTGGTCTATCGCGACTTTACTCAAAAAGATGTTAATGTTTATATCACAAGAGTTGATGATGGAAGTCTCGGGACTTACTGGGATATGAAATTCGGTGATATCAATGTGACAGAAACCCAACGTTTACCAAATCAATAAAATCCTTTTATTATGCGAACTAAAATATGGGTTATCTCCCTTTTAGTGTTGTTAGGCGTGATGTCTACCACTTTGTATTCACAGATTTTCACTGAGGTGATTGACGAAAATGAATTGATATTCAAAGTGAAGTCTATCGATGAGTTTTTCCAAAGATTCAACTATGAGGTCAACTACAAAGGGGAACCGGTGGTTACGCAGAATGACACCGTTAATTCTCTTTTAGAAATGAAACGAAAGAGTCTCACTACTCTTCTTGACTTCGAAACATTTTTGGATAAAGACAGAAACACGGATTCAATCTCAACGAAATTCCTTGATTATGTCATGGAGAGAGGAAGTAAGATCAACTATGCCGATACCACTTGGTATGCTGAGGCAATCTCTTCATTCAAAATGAATAATAAGGTTTATCCTATTACTCTTTACTTACGGACAGAACAAGTGAAAGACGTGATCTATAAGTGGGTGATTCAAGATGTCGAATCACCTCTGTTTTCAAATCTAACAGATTCGGTCTCATCGGTTCACTCCATATTTCCTGGAGCGCATGGTACGTCGTTTATTACTCTACCGGAAACGATAAACCTGAATGCAAAAAACGTACAATCTTTCTTCTATAAAGGTTACAAACCCAACCTATTGAGTGTCTACGCTTATCTTATAGAGAACGGCTTGATTTCTATGCAGAAAGTTACAAAAGTAATCTATCACATAGAAATAGGAGATTATAAAGTCAAAGTGGAACGATACGACAAACTCAATTCATATAACAACGGATGGCTGATAAGTGAAATAACTAAAAATAACAAATGATTATGAGAACAATTTTTTTGATTATTTTGGGGCTGCTCCCAATAATTTCGGTAGCACAGAAACCAACGGCATCTCAAGAACAGGCCGCTCTGAACAGTGCAAAACAATTTTGCGATCTGCTCGTAAGATTTAGTGAGGGTGAGAGAACCCTGAACACTAAAATCAACACTCTCTTTTCGGGGGCAGATTGTTCTGCTTTCGACGACATAAAATCCAACAAAGAGGTTACGCTCCGTAACTATCTTATGGCTATCCAGCAACAGTATCCCAAGAAACTGGAAATGATAATCACAACCCCAACACTGGCAAATTCCACATATTACGTGGAACCAGAAATGAGTATGAATACAGAATGGCAGAATCATGCTACCGGTGAAGTGGGTACGTCTGAGAGTGTAGTTCTTTCAATGGAAGGAATAAGCAATTTCTATATCGTGTTCGATGTTGTCCAAAAATACCCTGCTTTAAGCAAGTCAATAAATAAAAAGATTATATATGATGTAAATGCGGGTAAACTCACGGCATTTATTACGAATTCAGGTTCCTATATCAATTTCTTAAATGGTCTTTTAGCTTTTTCCCAAGGTAATTATATGAATGCAATGCATTATTTTGAGTCAGGTGCTCAGAATGACAGATCATCTCTAAAAAAACAATGCTATGGGTTGGCTACACTATGCGCCATTTATTCTGATGATTTTTCAGCCGCCGTTAAGTATGCAGAATTATATGGTGATCCCGTTTACATTGCCATGACTAAAATGCAATACTGTCTATTAAATAACGACTTTGAGGCTGCCTTGCCTTATGTCAAGGATATGGAGTCATTGCTTCAGAAAAGAGACGACTTATCGCCTACAGCGAAAAGTGAATTTTATTTAGCAATAGCCAACATGTATATTAATCCCCTCGTATCGTACCAAGATACTCAAAAAGCTCTATATTATATCTCAAAAGCAGAAGAGTTAGGAAGTGCTAAGGCCGGACATTTTACCTATGTTTGGTATACTCTTCTTCCAAAAGGTACATTTGTATCCCCTGAAACGGCTTTTAACAAATTAGGTAAATCCGCAATCGCAGGCTATCCACCAGCAATCTATATGTGGGCTTATAATTTAGAACTTATTGAAGAACCAGATGAAGCTCTTAGATGGTATGAAAAAGCTATCAAATATAATAATCATAGAGCTATGGCAAGTGCAGGTAAAATGCTTATTGAAAAGGGAGAAATGAATAAAGGTATATCCTATCTTAAGAAATCCCTTGAAGGTAATGCCATTGATATGGAGCTTGAAGATATGAATTTAACCTATGGGCTCACACCAATCTGGCCAAAGTCGAGGAGTGATGTCGAGACATTTCTGAAAAGGGTTTCTAACACATCTTCAACTCACAGCGGAAGCCCAGCGAATGAAACCCCTTATAGCTCGTCCAATACATCTTCAAGTCATACTATCACACCTTATAATGATCCCATTACCTCATCAGGAAGTACCAATCCCAGCACTGTTAATACCTCCTATTCTAACAGTAGTTCTTACCACAATAGTCACCATAGCTTCAATAAAGCGAAGGATAAATACTATATTGGCTATTCACTAGGCTATGTCCAGAAAAAATGGGTTTACCATAGTTCTGACTATATTGAAAAAGTAAATGTGTTTGGAGAAGACAGTCCAACAAATGGCATACAAGTGGGCATTCGAGTTGATCCTCAATTTGGATATGGTTTTGGAATTAATACAGGAATATTTTACGAGTATTATTTCAGCAAAAGCGAGGATATCTATACTGATGAGTTGTCATATCACTTCACAGCTGAGGAACATTGTTTATATATGCCTATTCATTTCAAATATTCACTCAACTTCAGCAAATGGTTCCAATTGGCTCTTTATGGTGGAGTGGGTTTGGATTATGGCTTGAAAGGAAGAATCTATATGCGATATAATGGTGAAACTTTAACCTCACTAAATATGTATGATGACGATTTGGACATGAAACGCTTCAATACATCGTTAGAATATGGTGCTGCAATGCGAATCAATCATTTTCAGATCAACTTCACCATATCAAAGGGTCTTATAAATATGTCAGGTAGTGATGATTATAAAGTCAAACTTGATAAGTTATTTTGCATAAGTGCCACATATTGCTTATAACAAACTTTTGAATTATATTACACCTATGGGGATGAGTATCTTTGTAGATAAAATATAGCTTGCAGGTTTTAGGAGTGAATAGGGTCGTTAAAGTTTTAAACAACAAGGAGAATACCCACATGGGTATTCTCCTTGTTGTTTAAAACTTTTTTGAAATTTCCAATCTCTTTGAAGCTTGTATCCGTTACCATAAGACTTGGATCCGTAAAGATCATAAAGATTGGTAATGTCATAAAGCATTATATTAAATCCTTGACTCACTAGATTACTATCCAGGATTCACGCTGATGAAATAATTTAATCTTAGGATTAGGCACTATTTTGGTCAAACACTTTGAAATAAAGCTCGAGTTAATTTTGTTGATTGTAAGATTTTATGTAATTTTGCAGTAACCGTAGAACTGAGGATATTATCAAATCCTTTGAGCTCATTTAATTTGTGTCTTTGCCACTGTATTTAGACAGAAAGCTTTTTATACGACACACACCAAATGAATAAATTCATAGAACATATCAATCATGACTGAGCAGGATATTTTCAAGTTACGTGATTTGGCTGAAGCTGGACAGGTTCAGTTTAAGGAGCGTATATTCAAATCTGAGAAATATGAGATCGGCTGCGAGATGGTGGCGTTTAGCAACACTCGTGGTGGCAAACTTATTATCGGTATTGATGATAAGTCTGGTAAGATCAATGCTCTATCATTTCTGGAATTGCAGGAAACTACCAATCTCTTATCCAATATTGCGTCAGAGAATGTGATTCCGAACGTACTGATTGATGTCGAGAATGTTTCGGTCACAGGAGGCGGGGTGATAATTGTCACTATTCCTGAAGGTAAGAATAAGCCTTATCATGACAATAAAGGGGTTATCTGGGTTAAGAACGGCGCTGACAAACGTAAAGTATTCGACAACTCGGAACTTGCCGAAATGATGAGTGAGTGCGGTAATTTTGATCCCGATGAAGCTGCCGTCAGAGGAGCCATGCTTGAAGATCTTGATCCCGATACAATCAAACTCTATCTTATGAGCCGTTTTGAACCTGTTTTCAAGGGTAAGAATATAGATGAGTTGAATATGAAAGACTATTCGCTTGATGCGATGGCCAATTTTGTAATCAAAGGATCTACTATTGACAAGCTTCTGCAAAATCTTCGTTTTATTCGTTCTGACGGCAAGATAACCGTAGCGGCTATATTGCTCTTCGGCAAGTATACTCAACGGTGGCTGCCTGTAATGACCGCAAAGTGCATTAGCTTTTTAGGAAATTCTGTAGGAGGCACCCAATTCCGCGATAAGATGCACGATATGGAGATAGAAGGTAATATTCTTCATCAATTTCGTACCATAATGAACTTCTTTACACGGAATCTACGCAAGGTACAGGTACAGAAGGAATTTAACTCCTTGGGCCAATTGGAAATACCATATGAGAGCTTAATTGAGTATACAGTTAATGCTCTGGTTCATAGGTCGCTGAATGTCAAGTCGCCTATACGAATTTTCATTTTTGATAATCGTGTAGAAATCCATAGTCCTGGGTCCCTGCCAAACGGTATGACGATTGAAGATGTGAAAAACGGTACATCCATGCCTCGGAATATGTTCTTATTTACAAATGCCAACTATCTGCTTCCCTATACTGGAGCTGGTAGCGGTGTGCGTCGTGCTCTTGAGTATGATCCCAACGCTATATTCTCCAATGGCGTAGAGAATAAAGAGATTACTCACGCTTCTAATGAATTTGTGATAACAATCCCTCGTAAGTCGGAGCAACAAAACATATCCAACGACCAAGCTAGTGACCAAGCTCCCCAAAATACGACCAAGCTCAGTCAAAAACACGACCAAGCTGGTGACCAAGCTGC
>CAZGJH010000007.1:0-49197 GCA_964525735.1 uncultured Sangeribacter sp.
GATTATGTTGAATTTCGATTACCTTAAGGATATACCTGAGTTAGCGGCTCTTTACCGTTATTGTGACTCTGCCGAGCGGCATCAAATTGATGACCCGGAGATTTCAGCCATCAACGCCAGACGTGCTTTGGAGTGGATGGCCCGCGCTATTTATCAGATGAAAGGCGAAGAGATCGGTGAACGCTGGTCGCTGTTTCAGATCGTAAACTCTGATACGTTTCGCGATTTCATCGCCGACGACAGATTGATGATGGCCGTGCATTATATCCGCAAAATCGGTAATGCAGGGGCTCATGACAATAGTGTTTCCAAAAGGGAATCGTTTTTCGCATTGCTCAACCTCTACAATTTTGTTGGAGCCGTCTTGTTGAAACTAAGGGTATTAACACACCTCAAACCATTTGACAAGTCTCTGGTTCCAAACTCCTCCTTTACTGTTCCCACACAACCTGTAGATACAGAATCTATAGAAGAATTTACAGAAACCGTAGAACCCCAACAGATTGAAGCAGCCTCCGAAAATACGCCGGATATAGAGAAACAGCTTTCGTGGAACGATATATCCGAGGCAGAAACCCGTCGCCTCTTTATCGACCTTATGCTCCGTGAAGCCGGATGGGAAGTGCTTGACACCGAGGGTGACAAACATCCAGGAAAAGCTTGTGTGGAGATCGAAGTGTCGCCGATGCCTAACAAGGAAAATAAGGGTTTTGCCGACTATGTGCTGTTTGGTGACGATGCGCTTCCTTTAGCTGTGATCGAAGCGAAGCGCACCAGCAAAGATCCTGAGGAGGGTCGACATCAGGCCGAACTATATGCTGACTCTTTGGAGGCCCAGTATGGTGTTCGCCCTGTTATTTATTACACCAATGGATTCGAGACGTGGATAATTGATGGGCTCGGTTATCCGAAGCGCAAACTCTATGCATTCCACTCAAAAGATGACCTCGCTCGTATCATCAAGCGTCGTGGCAGAAAGGATGTTACTGACATGACGGCGAAGGCTGACATTGCCGGGCGACATTACCAATTGCAAGGCATCAAGGCTCTCTGCGAGCATTTCAACAAGAAACATCGTCGTGGACTGTTGGTGATGGCAACCGGCACGGGTAAGACACGAACGGCCATATCTTTGGTAGATGTATTGAGCCGTGCTAATTGGGTGAAGAACACCCTGTTTCTCGCCGATCGTACTTCCTTAGTTGTGCAGGCGCACAAGAATTTCGAGAAACTGCTTCCGAACAGTTACACAATGACCGTGTTGAGCGACCCTACCAAAGAGCCCGACATGAATGCACGAATAACATTCTCGACTTATCAGACTATGCTCAACCATGTCGACAGCGAGGATAAGTCGTTTTCCGTTGGTCATTTCGACATTATCATAATTGACGAGGCGCATCGATCTGTGTTCGGTAAACTGGGTAGTACTCTGAAATATTTTGACTCGTTGGTAGTTGGACTCACTGCCACGCCGCGTGACCAAGTAGATAAATCCACCTACGACCTGCTCCAACTCGAAGGAGGAGAACCCAATTATGCCTATGAGTATAAGGAGGCCGTGGAAGATGGCTATCTTGTAGATTACAGGGGTTTGCAACGTGGAAGTGCTGTTGTGCGCCAAGGTATCAAGTACGACGATTTATCTCAGGCTGAGAAAGATCAGTTGGAGTCGGTATGGGAATACGAGGCAACCCTGAGTGCCATCGAGGATGACGGCAAGGGGCAGCCTCGCGACATTCAGAGCCGTGAGATTTACAAGTATATTTTCAATATAGACACCGTTGACAAGGTGCTTCAGGATCTTATGACCAACGGCTTGAAGATTCACAGCGGAGAAACCATCGGCAAGACCATCATCTTCGCTTTCAACAAGGAACACGCCAAGTTGATAGTGGAGCGTTTCAACGCCCTCTATCCAGAATACGGGGCTGAGTTTTGCCAGCGAATCGACTACTCCATCAACTATGCACAAGATCTGATCGAGAAATTCGAGGTGAGAGACAAGATGCCTCAGATTGCTGTATCGGTAGATATGCTTGATACAGGCATTGACGTGCCCGATGTGCTCAACTTGGTATTCTTCAAACGTATACGTTCGAAAATCAAATTCGATCAGATGATTGGACGCGGCACCCGCTTATCGCCCGATATCTTTGGACCAGGCAAAGACAAAGAGGAGTTTCTTATCTTCGACTGGTGTGGCAACTTCGAGTATTTCAACAAGAAGATGAAGCCTCCAAAGGAGGGCAGAATTCCATCGTTATCGGAAAAGCTTTTTGGAATTCGAGCTGATATCGCCTGTGCTTTACAGACAGCGCAGTATCAGAGCGACGAATTTGCCAAGAGCTTCCACGACGAGTTGAAACAGATATTGCTCCGTCAGACACAGCGACTTAACGATTCCCACATTTCAGTGCGCGATCATTGGGAAGCCGTAAGCCGATTCCGTTCTCCACAAGCTTGGGAATACATTTCGGCAGTTGATGTGTTGACACTCAAAAATGAAGTCGCACCATTAGTTACTTCTCCTAACGAGGATGAGTCGGCTTTGAAATTCGACCTCTTGGCGTTGAACGTACAGCTCGGTTTAGTAGAGCCGGATTTTGCCTCAGATATATATGAAGCGAAGATAACTCACATTGCAGCTGCACTGCAGAAGTTGGGCAGCGTACCGGAGGTGATGGCCAAGATGGATACAATCAACGAGGTGCTGACTCCTCAGTTTTGGGAAAATAAGAGCTTGGCTTCATTGGAACGAGTTCGTATTGAACTCCGCGACCTTATCAAACGTCTGGTCGGTCAATCGGGCAAGATATTCACGGTAGACATAGAGGATACTGTGACAGATGAGGGAGTGGCTCCTTCGGTAGTTAAGAGTGTGACATATAAGAAGAAGGTTCTCGACTTCCTCGCCGAGAACCGTGATCACCCTGTGCTTCGTAAAATACAGAATATTGAACAGCTCAACGAAAAAGACATTGAAGATCTGGAGCGTATCCTGTGGGAAGAGCTTGGTACAAAGGAAGATTACCTTCGCTACCTTCAACGTGAGAATCTTACTGCTGATCTCAGTGTGGGCGGTTTCATCCGCACTCTCAGCGGTGTCGATCGGTCGAAAGCCCTTCAAATGTTCACAGAGTTCATACAGGCCAATAGCTTGACCTCCGATCAGGAAGAATATCTGAAGAGCATTCTCGATTATGTGTGCCAGAACGGTGATTTAGAGAAGCGTATGCTCTTGCTATCGCCTTTCGATGAATACGAAGTGCTTGAAATCTTCCCTGGCAAATTCCCCAAGGTAGCTGAATTCGTCACCCTCCTTCACGATTCCATCATTGCCGCCTAATTTTATTTTGAATAAAAAAATTTTTTACTAAATAGGAAGATTATGGAATCTGGATTTACTATTGATGCGCTGGATGCTCTGTTTGCAGGCGTGAAAGGATACAGGAGTTCTACAAACTTTTTCGAGATGATGAAATTTTGTAAGAGAATGAAAGTTTTGGCTCCTTACAATGCCATGCTGGCATATCTCCAGCGACCGGGGGCAAAGCATCTCTTAAATGAAAACAAATGGCAGACACTCTTCGGCAGAGGAATTAAGCCGGATGCACGGCCTGTACTGGTGTTAATTCCATTTGGTCCTTTGGAGTATTTATTCGATGTCTCAGATACGTATCCTTTGCCAGATAGTAAGTATAATGACAGCGAGATGGAAAAGGTTATAGAAGAGCTATCAGCTCCTTTTGATGCGAGGGGAAAAGTTGACCCAACGTTGTTTCAAAACCTTAAGAGAAATCTGGCGATATTTGGCATTGCCTACAATCCTTCGATGGTTGCAGGCAGAGGTTTCTGTGCAAAACTCTTATTACTGGAAAAACAACAGGAGAAACTTGAATTTGTGGTAGGTAAAACCACTCTGGTATATGGCGCCAACTTTTTATTGAGTGTGAATTCGAAAGCTGGAGAAGCCGAGCGGTTTGCAAGCATAATTCATGAATTGGGGCATTATTTCTGTCGTCATCTGGAAGCACCGCATACTCCAAAGGAGTGGTGGGATCACAGAAATTTGAGTCATGAAGTTGAAGAATTTGAAGCTGAATCAATATCTTGGTTAATCTGCAAGCGGCTCGGTATAGATACGCCTTCGGATAAGTATCTGCATGGTTACTTGGATAAGAATGATGAGATACCCAAAGGCATAAGCATGGATATCATTTTTAAGTCGGCCAACGATATTTGGAGAATGTTGGTTGAAAGTATGCCTTTGTCCAAAGGAATTCTTTACAAATGTGATAAGAATTTCACCGCTCAGATCAAGGCTCTCCGTGAGAAGCCTTTCCCGAAATCTCTTTTCCCAGGGCTTTGATTTCGTTTAGCGAGTTTTACACACATAACCCCTAATTTTGTGTTTCATAAATCAGAGACTGAAAATTTTTAACGTAGCCATAAGTATTTGATTTTCATATTTGATTTACTCTAAATCCTTTCTAAACCGGGGCTCAATTTTTTCTAAACTATTTCTACATTTTTTCGTACAAACCGACACAGAGAGCGTGTTTGTGTGTGTCGAAAAAATAGGTGGTAAACCCCGATTTTTCAGGAATTTACCACCTAATTATCTGATAATTAAGCTAATTTCTCTCGGATTTTATCAATCTTCGATTGCAGCTTGAGCGGCAGCAATTTTTCTTAGAGTTGACTGATGAACCATAAAAATTAGACCTGCTCTCTCAAGTCTGGTAGCCGGAGAGACCAAAGCTCTTCCGGCGGTGGTGCGGCAAGAGAATCGGTTCTTATTCGTTGTAGGGGATGCGAAATTTGTTGAGCAGCAGTTTGAAATTATCTTGTGCAGCCAGACAAGTATCCATCAGATAGCCTTTTATGCGTGGCCAGTTATGTAGGCCGTTGTAGTAAAAACGTTTGAGCTCATCGGTGATGATAAAGGGTACATACCCAAAACGAAGGCATTCACGGAACATAATTAACCTCCCTACACGACCGTTGCCGTCCTGAAAAGGATGTATCGCTTCAAAGCGCTGATGAAAATCAATTATATCTTCAAGCGTCGGCTGTTTCTTGGAATTGTATTCCTTTAAAAGTGCCTTGATCTCCTTATGCACCTCTTCTGGAGCTGTTGTATCATTGCCGCCGACCTCATTTGGCAATTTCTTGTAATCTCCCACCCTAAACCAATCTTTTCGCTCATCCGATGTACCTGACTTGAGCAAAAAATGGAGATACTTGATCAAGGGTTCAGTAAGTTTACCCTCCGTTTGATCAATGACGTAATCTATCGCACGAAAGTGATTGGTTGTCTCTATGATATCATCCACGTTCACATCGGTGTCGGTCACTCCAATAGTATTTGTTTCAAAGATATAGCGGGTCTGATCATGGGTAAGACGGCTCCCCTCCATATGGTTGGAGTTATAAGTAAGATCTATCTGAACTCGATGATATATCCCTCCCTTCATCTTGCTCTCTTTTTGGTCCCGAAGTGACTTAAGTAATGGAGAAATTGCAAAAGCTTTTTTTCCTTTTGACACTTCTGCGTCTTCAGGAATACTCCAGGTTTTCCCCACCAATCGCGCACCCTCAATTTTCCCTTTTGCACAATAGTCTCGAACTGTTCGCTCCGAAACGCCATGCCTATCGGCCCATTCTTTTACTGATAAATACTCCATCGGCAAAATTTTCCTTAAAATTCGGTGCAAATATAGCAAAACTTGCCGATATCGGCAAGTTTTTCCACTTCCAAAGCAATTTTCAGCTTCTACTTTGCCGTTATTACTTCCGGTAATTTTTGTTTATGAGGAGAAATATTACTAATTCTACGGCATGGGAGATATAACCATTGAAAGCTCATGGGAATGGCATTATAACGCCGTTTGAATGGCATTTAAGCGGGTGAACTCCGTGAAAAATAAAGAAGAGCCTGAAGCATTCTTATGTCTGCGAATCAATCCCGCAGAGGCATATCGAAAGCAAAGGCTCTTAATTGGTAACGTTTGCGATTGTGAAATCGTATTGGATTTCAATTTTTCAAAGGATGATCAGGAAGGGGTTGCTACTGACCGGTAAGGTGTTTTGCGCTTACTGAAGGCTGCCTTGAATACGGTCCCGATGCTCTTATAGACAGCCCCTGAATAGCCCCTTGTGTGAGTGGAGCATACAAATATGCAACGACCACATGAGATACAGACGTCGTTGTCAGTGGCGAAGGGTCTGTCTGCGGGGATAGCACCCATCGGACATTTTACCACACATACTCCACAACGTGTACAGTCGGATTCATCCGCTTTCGGATGCACCGGCACTCCTGCAATCTTCTTATAAGGCCGTTTTCCTTTCGGCGGCTCCAAGGTATAGGTTTTTGCTTCAGCTGTCACTACCCTACTACATTCCTTACCAAATTCGCGAAGTTGAAGCAAATCAGTGGAGTCTGGTCGCCCGGTACCCACTTTTGGAAAAATCGAGTGCTGACCAATAAAAGCCCCTTGCCCAACAATCCTGAAAGACTTGTCTCTAAGAATGTCTGTCAGCTCCAAAAGTGAGTCATCGTAATCGCGATTGCCGTATACTACCATAGCAATTGCAAGGGCATTGTTGCCCCTGAGACGCTGCAAGGCATTGCTGACCTGCGACGGCAATCTGCCGCCGTATACAGGCGATGCACTGATCACAACATCATTTACTGTAAATTCGGGCAAATCAACCTCCAAATTATCAGCGAGATTGATAGCTTCAGATAATTCTAAGCCGAGCCCTTCGGCTACCTCCTCAACACATTTTCGTGTCGTATCGGTTGCACTGAAATATATAGCAGTCAGTTTTTTCACATCTCTCTTCATTTGGTAAATTTGTAGCGCAAAGTTACTAAAAAAATTTCACTTGGCCGCTTTGTATGACACCAGATAAATCCAATTGTCAGGAGCGGTCGGAGCGTCAGCCATCTCTTCAAAGGAGCCTGATTTCTGATTGAATTTCTCGGTTTCGTAGAAATGGCAGATACCGATGCCACAATCAAGCACGGACGCCGGACTCTTCGGAACGTAGTAGAAATGAACAGTGTCGCCGCTCACCAAAGCTCTCCAAGGCTGCGAGTTAGTAGAAGAGGGTGCAAGACGCAACATTTCAAGAGCCTCACCGAATCTACCGGGAGCCTCATACGGTGTTTTGAAATTCTCGTTGAAGAAAAGCTTATCAAACGGTTTACGGTTCTTGCTTCCAAGAGCCAACCGAGTAGCTTTTTCACGCAGAGTTTGCTTGGTAGCCACACCTACCGGACAAATAATTCTCAGCTGTTCTCCGTCGGGCCAAGACTCGCCACGATCGAAATCCGTCCCCTTGAACGTAGCAGCAATCCAACAAGTACCGAGTCCCATTTGCCATGCCTTGAGAACTACCTGTTCAAATTTGAAACCTGCTGTCAGAGCCGACTGTTTGTCATCTTTAATTCCTAACAAGAAGAAGTCGACGGCACCTACTATCATACCGTATGTGCTCGGCTTGAATCCATCCTTCAAATCAAATGATTGCAGACGTATGGTAACGTTGCCGCCAAACGGCGAATCAGTCGCTTTAACAGCATTTTCCAATTCATTTATCTGGGCTCGGCTTAAGCTCTCGCCATTAAAACTGCGTACAGAACGCCGTTCTTTCATTGCTTCTATAATATTCATGTCTATCATTTTTATTATCCAAACAAAATGAAAAATACCACAGTTCAAAAAGATGATTTCATACCCTTCAAACCTGAGAGGCATTTATCCGAAACCGAAAATAAAATAAGTATGATTTGTAGGTTTAAATGTACGATTTATCCTACATCAATGGGCAGAATGTACTATTTGTGTGTTACAATACAAAAAATGTACTATTTTTGCAAAAATATTTTTCCTATGGCACACTTTACCCAATACCTGCTAACACTCACTACTGACAACAGGAGCGAGCATGACAAGCTGCTTGCCGGAATCAAGGCAGGGGCTTTCATATGCACCGGCGGAACAGCCCAAATAAAGGTTAACGATGTAGGCCGCACAGTGAGCGCAGGTGATATGCTTTTATATCCCCCTTATGCCACAATTTCATTAGAAGAGAGCGACGATAATTTCAAAGGGTGTCTGGCATCAGTAGATTATGAATTTGTAATTGCATCTGTCAAATCTTTGGAATGGAGTGCCAATCTGCATTTCATATCAAAGCATCCGGTAGTGACTTTGTTGGAAAAAGACTATGACATAATTCTCTCATTAATCAACCTGATCTCATACAAGACCATTCAAATCAGTACTCCCCTAAACACATTGTTATTATCGAGCCTATGGGAATCACTCACTTATCAAGTATTGACAGCGTACTTGGCAGTGCATCCACTTGAGCCTGATTCAAATTCTATCAAAAACAATATCGCATTGATCTTTCAAGCTGATTTGGTGCAAAATTTTACAACGCATCGCGACGTTTCCTTTTACGCTGGTCAGCAATGTCTTTCACCACGATATTTCTCTGCTGTCATAAAGGAGGTGACGGGACATAACGCGCTCTATTGGATAGTTCAAGCTGTGACTGGAGAAGCAAAGAAGAGAATAATCGAATCAGGACTTAGTATAAAGGAGATAGCATATTCACTAAATTTTGCGAGTCCTACATTCTTCTCGCGCTGGTTTAAGCAATATACAGGTCTGACGCCCAAAGAATTCAAGCAACAAAGAGTAGCCCACCCTACTCTATCCCCCCACGATTAGATTCACCCCAAAATCATTTGTGCAGGAGGCAAACATTGGGAAACTTGCCGATATCGGCAAGTTTTACCACTTCCAAAGCAATTTTCAGCTTCTACTTTGCCGTTATTATTTCCGGTAATTCGTTTTCAAGAGCACCACTTTCAGCTTCTTTCATACCAGCTCGGATAATTTTACGGAAATTTTTTTCTTTTGGAAGTGTTTGATAAACTCTTCGCGACCCGCTGGGAGGGTCGCGCTCTGCTCTATGGCTGGATTACCGCAAAGACCGTTTTCATAGCTCGAAAGGATGAGCTCCAATCCTGACTGTTCAACCAAAGCACTACCTGCCCTCGAATTAATCATTACCAACGAAACCCCTTTCTCGTCGAAGAATTCGTTGTGAAATTTACGTAGTTTCCAAAAATCTGCCAACGTTATGTCAGAATGTGATTTACCGCTCTTGGAGGGACAAGCGTAGCAGGAAGGACGCAAATCAAGATTCTTCAAGAATACCTGTATATAAGGATTCTCATTCAATGGTTCGAAGAAGGATGTAGGAGCATCGATGGCTAAGCCAAACCGTCGCCATCCAATTCGCTTATCTCTGAATGTCAATCGGGAAATCTCCTTCTGCGAAATATGTAGCTCGGCCATTAGCTGGTTGAGGTAAGTTTGCCAAACAGCTGGCCCCGGTACACCATGACACACTACATCAACAGTGATCAGCTGATCTCCATAGTCCTTACGAAGAAAGAGCCGAAGCGCAGCAATCTGACAAGGCGTGCCGGTAAACATAACTTTCCTACCCTCTTTGAGAAATTGCGCTGCCTCTTTGAACGTCTCCCCTATCTCACTTTGCACATATTTCGAGCCCTGAAACGCTTTCAGACCTTCGACGCTCTCCGTATAATCGTGTATCACTTTGAAATCCTTATCGAAACGAGCTCCAAACACCACTCCCCCTTCCTCAATAATCCAAGCAGCAAGAGCCGTAAACACTCCTCCAGACGAAGATTTCAATCTCACTTCCTCATCACGATTCTTTGCAGCGAACACCTGAAGCGGTCTTCGAACTGTATTCTGATTAATAACCGGACAAACCTTCTCACAAAGATGACAATCGATACACTTTTCCTTGTCAACAACCGGATACACAAAACCAAGCGTATCTTTCCTCTTCGAAATACACTTCACTGGACACGCTTGCACGCATCCCTCGCATCCCACGCAATCCCTCTCCTCTCGAATCTCAATCATCTCAAAATCTTATTCGTATAAACACCTCTCTAAACTCCCACTTCCAGGTATAAAACACCACAAAAAACAGGTGAAGTATCTGAAAAGAAAAAGTTTAGAACAGTTAATTAGACTCTATGTGCAAAATTAGTCATTAAACATTAAACAACCAAATCAAGAAAATAATAATTGTACTCTCCCAGCTCCTCAACTCAGCAGATATCTAACATTCATCATGACCACGTTGATTGGGATACTTCGGTTGACTATATCAAAAGAGAAAAGAGCCTGCTGCTTTCTTTATGTCTGCGAATCAATCCCGCAGAGGCATATTGAAAGCATAGGCTCTTTTTTTGAACGTTTGCGATTGAGAAATCGTATAGGGATTCAGGTGGGTGTCTTGGAAAACGAAGATCTTTCAAATAGAATTAGAAGGTCTTTCAAATAGAATTAACGGCCGAAGAAGCGTTTTGAATTCTTTTTGCGAAGTTCCTTTCTATCTTCGGAGGAGAGATAGGGGGCAGAAGTTTCGGCCATGATTCTTCTCTCCTCGTGTGCGTGAAGCCTTTCCGAGAAGTTGCTCCACATGGCCTTTGAACCGGCCACCGTCGATTCGAAAGCCATCGCATTGTCGATGTGCATCCGCTTCGACACGTCAGCCACGTCAATGTTGGCACCGATGAAGTTGAACGTCCAACCCTTCTCCTTTAGCTCGGAGATAAGGGAGGCCACCTGATCGTAGGAGTAATGCTCGGAGGCGTTCTCCATACCATCGGTTATGATGGTGACGGTAGCAGTGCTGTCCTCATGAGTGGACGCGACGGCACGGAGGTCGACGAGTGTCGAACCGACCGCATCCAGGAGCGGTGTGGCACCCCAGGGACGATAGACTTCAGTGGTCATATCGCTGATGTCGGCGATCGGTTTGTTTTTGTAGACGTAGCGAGAAGGAATCTCCGCGTTATCTTGAAACAGATAGATGCTTACGAGATTTCTCTGAGTGTCGCCATGTTTCTTTTGGAGCGAACGGATCACGTTAAGGGTTTCATTGCAGCCGTCGACAGTCTGACGGGTAACTGACGACATAGAGCCGCTCTCATCGAGGATAATGAGATTGAAAACGGTGGTTTTGACAGATTTTTCCATAATTTAGTTTTGTGATTAATGGAATGGTTTCGAAATTTGTTTTAGCGGAATCTCCTGCATAGCCAGAAGCGCAGCGTGATGATAAGAGTAGCTATACAAGAGGCTATGCGTTATTTTGACGCAAAGTTAATGCGTAAAAATGACGCATCCAAATTCTCATGCGTAAAAATGACGCACTCGTCATATTTTTAACAAATATTAATATTTACAAGCTACAGAGATAGTAACTCTTAACAAATGTTAAACATCAGTGGATTTGCGTAATTTATACGCTGAAATATTTGCGTGCGTCGCTATTACGCTTTAAATTTGCGTCAAATTTACGCATAACCTGACAGCATTTTGGATGCAAATGCTCAAAAGTAGCTCTAAATCCTTGAATAGTATGGAAAATCAGAAAAGAGGTAAATCTGATGATCGCGCAAACGGAGGCAATGATTCCGATCTGAACATAGGCAATGATTCCGAAAAGAATTATTGCTATCGATATCCCCATGCGGCCCTTACAGCCGACTGCGTGATCTTCGGATTTAACGGCAAGACTCTCAAGATTCTGCTTATTGAGCGCGGCAACGAGCCCTTTCTCGGATATTGGGCCCTTCCCGGCGGGTTTATGCGCATAAACGAGACCATCGAAGAAACCGCAACCCGTGAGCTACGGGAGGAAACAAACCTGAACGATGTATTCCTAACCCAGTTCAAGGTTTACAGCGATGTGAGCCGAGATCCACGCGAACGGGTGGTGACGGTGGCCTTTATCGCCCTCGTGAAACCAGACGACTACAACGTGATAGCAGGAGATGATGCCGCAAACGCATTGTGGTTTGACTACGATATGCTCCCCCCTCTCGCTTTCGACCATGCCGAAATCATCTATGACGCCCGCGAGCATCTGAAGGAGATCCTGTTGCTCAAACCCGTTGCCTTCGAACTTCTCAATAAAACCTTCACCATCACTCAACTGCAAACTGTCTACGAAGCAATCAACCGCACCTCCTACGACCGCCGTAACTTCCTGCGCACAGCGATAGACTCAGACGTAATTTCGGAGGTAGTCGCGCCGGCAGCAACTCACGCAGGCAGACCCGCCAAGCTCTACACATTCAACGACTGCCATTTCTCGAAATCTGAATGTCAACTGGAAGAGGCTTTACCCGTAGAAGGGGCAGCGTTAGAAGATTCATCAGAAGAATATGGGCAGACAAAGGAGGAGAAGAAAGCACCTACGAAAGGTCTCTTCGACTTTCTCAGAAAGTTCAACTCATAAGCACAAAGAAATCGGGTTGAAGATGCGCATCTTCAACCCGATTTCTTTGTGTGTTTTTATATTTTACGCTACGCACTTGATGCCGAGCCATACCATCAGCAAACCAAGCGCTACGGAAGGAACAATGTAGCAGATAAACTTCCACCACTCACCTTTCTGGATCATGGCGAAACTGTCGTGGCTGAACGAGGAGAATGTAGTGAAACCACCACAGAAACCTGAGATAAGAAGCGCATTTACGAGCGGACTCATATCATGGCGTGTCCAAAGACCAACAAAAATACCGATGATAAAACATCCGATCACGTTTACGGCAAATGTTCCGGCGGGATACTTGTCGCCAAAAAGTTTCTTTCCAGCCACGCCGGTGAGATAACGTCCGCAGGTTCCAGCAAAACCGCCTAACCCTGCAATAAGCATATATTCGATAATCATAATTTACAATAGTTTATAGGGTTATGCAGCTTGTGTCTTAGGAGCCGGTTTACGGATGCAAGCAGCACCGAGAGCTACCATTGCGATACCGAAGACAAGGCTCGTCACCATGTAGAATACAAACATTCCGCCGTCGCCCTTCTCAAGGAGCGAAATCATATCGTCGGAGAAAGAGGAGAACGTTGTCAAACCGCCACAGAAACCTGTGATCCAGAGCAAATTGGCAGTCTTGCTCAGCTTTCCTGTTTTATTGAGATAGCCATAAAGCATACCGATGATAATACAGCCAACCATATTGGCCATGAATGTTCCCAAGGGGAAAGAGAGGTGGCAAATCGCCGCTCCCAATTTATCCGAAAGGAATCGAAGACAGGTGCCCAAAAATCCACCGGCACCAGCGATCATTGTCGATTTAAACATAATGAGTTTTTTATATTTGTTTATTGAATAGTTTGTAATTTAATAACATTTCACATTCCCTCAATGTACACTTCTGATCGTGCAGCATAAAAAAACCGACCCCATATGCGAGAAAGCATAAAGGAGTCGGTTTATTTGATTTTAGGCTCGTAGCCAATTAGTTATACTTGTCAAGATATTGAGCGAGACCGGCTTTCTGACCCGTGCCGATAGCCTCGAATTTCCACTGGCCGTTGCGCTTGTAGAGTCGTCCGAATTCCACGGCTGTCTCAATCGAGAAATCCTCGTCGAGATCGTAGCGAAGAATCTCCTCGCCGGTCTTGGAATTGTAGATACGGATGAAAGCGTTGCGCACCTGGCCGAAGTTCTGACGACGCTCGTCAGCCTTATGGATCGTGACGACGAACGTGATCTCTGTTGCACGAGGGTCGATCTTAGAGAGGTCGATCTTGATGCTCTCGTCGTCGCCCTCCCCTTCTCCTGTCAGGTTGTCGCCAGTGTGCTCTACGGCTCCGTCGGGCGATTGGAGATTGTTGTAGAACACGAAATACTCATCGGCAAGTATCTTGCCATTCTCGCCGAGTATGAATGCCGAAGCATCAAGGTCGAAATCTACGCCAGTGCTCGACTGATTGGTATCCCAACCGAGTCCGATTGTAAACTGCGGAAGCTCAACGGTTACACGCTGTCCTTTCTCCAAGTTAATCATGTTGTTACTATTTTAAGTGAATATATCGTGAAAATCAATATGCATTGTAATGCACCTTGGCCGGATCCCACTTCTCCTTAGGCGTAGCGGCAGCCGCGGGATAGCCGAAAGACATGATGTTGAGCGGTGTAAGATTTGCGGGAAGCTTGAGAATTCTGCGCAAAATCTCTTCACGATCCGCCATCGGATAGACACCACACCACACGCCTCCTACCCCGAGAGCATGAGCGGCAAGCAGCATATTCTCAGACATAGCAGAGCAATCTTGCACCCAGAAACCACCGTCGGCCTTGTCTCCGGCGAAAAGTCGATCCATATCGCCGCAAACCACCACAGCGAAACTGCAATGCTCTACCATCTTAGCGTATTCAAACGAAGCGCTGATCGAATCTTTCAGATTCTGGTTGGTGATCACCTCAAGATGCCACGCCTGCTGATTGGCTGCCGTAGGAGAGGCCATGCCGGCACGCAGAATCTTGTTGATGGTGCTGTCGTCGACCTGACGGTCGGAATAACTGCGCACACTCGTGCGCGTCATGATGCAATCTATCACGGCATCGCCTGAATTTACAGCTGCCTGCTCTGCATCGGCATTGGCCGACGTCACTGCGCCTAAACGCACGGAAACGGCTACGAGCGCCACAGCCAAAAGTAACATTATCCAATGGTAACTTTTCATAAGTATCTTATTTTGTGAGTTAAATATTCATTAAGCTTGTTTCAAGATAGACCCTGTGGGGCATACAAATCGGCAGAACGGCCTTGTGATAAAGAGCGAAAGAAGAACAAACAACCCTCCTACGGCCATGATTACCCATGAAGCCGATTCCACAATGAAGCCGGTGAAAATCTCGTAGTCGATCCAGCTCGCGGCCCAACCGACGTAGAGGAACGTAAGAAGCACAATCCAAAGAAGCTGACGGAAATCGTCGAGATCCTTTACCAGCTTGGGCGACATCTTCCATTTCTTCTTGCAAACTTTACCCGCAAGATCCTGCAGCGAACCGAAAGGACAGATCCAGGTGCAATAGAAATTCGGCTTTTTAAAGAGCGGATAAATCAGCCCGACGATGAGCAGAACGAGGGTCACAACGAAACTGAGAGTAAATCGCGGAGCCCCAGCGAAAAACTTCAACATCATCGCGTAATCGATAAACGTTCCGGCCCAGAATCCGAGCACCCCGACGTTAAATAATTGTTGAATAGTGCGGTAGGTCTGATTCTTCACAAAAATTGGCACAATGGCTCCGGCAAGGATTACGATAAGAGCGACGATAGCGGCTGCTGAAACTGGCTCCGATGTTTTCGCCTTGGCTCCCTCAGCATAAGCAACTCCGAGTTGCACATTCGCGATAAAGGCGTTTGAAGAGTAAGTTGCACCCGATACGCCGTCTACTTTCATCGTTTGGGCCTCTTGAAGAGTCTTGCCGTTCCAAGCTCGTGCCAACCCGCCACTCTCCAGACGGGAGAAAAAGCGGGGCGTCTCAGAATTTTCGAGCGGCACGATTGAATCGATACGTCCGTCGGTGACGTAAATCTCCAACGGCACTGGGCCACCGTAGCCCTCAATGTCTTTACCCAATTCGGTAGTGTTGATAATCTCCTGGTTTCCGACATTGCGAATGTTGGCTACAGACGCGCTCTCCTCCACCGGATCATCGGGCCGCGAGAAGAAGTCGGAAGCTGCCTTACCGAAAATCGTGCCGTGTTGAATCACGGCCAACGACGCCAGTATGCAGAATACGGTGACAAACGCTATAATGCGCGCCGCCACATTGTTAGTTTTCTGTTTCGTAGGTGTCATATATGTATGAATAACTGTTTCATAGATTCAATCATCGGTTGCAAACTGCATTTATCCGAGTCCTCTGGTGATGTTCATGCCATCGGCGCCACAACTTCCAAGCTCGCCTTGGAGGCCACACCATGGACACTCGTTATAACTTGAATCGCCAACACAGAAGATGCCTCCACATTCGCAAACCACCACACCGTGTTGATTGCCGCAACAGGGACAAGTGGGAGCGCCAATCAAGCCGTTGGTGTTGATTTTTGAGCGATTCCCTGCTGAAAGAGCTGCGTAAGAGTTCTTATCAATGGGATACGCACCCATAAGTCGGAAATTAGTAGGTCGGTAAAAATCGTTGCGCACCTCTCCATCAAAGCGCTTGGCATACTTCACGAGGTAATCATTTTTGGTTGACTGACAACGACCGTGAAGAACGACAAAGTTTTCATCTACAATGCCGTTGTATTCGTTTGGATTCACCTTCTCCAGATTGATGCCGGAAGTCGGAGCCAATTTGATATCATCGCTATACTGTTCGCTTACCGACATACTGGTGGTCTTGATTGAAGCAGTAACCCATTTGAAGAATTTGCTGAAAGATTCGGCGTCAGTTTCTTTGAGCAGAAGGATATCGTTTGTGATTTGAGCGAGCACTAATACATTGACGTTATCTCCAATCGAAACGGCCACAAGATTGCAGTGCTTGCGGTATTTCTCGTTCCACTTGCGGAAAGCAGCCTGGTAGTTGTCGGTTGGATTGCCATCAGTGAAGAGGAAGATGATCGGTTTCCAGTCACCTTTCTGTTCGAGGGTGGTTTTCTGTATTGAAGTGTCGAGTTCATGCATGAGAGCCTCGAGAGCCCCGCCGAGTGAAGTGCCACCACCGATAGGGAAAATCGGAGGATAGAACTTGTAGAGCTCGGTCAACGGAGAGAGCACTTTAGCTTTGCCCGCAAAAGCTATGATCGATACGAAAACTGTTTCGAGTGCATAAGGGTCGACACGGAGATTCTGTATAATAGTCCGCATCCCTTGCTGCACCTGCTCGATGGGCGTGCCCACCATCGATTCAGACACATCAACGAGGAAATAAATTGGTAGTCTGCGCATAGTTTATAAGGTATTTGGAAAGTATTTATTATCTGTAACTAATTGTTTACGTGGTGATCTTATAACTGCTGTATATACCTCGAAAATTACGTTGAGAAGAGCGTTACACTCTGCGATGGTAGTCAGCGATGCACGTTTGTCGGCGATCAATCTGTCGTAGGCGTTTGTTTCATAAGCCCCGCTAATAAGGTTTACAATCTTCAGAATCTCAGCCTTAGCGAGCATGGCTTGATCATTCTTGGCCAGATCGGAATAGCCGGAAAGCACATGAATAAGGAATTGTGCTGTGCTCAGTTCCTTTTCATTATTTCTTACGAAAGAGATGAATGTATCGCACATTGGCAGCAACGGGTAGTGCGGTTTCGAGGGTTTTCCAGCTGGAGCCGTGGGGGCCGAGTGTGGTGCTTTGAGGCTTCGCAATTCGTAGAGGAAACTGAACACCGACTCATCAGCAATGATATCGCTATAGGCCAAGGGTTTCGTAAGATAGAGGCCGCTGAGCGACTTTACACGACTGAGCGCAACGTATAGCTGACCGGGAGCGAATATATGACTCTCCAAGTCGAGCACGATACTATCGTAAGTCTGGCCTTGCGATTTATGGATTGTAAATGCGTAGGCCAGTTTGATCGGGAATTGTATCGTATTCTGTATCAATTGCCCACGTGTCAGGGTATGCTTTTTGATGTCATATTTCATCTCGTATCTTGACACTTCCATCTCACTAGCGAAACAAGGGAAGGAAACAGAACCACCGTCGTCCTTTCGTATGGTGATACGACGTGGGTTTCCTGATTCAATCTTCTCTATAATTCCATACTTGCCATTGATGTATCCACGACCTTTGTTTGATTTACAGAACATTATCCGCGCCCCCTCTTTCAGTTCCAACACTGACTCCATAGAAGAGGGAACCATTATCGGCATAATGGGTTCGTTAACAGGTAAATCGGAATGCTTAACCGTCATTAACCTGCCGTCGTCGGTTCTTCTGATAGAATATACGGCTTCATTCCTGAAAAGATTGCCAGGGAGCCTCTTCAATTTTGCAGAATTCACTGCACCCACTTCGGCATTTGATGAAGCCACTACCATTACGTCGTCTGGAATACTGGTTGAAACACGTGTGTTCAAACGATTCACAAGCTCTATCTTTTCATCAATATTCAAGGGCTTACGGAAAGCATCGAGAATGGCTACATACGCAGGATCGTTCTTTTGCCGATAAGACTTTGTCAACTCGAATAACTTGATATTCCTGATGTTTTGCTTCACGACGTGGCTATGGAAGAAGTAAATTCCTCCATACTCCTGCTCAAGATAAGTCTGAGTCTCCGTGTCAGTGACTATCGGAGGCAACTGAAAGAGGTCGCCAACAACGACAACAGGCACGCCACCGAAAGGCCGGGGGTCGGAGCGCGTCACCTTGAGAATCGCATTTATCATCTCCAGAGAATCGGCTCTTACCATCGATATTTCATCGATAATAAGGAGGTTGAGGTTGTTAAGTCGATCCGAACACTTCTCATCGATTTTCTTGCTCGAAATGTTTGCCGGATTCTGAAAACCCTCTTCGAGATTGTCGAGCGCGCCATAGAAAAATGAATGGAAAGTTTTGGCTCCGCGATATAGTGAGGCCGCTAAATTGGTTGGCGTTACAACCTGACAGCCCTCCACACTTTTCTCAATCTTTTTAATGATGTGAGTCTTTCCGCATCCTGCTTTTCCGTGAATGAAAGTTATACCCTGTGGGTTTCCAAGCAGATAATCGATTACTTCCTGTTGCGTTGAAGCAATGGGTTCGATATAGGGTTGCTCAGTTACAGTTGATTCTGCTCCGTCTGTCATTTCCTCATTATCCGACCCTGTTTGAATATCATCATTGGTTGGTTCACACTCTACAGAAGGCTCAGCACTGATATCAAGTTCCGATTCCTTTTTGGTGGAGCCAAATATTTTTCTCAAAAAGTTCATGGCACAGGTGTAAAGAATTTGCTGGGTGAAAGGTAGACTGTGCCCGGCCCGGTGATACGCATCATGCTGAGACCCTCTCCTCCGAGCAGATTGCCGAGCGACCAATTTGATTGTATCTGATTGTCGGCCAAATTGAGCAGAGCGATGATATGATCTTCATCTACCTCTATCGTCTGTCCATACTCAAGGTTAACAATTATCGGCTGTCCTTTGGTATCCAAGAATACGGTGGAGTTGCCTTGAATCTTCTGAAGCAACAACCCCATGCCACCCGTCAAACCGGCTATCGAGAGTTTCGTAGAAATGTTCACTTTGTTGTTTGAGCCCACGTAGACGCCTCTATGGCAAATCATAGTTTCGCCATTCAGTTTTATAGGCAACAATCCGAAATGACTGCCGATCACTACCTTTCGCGGCATATTCGTGACATTATACAATCGGAGAATGAATAGTGATTCGCCCGATAGTTTGGCACCTAAAATGCGCCCTAATCCGGAACCGTTCAGACTCAGCTCTTTCTCTATGCCGGATTCAAGATAGATAACGGAGCCCTTCTCCGTGAAGAAGTCTTCACCTGGCGATAATGTCACCTCCAAGTGTTGAATATATTGACCAATAAGTTTGACGTTCATAGTTTTCAATATTTGATTCACAAATTTAATAAAAATCCGTCAACTAATTTGTAATGTTTTAGAAAAATTCTTTATCGGGAGCCCGGTACTCGGTGGACGCGAAAAATCGCGTCCCTACTTTTTTCTCAATTTTCACAAGTCAGTTGGTCAACTTATCAAAAGCATATTTCGTTATGAAGTTATAACCAAAATACAGTTACTATGAATTTTATAACAGAATCAGACAGAATTTATGCCACCGACCCTTCGGGTAAAATAATTGCCGAGGTGACATTTCCAACTGAAAACGGCATCTCGACAATAGATCATACATTCGTCGACCCCTCTTTAAGAGGTGAGGGCGTAGCAGGTAAATTAGTGAAACTTGCAGCCGACAAAATTCTTTCGGAAGGCAATAAAATTGCCGCGACATGTTCTTACGCTGTGGCATGGTTTAAACGCCATCCGGAGTACAATGTCGACACTGACGGACCGGTGGCTTGTAGAATCGATCGTCGCCACTGAAATATGTGGTTAGTCGGCGAGGGCTTTGAGGAGGAGGGGATCTGAATCATTGATGTGATAGTCGGTATTCAGGATTTTGCCATCTTTGCCGATGAGCACACCGTGGGGTATGCCGGTTACGTTGAAGAGCCCGCAGAGACGCTTCCAATCATCGTCGGTCACAAAAATATGCTCCCCTTTAATCTCCTCCTCACGAAGCCATTTCTTGCAAGCCTCCAGACCCTCCGCCGCATTGGCGATGTAAAGCGCCTTAAACGGTTGGTCAGCAAGGTCTTCAAGCAATGGCTTCTGACGTATCATGCCCGCACGGCAAGGTCCGCAGCCTATGCCCCAGAAGTCGAGGTAGAGCACATTTCCCTTGTATGGCTCGATTATCTTCTCCAAAATTTCACCTTCCGGCGTGCCCTCGATGATAATTGAATTGTCAATTGTCTCGCCAAGAGAATTTTCGGCAATCAGCACGTTCTTCACGAAATTGTTATACTCCGACATAAGAAGCTGATTCATCACGTCGGCATCATTACGCTTGATTATCTGAGAAAGTCGCCCTCCTACCGATTCGAGAGCCTCTGAAGAGGGTATCTCTGTTGTATTTAATCGTTTGATTAAACTTTTACTACGCATCAACTGAGCGATGAAACAATTCCCCACTCCTATAGAGTCGAGATAAGCATCCGAGATTTTAAAGGGTACTGACACATCTTCTGCCACTACTGCGGCCGACGTATCATTGCCATCCTCATCAACAACCTGCATCATACCATCGGCCGCAAAGCCCAATTTTCTGAAGACATTGTTATATTCCCAACGATTTATAAGAAACAAGCCGTTGCTCATAATCAAAGGGTTATTGTAAATCAAATCTTTGTGTTTGAGGCGTGAAGCGAGAAGGCGGAGGTAGTCAAGTCTCACGCCTTTATCATAATAAATTTCGCCTGCCTCATTCTTTCGAAAATTCGGTCCCTTTTCGTAATTGTAATCCATCTCGAGATCTTCCATTCTCAGGCATAGCTGCCCGATTGCATACGAGCTCAAAATGTCCTTAGTCCTTGCGCTGACGGGCATCGGGCCGAGAAGCGTCGGAAGATCAGCTATCACCTCGTCAAGCTTCCTACTCAGCTTATCAGTAGCATTATAAGTGTCGGCCAACATAGAATCAGAAGGAGCCAATTTGTAATCCTGATAAATCGTCTCAAAACCGTAACGTTTATCCAATAAGCTATCAACGAGTATGTTGACAGCGACGGCATCGTTCGGCTCACCTACATATCCGAAATATTCGGGCACATACTGCCTGCGCGGGTCAATCTTGACGGCCATGCATGTGGCAAGCGTCACGGTATCTCCTGGAATCAGGAAAAGATTTTTGTGGGTTCTACCCAATTCCATATAGTAAAACTGCGGATAAGTGACAGGCACATCGATTTCGAAGCTCCCGTCTTCTGCGATGGTGCCGACATTTATCTTCTCTTTCGAGAGAAAATCGTCGTTCGATCTCACTGTGAATGTTTTCACACCAAAACGAGGAGTGTAATCTACAATTTTACCTCTCACATGAGCGGTGCCTTTGCGGTCGTAAAACGAAAGATCGGCATATTTCTCCGGGTTCAAGCCGTTCCATTCTTTTGCTGACTCCCCTTTACCCTCGACAATCTGAGAAAGCGTAATCAGATTGGGACGCACACGGGTTTCCTCTTCATCAAGGTAAATGCCGATTGCATTGTTATGAGTGTCAGCAATATCTTTCTCCACCATATCAACAACCTTCACCGACGCGGGTACTGGTTCGAAAAGCAGTGTGCCCTCGTGGCTACATGATTCCGGCATCCATATTTTCTGATCGAGAGGAATATTCTCCGTTGTCAGGAGTTTATACTGGAGAGTTGTGTCTTCAGGAGAGATCAGACGTGCGTCGGCCGAATACATCACCCAGTAATTGGGCAAATTCTGGAGTTTAATTCCGACGCGCGTGGCCGTGTCGGTACGTTCTACGGAAGTGACACGCAAATAGGTGGGCGAAAGTTCTACTTTCGGCACAATCGCAGATGCTTGCAGAAAGCAAGCAGAAAACATGGCGAGATAAGGCAGTTTGTTCAGTTTCATAATCTTTTGAGTGTGAAAGTGCAAAATTACACAAATAAACTATAACTGCCGAATAATTACAAAAAAAATCGCCTCCGAAGAGACGATTTCTATACTTAGGAATACTCTTTTGTCGATAATTACCAGTGAATAATCCAGAAATTACTTGAGAGAGGCCTTCACAGTCTCGGCAATCTGCTCGGGAGTGAAACCACAGCGTCTCTTGAGCTCAGAGTAGTTGTAGCGGTTGAGGAACTCCTTCGGTAAACCGAGGTTGACAACCTTCACCGGTGCCTCACCGAGGTAAGAAGCTACTTTCTGACCGAAACCACCGTCGATAATTCCATCTTCAGCTGTAACCACCGTCTTATACCCTTTGAGAGTATCGAGTGTAGCAGTATCGAGTGCAGAGAGATTACGCGGGTTGATCAGAGTAACATTGATACCCTCCTTTGCCAGCAGGTCGGCTGCCTGTTCCATAAATCCGAACATCAGGCCTGCTCCAATCAACGCTACGTCGGCACCCTGACGAACGATTTCATACTCAGGCTTGGAGTAATCGTCGAGCAGCTTGATAGCGGGATTCGAAACCGGGGTCGTTCCAGGAGTACGTACCACTACCGGCAACTTATCATGTTTGATCGACCAATCAAGCATCGCTTCAAACTCCTCCTTGCAGGTAGGTGCAAGATACAGAAGATCAGGAATATTCGAAAGCAATGCGATGTCGAAGAAACCGAGGTGTGTCTCATCGTTCATGCCGAACATCGTGCCGTAGAACACTACAAACGTAACCGGCTGCTTGTTAAGAGCCACATCCTGAGCAAATTGGTCGTAGGCGCGCTGAGCGAAACTGCTCACAAAACCTACTACTGGACGAATGCCCGCATGTGCCAAACCGCTCGCTACATCCACGCCCGACTGCTCGGCAATGGCAACATCGATAAACTGTTTCCCCGCTTCTTTACGGCGACTCTCATCGAAACCGAGCACACCGGGCGTGCCAGCAGTGATAGTCACGACTTTGCCGTTCTCCTTCATCTTCTGGAGCATCAGGCGTCCGAAAAGATCGCTGTAATCCTCATTCTCCTCACTTGGAGCGTCCTCATGTAGCGGAGCACCGGTCTTCAGGTCAAACGGGCCGTTGTAGTGGAACTCCTCCTTATTAGCCTCTGCTACTGGCAGACCCATACCCTTCATTGTATTGATGTGCACCACAACCGGGTGATTGATATCCTTCACGGAGCGGAACATCTCGATAAGGTTCTTGAGATCATTACCATAGTTTACATAACGGTAATCGAAGCCCATGGCACGGAAGAGATTCAGCTCGGCAGTGCCGTTGGTTTCGCGAAGGAGCTGCAGGTTCTCGTAAATACCGCCATGATTCTCGGCGATACTCATCTGATTATCATTTACAATTACAATGAAATTTGAATCGAGAGTTGCGCCGTAATCGAGTCCTTCGAAAGCTACACCGCCGCTCAACGAACCGTCGCCGATCACAGCCACTACGTTCTCCTTCTCCCCTTTCAGATCACGAGCCTTCGCTAAACCGGCGGCGAGAGCCACTGCCGAAGAGGTGTGGCCGAGTGAGTAGAGGTCGTAAGGACTCTCGGAGGGATTCGTATAACCGGTTACATCATCATAATGCGCAGGATCAGTAAAAGCCTGCATACGACCCGTGATCATCTTATGCGGATAGGTCTGGTGAGAAACGTCGAAGACGATCTTATCTTCCGGGGTATCAAATACGTAGTGAAGTGCTATTACGGCCTCAACCATACCGAGGTTAGGACCGATATGTCCGCCGTGAGCAGAGAGTTTGTCGAGAAGAGCGCCGCGCATTTCTGCGGCGAGTTGGGTAAGCTCCTCGACATTCATTTTGCGAATGTCGGAAGGATCTTTGATCGTTGATAAATCTATATTATTCATAATTTTCAAATACATTTACGTATATAAAACGCTCGAAACTTATTGTAGGTTGCGTGTGGATGTGCCGTTTTCCCTACCAATATTACGGCAAAGACTACCCTAATTACGGATGTGCCCTTTTGACTAAACTAATAATAAGAAGGAATGGCTATATAGGCATAGTCTTCATGTGGAGACAGCAATCACAAGACAAAAAACAATCTATTATGGCAGAAGAAACTTATAAGGTGTTGCTGGTAAATGGCAGCGCACACCTCAAGGGATGCACGGCGAGAGCCTTCGATGAACTGGAAAAAACGCTCAACGAGGCTGGTGTAGCTACAGAACGTATCAACATCGGCAATAAAGACGTGAGAGGTTGCATCGCCTGCAACTATTGTCGCACCCACGGCAAATGCGTCTTCAACGACGTGGTAAACGAGACGGCTCCCAAACTCGCGGAAGCCGACGGTCTGGTATTAGGCACCCCGGTATACTACGCCGGTCCCAACGGACAGTTGCACGCTTTCATGGACCGTCTTTTCTACAGCACAGCCACATCTGTAGATGTAAATCAGAAAGTTGGAGCAACGGTTGTTTCTTCGCGACGCGCAGGAAGCACGTCAGCTTTCGACAGCCTCAACCATTTCTTCTCCATGAATTCCATGCCGGTAGTTTCTTCAACTTACTGGAACGAGGTTCACGGCTTCACAGCCGAAGATGTTGAAGAAGACCTTGAAGGCCTCCAGACAATGCGCAACTTGGGTCGCAACATGGCATTCTTGATCAAGGCAATACGCGCTCAGAAGGAGAAAGAGGGGCTGCCTCAGCAGGAGCATGAGTCATTTACCAGCTTCTTCACCGAGAAGCGATAAACCATTCTCAGAGAAGCGATAAACTTGCTACGCCTCGAAATTATCGAAAATACTACCTTTGATGTCTACGACGTGCTCGATTTGCAAAATTCCTCCGTTTGAGAGGAGAATTTTGCGTTCGAGCATGTCGATATTTTTTATAAGCCCAGTGGTTTGTACATAGGCTCCTCCGGCCTTGTGGCCGTCTGGCCTGAAATGGGTGACAATCACTTCCGCTTTGTGTTCGAAAGCGAAAGTAAGTTTTCGGGAAAGACGGCTTTGCTCCTCAGCCGATAGTTCTATCATGGCCTCCGTGAGCCGTGATGTCTCCGAGATTGCCTCGTCATGACCCGTAAGGGCCGCGAATGGCGCAAACTGTGCGGCCCGATTGGCCAAAGGCATCCGCTTGTGGCGCGGTTCGTAGTGCGGAAGATCGATTATATCATCATATTTGCCCATATTTTCACTGCTTTATTCATGATGACCTCCAATTTGGCGGTTACGATCGCGTTGAGTGGCTCCATCGCTGTAATTCAACCCTTTGAGTATTGCATTTTTGCCAAACATCTTCTTGATTTTCAATACAGCCTCCTGTCGCTTACGCTCCCTTTCCAATTCAGTCTTCTCCTCTTGTTGCTTTCGCTCAATCTCTTCATAATCGGAGAAGAGATCAAGTTGCGACACTCGTCCCCTACCCTTTACATGCTCCTCACTCACAAGCCGATTGATAGAGAGATTCAAACGTCGGATTAGGAGGTCGCGATTCACGATACGGTCGTAAAGTTGCCCCACCTTCTCTATGATCATGCTGCCCGACGACGTTGGCCAGTCGAAGTTAGTTGTGCCGTGGGCATGCACGGGCACTTGCCGTCCGTAGAAATCGGTCTTGATCTTTCCGTGATACTTGCTTCTGATCTGTGGATTCGTCAAAGATTCCACGTCGTAACCAACGGTCAAGACAATCTGGTCGGTGAGCAATTTTCGTTCTATCAGTTCGAGAGATGCGGCATCGGCCATCTCCAAGGCGACGTTGCGAGCCTTATCGGCCGTGTAGGCGCTTTGTAGCACCTGGCCATTGTTCATGCTCGTTGTCTCCGGTCGGTAAGCCTTCACGAGGTCCATCGTCACGGGTTCCCAACCCCACGCATGGTCGATAAGCAGCTCGGCGTTCACACCGAAAAGGCGGTAAAGGAAGTCCTCGTTCTGTATCGAACAACGGGCAATGTCGCCCATCGTAACGATGCCGTAAGGGGCCAATTTATTGGCGATGCCTCGACCTACGCGCCAGAAGTCCGTAAGCGGCGTATGTTCCCAAAGCTCACGGCGATAGCTCATCTCATCAAGTTCGGCTATGCGTACACCATCCTTGTCTGGGGGTAACTTCTTGGCCACGATATCCATCGCTATCTTGCAGAGATACATGTTCGTACCTATACCAGCCGTTGCCGTCACGCCCGTCTCCGCAAGCACCTCGCGGATCATTTTGATAGCCAACTGATGAGCCGTCATCCGGTAAACTTTGAGGTAGGCCGTCACATCCATAATCACCTCATCGATCGAGTAAACATGGATATCTTCCGGGGCGATGTATCGCAGGTAGACATTATAGATGCGGGTGCTGTATTCGATGTAATAAGCCATTCGTGGCGGGGCAATGAGATAATCGACGGCTATCTCAGGATGCGCATCGAGCACTTTCTTGGAATACGATTTCCCTTGCCGGCCACGGTGCCAGTTGGCCTCTCTCACCTTCTGAATCACTTCAAACAAGCGTGGTCGGCCACCGGTGCCTAACGTCTTCAGAGCTGGAGAAACAGCCAAACAGATAGTCTTTTCCGTTCGTGAGGCATCGGCCACAACGAGACAAGTGTCGAGTGGGTCAAGACCCCTCTCGACACATTCCACAGAAGCGTAAAACGACTTCAGATCAATCGCGATATATTGCCGCTTCTCCGCCATTTCATCCTCCTCAACGGTCGTATAATAGATCCAGCATTCTGTTCATTTCCGTCACGTATTTGCCGCCGTCGAGGGAGGCGGTGTATGGTTCAAGAATACGGAAGCGGATATCTGGGTAAAGCTCCATAGCATCTTCGAGTGTTTTTGCAACGCATACGTCACCAGCCAGGCCACAAATATCAATTTCATCTATTATTCTGTCGGAAGGATATTTAATAGCACAATTTGTGGAAAAACTCCCTCGTTCCGACCTGAAAATTGAATATTCCTCCTCATCTGGATCCTCACCTTTGTATGTAAATAGCAAATCATGATGAAAAGGAAGAAGAGCTTCCATGAGAGGAGGCCAAATAGCAGCTCCGACTGAACTTTTTATACAATGCGCCGGCCATTCGCCACCGAATTCTTTAAACGACGTGTGGTGAATGCTATGTCTGTCAGAAGTTACGACTATGCAATCATACTCTTTACCGTGAGTTTTCACATACTCGGCCAAAGCATTCATAGCCTCCTCCGCACCAGGGATAGGCAACGAGCCATTGATAAAATCGATCTGTGGATCGACAATCAACAGCATTTTTTCCTTCCTTACCTCCTGTTCTTCCATAAGCTTACTTCAGGCTCAACGACGATTTTTTCAGAACGATATAAGCATCACCTTTCGATGTATTGAGACGTGTTATTGAATCGTTGATACAATCAACAACCTCTACCAAAGGAAGTACCTTCTTGAGTTTCTCCTCGATTTCCATATTATCGCACGCCAATTCAGTGTATGAGATGTCAGAAAGAGAGAGAGAATCGCCGTTTACGGTATAATTTCCTCCGATATGGTTGCAATTGGTCATAATGCCAAAAGTGTCATCATCCTTGAAATCTATGTATGATGCGACGCCACCTTCAATTTCAGTAGGCCTGACATATGATGAATCGTTCTCCACCACATTTTCAATTAGCCATTGGCCCTTGATATTGACAGTCGCAACCGACTTCACTGCGGCGTCATCGGCCAATTTACCATCGTCTCCAGCATTCTTGGCTCCGCACGACGAAAGAGCAATAAGCCCTCCGAAAAACAAATATTTCCACATAATAAAACTGAATTTTATAATATCTGCACCAGGTGCTCGGTGGACGCGAAAAATCGCGTCCCTACCAGCGGCAGTGCATTACATTGCGAGTGAGTTAGCGCACATCGTAGGGATATGGTTTGAGATGAGGGAGGATGCGGGTGTTGAAGATGTCGCGGGAGATGATTCGATAGTGAAAATTCACAGAATCATTGTATCGCTGACTGTGATGCACAACATAATTGCCATCGGCGAATTGCTTCGCAAGAGCATCCCGATCAGCCTCCTCTTCTACAAACGTAATTCCCTTGTCGTTTATTACGCTATCAATAACGCTCCAAGTCTTCATCCACTCCTCGCCAGAAGGGGGAACTATTCCTTGCACACTCTCTACAAAACACTGAAAGAAGTTATTATAAGTTACCTTCTTATCGGCAATTACAGATAAATTGACACGATAGAAGTTGCCCTTATAGCCTGTGGGTTCATATTCGGGTCCATCAAACGGCCCCTCTTCAGCGAGTTCACTTCGCAGATACTTTCCAGCAGCCACGGTGTCGGCGAGAATATGCCCCGGACCGAAGAAATCTTGCATGAAGTTCTTGTATACATCACGATATTGAGAAGCGGGGTAATTCTTCATCTGATAATCAAGAGCTTTTGCTATCGAATCACGAGTCGTAGGCACCTGCGAATCGGCACCCCGGCTGCCACAGCCCGTTAACATCAAGCTGCCGGCAACTACCAAACAAGAAGCGAAAAAAGATAAAATCTGTTTCATAAAATTCAAATTCAACTTCTATAAACAGGCGTTTCAACCCGTCATATTTAGTATTTAACATTTTTCAACACCATAAAGTTCCACCCTTCATGCTTCATTTTCAAAAATTTTTATTAAATTTGCGCCAAATGATTTAAAAGGACGCGGTGCTACTTCCTCCTCTTCGCTTCACGCCCACTTTTTCATTTGTAATTAATTTATTAACTCTTAACAATTTCAATTTTCAAACATCTAAACCTACTGCCTTAAAATTATGAAATTATCAGCCAGAGTAGTGTCAAATAGTTCGGGTACACCGTGCTTCGAGGTTAAGTATAAAGACAGGCCCTATAGGGTTAAATTATTTAAATTCCAGGAACAATCGCCCGACGGCACCATGATCGATTGCTCCGTTGTGGAGCAAGCTAACGGCCAATTATACCTCCGCCAAGACCTCCCGACCCTCCTCTACAAATTCTACAAAGAGGGTGAGGAATATGAATTTGAAGTGAGACACGACTTTACTCACAACGGATACTACGAACTCGTCGACGACAAAGGAATCCCCTTCCGTCTCCCGATGCCCAAGGGCCTCAAACTTCTCACCGACAGCACCGTAAGATGCAGAATTGAAAAAATCGACCGTAGCGGCGCTCAGCTAAAGCTCATGCAGGGTGAGACTTTCCGCGAGCAGACAGCCCCCGAAGAGGCTCCGAAAGAGGAGGAAACCGAAAAAATCGACCTCAATGCCGACTCCTTGGCTCTCAAAGTGGAGCGCGATGTATTTGCCGAAAACCTTCCCGAATGGGACGTGGAGGAGCTCTTTGCTCTCCTTTTCGTAAACAGCGAGTTTTACGATCGAGCTGTCAATTCACGTGTGCTCGACTTTATCCGCCAATGGAGCGCGGAGGGAGCCACATGGGACGTTATCTCCGAGCGTCTCAGCCAAATGCTCGAAGCCGTGATGTATGTACTCGAAGGCTCCGACATACTCCTCTCTGAAGAAATTCTGCGTCGCAAATCGCTTCAGCAACGCCTCACGGTGATGATCGACAATATCTCTGGCTACCTTGAGGCTTCCGACGCACTGGCCGACGGCACCCACGTAAGCAAAATCGACCGCGCCTTGGCCAGCCTCCGCACTTCAGGATATATCTACCAGGCTGAAAAACAGCTCGCCATGATGATGCGTATCTTCTCGCTCTCTCCCGACACGATGCGCGATAAAATGGCCAACATTCTCGAAATCATTCATGCCCGCAACGAGCTCTTCTGGCGCGATGAACCATTCCGCAAAGCATTTATCCGCGTGCTTCAGCTCTATTGCGACCAGTGCAGCCAGAATATGGAGGAGGCCGGAACAGGCAATGAAGCGGCCGTCCGCTCCCTCATAGAGGCCCTCGGCATACAGCTCCTGCTCGCCGACCGTGTGAAAGATGCCGGCATGATCGACTATAACCTCAACCTCGCCTCTATTTACCGCTACGCATCTCTGCTCAAGACCTCCGAGCCGGCCAACGCCGTGCGCAACGCATTCTTGGCTCTGATGGACGTGACTTCGCTCCCCGCCAACACCTACCAATGGGGCGATACCGGAGCCCACGACCTTATGGCCTCGCGCCTCACGATGGACCCCGTGCCTTTCGAAGGCGACTTCGAGAAATGGTATACCAACCGCCAGGTGGTGGCCGCTTTCAACAACGAGGGTCTCACCATTACCCGCACCGACGTCTCCGAAAATTCGCTCCGTCTCCTTGAACTCAAAGACGTGGGCGTATGGAAAAACCTCAAGATACGCACTACTCAGCAGATCTCACAGCCCGCAAACTCTTCCGACCTTACCCGCGCGAAGACGATGTGGAACGCCATAGAAAACTCTCTCTTCTCTGACGATGTCAACATTCGTCGACCCCTCTCGAAAAGAAAAGCCACACCCGAAGAGGGCGATTACGTCTATATCCGCGTAATCAACAGATACCCCGACGGTTCATTCCAGGTGGAAGTGACCGACGACGAATATGAAGGTCGTGGCCGCCTCGTGCCCGAAGAGATCGTGAAGTATAAACTCCCCAACCTCGACGTTTACCACTTCTGCGACCGCGAAGGAAACCCCTACGTGTTCGAGGCCAGAGTGAAAAGCACGAAGGGGAAGGAAATGGAATTTTCGGTGATCGATGAGCTCGTGGAATTCTCTCACGATTGCATCGATAATAGCCGCCAGATGCGCTGCATCATCAAGAGCGCCAATCAATTCGGCTACGTCGGCATAAGCGAATTGGGCGACTCCGTGCGTTTCCCGCCCGAAAATTCAGGCAACGAGAGCCTGCGCACTGGCGACGTTGTGATAGGCACATGGTGGAAGACCCCCGACAAACCGGGCGTGCCATACATCAACGGCGCCATTATCGGCCACGACACAAGCGGACGAGGCTTCGACAGCGAACGTGCTTTCCAGAAGCTGCTCACCGACTATTGCGGCGGCGAAGTACACATCGAGGAACTAAGCGAATTGGCCGCTATTTCGAGCGACACCGCCGGCGGCGAAGATTTCCTCAGCGACGGACGCCTCAACGAGCTTCTCTCTATTCTCGAACGCAAGGCTGCCGCTGAATCAGACTACATGAAGGCTTACCACCACATCGGCTTGGCACGCCTGCTCGCACGCATCGGCCGCAACGAACGTCGCCGCGAATTCTACGAAGCCTGGATGCGACTCATCTCTATTCTTCACCATTTCGCCATCAATGGCGAAGTAGACGGCAAGCAGTTGGCTGAGTTTGAAAACAACGACCGTTCACGATTCGATCCTGATTCGGAGCTCTATCGCCGTTATCTCCAGCTCAAGATTGTTTCCTATAAAGGCCGCCCACAGATGCGCGACGAAATCTGGCGCCACATGGCCGATGAAGATAAGGATACGCGCCAGTTGGCCGAGAATATCATGGCCTACAACCTTATAGCCGAAACAGCATCAATGTCGGCCCTCGGAGAGATAACCGACCGCATCAACAACATCCTCAAGGTGCAGGGAAAGAAATCTACCCTACACTCTTTCGGATCGGAAAACAAGACTACCGAATTCAAGACCAGTCTTATCTTCCCGCCCAACAATCACATGCGTCCCGATCCCGACGCTCAGTCGCTTGAGATCATGAAGGAGCTCTGCGCCCTTCTCAATGCCGAAGGCGGTAAGCTCTATCTCGGTGTCAACGACTTCGGTATGGGCGTAGGTATTGAGTCTGACCTCGCCGACAAAAAATTCGGCTTCAGCGAAGACAAATACGACCTCTATTTCCATCAGCGGGTTTGCGAACTCCTCGGTCGCGACATCGACGCTTACGTTGACGGTCGCTTCGAGACCCACGGTGGCAAGCGCATCTATATCGTCACAATCAAGCCCTACTATGCCGAGCCGGTGAAAGTGGAGGGCAAGATCTACGAACGTCACGGCTCCTCCAAATTGCGTTTCGATAATCCGAAGGATATCCGTCTCTTCACAGAGCGTCGTGCCGCCGAGCGCGACCGTCTTCGCGCCGAGGCTGAGCTCAAGCGTGCCGAAGCCGAGGCCAAACGTGTCGAACCGGTCAAGAAGGAGGTAGCTCCCGAACCGAAACCGGTTGAGAAACAAAGCGAGCCGGTGCAGGACACATACAATCCTGAGAAGATCACCACGCGCCACGACCGCAAGGTGTGCCCGCCTTCGTTTGACGAAACCGCCCACGATCCCGCCACAGAACGCTATCTCCAGTTTACGGAAGACGATTTCATTCTCGTGCCCGAATTCTATGGCTATAATGAAGATGACGGGCTGCTTCTCTCGCTTCCGATTCGCGACGAAGATAAGCTGAGCTGGCTCGTGCTCGGTTATGAGGATGGCACCGTCGGAAAGATTCCGATGCGCCTGGTGCTTGATAAGGAGGATTATACCCCTGGCAAACGTTACACTGACGCCAAATTGATATTCACCGATATCCTCACCGACGAAGATGCCCTCCTCACCCTCTCGAAGGGAAAATTCACTACCTGGAACGCTCGCGCCGACAAGGTGGAGAATCTCCCGGAACTGACAAGCCTTCGCAACGGCGGCTCCAAGATTCTCACTCCAAACCAGGAGGAATTCCATTTCGATGTGCTCAGCGGCCCGAAACAGCTCAACTATCAGGATCTTTTCGACCGTAAGCAGAAAGACGCCGGTAAGCCTTTCCGCCCTATCCGCACCGACAATCTCTTCAAGCAGTTGAATCGCGACGGGTTTATGAACTAACCCCTCGCCGAGCTCAACGCGACGATTGCATAAACAAAACTCGATCAAACATCTATGAAGAAAATTATTTTATTCGCAGCAGTAGCCCTCATGGGCTTCAGCACATGCAGCATGCTGGCCGCTTGCGGCAGCAACTCAAGCAAAGGAGAAGCCGATTCAGCAAAAGTGGCTGAAGAGGCTACTCTTCCTAAAGTATATTTCATCAAGGAGGTTTCTCCCGAAGCCCTCATGAAGGTGTATCACGCTCTCGGTGTGAAACCCGAAGGACGTGTGGCCGTGAAAATCAGCACCGGAGAATCTTCGAAGAGTAATCCGCTCGCCCCTGCGCTCATCAAGGATCTCGTGCAGGAGGTGGCCGGAACGCTCGTGGAGTGCAACACAGCCTATGGTGGCAACCGCAACACTACCGAAGCTCACCGCCGCGCCATCAAGGAGCGTGGATACGAGGAGATTGCGGCCGTTGATATCATGGATGCCGACGGCGAGATGAACATCGCCGTTCAAGACACCACCTGGATCAAGCATGACATCGTGGGCGACCACCTCGCCAACTACGATTATCTCATCAATCTCGCTCATTTCAAAGGACATGCCATGGGCGGTTTCGGTGGCGTGCTCAAGAATCAGAGCATCGGCGTGGCCTCTTCAAATGGCAAGGCCTACATTCACACAGCCGGCGCACATGACAATGTGGATCAGGCATTTCAGAATCCTCACGGCCAGGATGCCTTTATTGAATCGATGGCCGCTGCCGCTCAGGGTGTGCACGACTATTTCAAAGGGAAAGTGATCTATATCGACGTAATGAACAATCTCTCTGTAGATTGCGATTGCGACGGCAATCCTCACAAACCGGAGTTGAAGGATATCGGCATTCTCGCATCGCTCGATCCCGTGGCTCTCGATCAGGCTTGTCTTAACCTCGTCTTCAATTACGATGACAAGGAGGGCGACTCCTCGCAGGCTCTTCAGGAGCGTATCAATACGCGCCACGGTACACACATCATCGACTATGCCGAGAAAATCGGTCTCGGTTCGAAAGAATACAATCTCATCACTCTTGAATAATCCTCGATATTGGGTCAAAATCCAATCAAGGATTTATTTCCAATCCAGTCATGTATAAATTTACAGAAGCTGTAATTGAAATAGTGGCGGCCATTCCGAAAGGGATGGTCGCCACTTATGGTGATATAGCCGCGCTCGCTGGAGAGCCCACTCATGCGCGTCAGGTTGGCAAGATTCTCGGAGCCGTAGGGATGGAATCGCCCACGCCCTGCCATCGTGTTGTAAACGCCCAAGGGCGCCCGGCTCCTCATTGGCTCGAACAACGCCCTAAACTGGAAGCCGAGGGTGTTGCGTTCAAGGCTAACGGCAACGTAGATCTCGCTCGCCATCGCTGGCATCCGGAGCTCGATTTTCCGGAGCTGTAGCTATAAGATTTTCACACTGCCGATAATTTGTCATAAGAGTCAGTTTGTCATTTTGTCAAAATGTCAATTTGTCAAATTATCAAACATGATAATTTATCAGACTGTAGGTGTCTCTTCTACCACGATATCGTAATTCTCAAGAAATTCCATTGTCTTGGCAATGTATTCCTGCATCACGACATCATCTTCTACGAAGGGCACCACCTCGCGATAATCTTCCATGACCTTCTCGATCATCGGCGACGACTTCAGCGGGCGACGGAAATCGATGCCCTGAGCCGCGTTCATCAACTCGATAGCGGCGATAATCTTCAGATTGTCGACTATCTTATGAAGCTTTGTGGCCGAATTGGCACCCATCGATACCAAGTCTTCCTGACCATTTGAGCTGACAATCGAATCGCACGAAGCGGGCCATGCATACATCTTGTTCTGGCTCACTACTGAAGCAGCCGCATATTGCGGAATCATGAAGCCTGAATTAAGACCCGGTTTCGCTACCAAGAATTCGGGCAGACCTCTCTTGCCGTCGATGAGCTGAGCCACGCGACGCTCGGAGATGTTGCCTAATTCGTGAAGAGCAACACCCATATAGTCGAATACGAGCGCGATCGGTTCGCCATGGAAGTTACCGCCGCTCACCACCAAATTCTCGTCGGGAAACACGGTGGGATTGTCAGTAACCGAATTGATCTCGATATGAAGCACTTCCGTCACGTGATGCATCGCATCTTTCACTGCTCCATGCACCTGCGGGATGCAACGGAATGAATAGGGATCCTGAATATGCTTCTTCTCATGCTCTATGATCTCGCTTCCTGCCAGGATGCGACGGAACACGGCTCCCGTCTCTATCTGTCCGGGGTGAGGGCGCACCTGCTGAAGGCAGTCCCAGAAGGGTTCGATACGTCCGTCGTAAGCCTCAAGGCTCATCGCGCCAAACATATCGAAGCAGTTTACAAGGTGCCAGCCGTCGATAAGGGCCTTGATGCCGTTCGAGCTCATGAACTGTGTGCCGTTGAGCAACGCCAGACCCTCTTTCGACTGCAACCTGATCGGTTTCCAACCGAACATATCCAGTATTTCGCGGCCTGTATAGCGTGTGCCTTCGTATACAGCCTCACCCTCTCCGATGAGCGGTAGGAAGAGATTGGCCAGCGGAGCAAGGTCGCCCGACGCACCCAGCGAACCGCGATCGTAGACCACCGGCAGAATATCGTTGTTGTAGAAATCGAGAATGCGTTGCACAGTGACCACCTGCACGCCGCTGAAGCCCATAGAAAGAGCATGGGCCTTGAGGAGCAACATAAGCTTCACCACTATCGGAGCCACCGGCGTGCCCACGCTGCAGGAGTGGCTCTTCACCAGATTCTCCTGGAGTGTAGATAGCTGATCTTTCGAGATTGTGCGATCGTAGAGCGAACCGAAACCGGTGGTAACGCCATAAATCGGAGTCGAGAGATCCTCCTCCTTTTTATCAAGATAATCGCGGCAATGCTGAATTTTCTCTATGGCTTCGGGCGACAGAGTGAGAAAAGCATCATCTTTCAAGATCTTCTCTATCAGATCATAAGTGAGCTCGCTGCTCCCTATCGCATAAGTATCAAGTCGTTTCATATCTCAAGCTGTTAAACCTCTACGGTGTTGAGTAAAGTAGCCTCTTTGATTTCGGCCTCGTCGTGCAGAGCCATGCACTCCTCTTCAAGCTGAGTGGCTGTTTCGCGGTCGTCGAGGCCTCCGAGATTGATTCTCACGTTGAGAATTGCCCCGAAGGCGGCAGTGCGGGCACACATCATGGCCACACAGCAATCTGTGATGGCATTCTTATTCCCCTTCACGGCTATCTCCTGTATAGCATCCATGATGCCAACGGCTGTTCTCGCCACCTCGAGAGGCACGAGAGCCGCAGCCACAGTGGCCTTCTGAATTTTATCCTTGCGTATCTGCTTCTCCTCTTCGGTCTCCTTCGGCAATTTGAAAGCGTCGAACACCACCTGATAAGCGGCCGCATCTTCGTCGATAAACCCTACAAATTTATTGCGGGCAATCTCCATCTCTTCAGCCAAGCCTACCATATCTTCCTGCACATCGGCATATTTTTTACGACCGATCGTAAGCCCCGTCACCATCTGTCCGAGAGCAGCTGCCAATGCACCGCACAATGCTGACACGCTACCGCCACCGGGCACCGGATCGCTTCCGTATGTTTTCTCGAGAAATTCGTTTATTGTAAGATCTTGCAGTTTCATAATAAGTTAATTTGTTAGTTTTTACTCAAATCCTATAATCCATCAATTATGAATTATGAATTATGAATTGATTCAAGGATTCTCAGCCACAACCCGACCATTGAAAATGGTGGTTTTCACGCAATTCATTCCCACATAATATGGCAAAACGTGATAATTGTCGCTTCCGAGAATCACCACATCTCCCCTCTTACCGGCCTCCAGCGAACCTATCTCTACTGCCATTCCGAGAGCCGCCGCGCCATTGAGGGTGAGGGCCGTGATCACCTCTTCTACCGACATCCCCATATAGATGCAGGCCAAAGCAATCGTCAGAGGTATCGAGCCTGAGAAACAGCTCCCAGGATTGAGATCGGTTGCCAAAGCCACAGCCGCTCCTGCGTCGATAAATTTTCGAGCCGGCGCATATGGTTCTTTGAGAGCGAAAGCAGTGAGCGGAAGAAGCGTTGCCACTACCCCGTTCTCCGTCATGCGACGAATCCCCTCGTCGCTTACGTGAAGTAGATGATCGGCCGACACCGCACTGAGGTCGCCAGCTAATTCACCACCGCCGAGCGATACGATTTCATCGGCATGGAGCTTGAGATCGAAGCCGAGCGACTTGGCAGCCTCCAAAAGGCGACGGCTGTCTTCAAGTTCGAAGACATTCTTCTCGCAGAACACGTCGCAGAATTTTGCCTTCCCCTTTATCTTGGGCAACATCTCATGAATAATGAGGTCGACATATTCGGAGGTGCGCCCTTTGTATTCTTTAGGCACAGCGTGGGCTCCGAGAAAAGTGGCGATAAGCTCCACTTTCTGATCGGGACGCGTCGAGAGGTCGGCAATCGCGTCGAGCATCTTCACCTCTGTGTCTGAATCGAGTCCGTAGCCGCTCTTAGCCTCCACAGTCGTGACACCCATCTCGCTCATACGGTCGATAAACCACTGTGCGCGCTTCTCAAGATCCTCTTTCGAAGTTTCGCGAGTAGCGTTGACAGTAGACTGTATGCCGCCACCCCGCTCCATTATCTCCATATAGGTGTCGCCTTTGAGGCGCCAACTGAATTCGTCGGGTCGGAAACCGCCGAAAATCAAGTGAGTGTGCGAATCTACAAAACCTGGCAAAGCCACATTGCCCTTCGCATCGATCTCCTCGTAATGCTCGTCGGGACGCGTGGCCGGGGCATCGCTCTGCGGGCCGGCGTAGCTGATACGTCCACCTGTTATGATGATGCAGCCGTCGGCAATCACGTCGAGCTCCTTCATCTGTCGCCCCGTCGCAGCCTGATGGCCGCGCGGGGTGACGATGGTAGCGTTATGTATCTTGAGGTTGTTCATATCATTCCTCCATGATTCTGCTTTCAAGCACCTGGTTGATGCTGAAATCTTCCAGACCGAGGTAATACTCAGCCGTATCGATCAGTGCGGCCATCGGCACGAGACCGATTATCTCGCTGCCGGCGATCGTGACGCCCCAACGGGCAGCCTCGAATTTCACGGTTTCAAACACGCGATAGAGAGCTGTGCGTGTGAAATCTGTCATGTTGATCGATACCTGCACGATTCCGCGATCGGCAAGATCAACACCCATAGCCTTCACGAAACGGAAACCGCCGTTGATGTGGCGAATCTTCTTTGAAATATCGGTGGCGATGTCGAGGCGATTGGTGTTGAGGTTGATATTGTAAGCCACGAGGGGCATACGTGCGCCCACGGCAACTGTGCCGGCAGTCGGATGACGCTCGGCCGGACCGAAATCGGGTTGCCACTCAGGGAGTTTGATCTTCTCGGCCATACCCTCGAACTCACCTTTGCGCACAGCGGCCAAGTTGGCTCTATGCGGTGCGGATGCCGATTTCTCGTAGAGGAATACCGGGAAATTGTACTTGGTTGCAATCTCCTCGCCCACCTCCTTGGAGAGCTCCACACACTCCTCCATCGTGGCGTTGCGAACCGGGATAAAGGGAATCACATCGACAGCTCCCATTCTCGGATGCTGCCCCTGATGATGGTTGAGGTCGATGAGCTCCACGGCTTTTCCTACTGCTTCAACCACAGCCTGGCGAAGCGGCTCTTTCTCACCCACTACGGTCACAACCAGGCGGTTGTGGTTTTCATCGTTTGAATAGTCGAGGAGTTTCACGCCCTTTTTTGCGCGGAAACAGCCCACAATCTGCTCTATCTTTTCGAGATCGCGTCCCTCGCTGAAATTGGGGACACATTCAATTATCTGGTTCATTTATAGCGTAATTTTAAGTTATTCCAAGTTTCAGGATAATCATTTCCCTTTTTCAATCACCTCTCTCAGGAGTGTTTCGTCGGCTATGAAGGGCTCCGTGATCATAAAGCCGTTTTCAGCCTGCGTTTCATTCCATTCTTTCACGGTGGCCATAGCGTTTTCGTTGCGTGCCCATGAGCGACGTGCCACGCCACCCATTACATCCCAAAGCATGGCATTCCGCAGAATCTCGTCCACGCGCTCAGAGCCGTCGCAAACCATACCGAATCCGCCGTTGATAGCCTTGCCGATGCCTACACCGCCTCCGTTGTGGAGAGCTACAAGACTCATGCCGCGTGCACAGTTGCCGGCGAAACATTGCACCGCCATGTCGGCCATCACGTTTGAGCCATCCTTTATGTTGGAGGTTTCGCGGAAGGGTGAGTCGGTGCCGCTCACGTCATGATGATCGCGCCCAAGCATCACCGGACCGATCTCGCCATTGCGCACCATCTCATTAAACTTCAGAGCTATGCGCAGGCGTCCCATCGCATCCTGATAGAGTATGCGCGCCTGAGTGCCCACAACGAGGGCATTCTTCTCGGCATCGCGAATCCAATTGTAATTGTCGCGATCCTGTCCGCGGCGTTCAGGGTCGATACATTCCATCGCCGCCTTGTCGGTCTTGATGAGATCTTCATGCTTACCGCTCAGGCAAACCCAGCGGAAGGGACCGTAACCGTAATCGAACAGCATCGGGCCCATGATATCCTCAACGTATGAGGGCCAGATGAAGCCATCTTTCTCGTCGATTCCGTTGCGCGAAATCTCCTTCACTCCGGCATCGTAGATCGCTTTCATAAAGGAGTTGCCGTAATCGAAGAAGTATGTGCCACGTCCCACCATCGCCTTGATAGCGTCGTAGTGGCGGCGCAGCGAATCATCTACACGGCGGCGGAATTCCTCGGGGTTATCATGAAGTAACTGTGTGCGCTGCGCGAAGTCGATTCCGGCGGGGCAATAACCACCCTCATACACGGCATGGCAAGAGGTCTGGTCGCTCAGAAGATCGATCTTCTTATCATTCGCCACGGCATATTCAAGGAGATCCACCACGTTGCCGTGGTAAGCTATCGAAATGGGTCGCCCCTCGCGCATTGCCTCTTCTGCCAGACGGAATGCCTCGGGAATACTGTCTGTCACCTCCTGCACCCATCCCTGATTCTTGCGCGTGGCTATGCGTGAGGCATCAACCTCCGCTATAATGGCAGCGGCTCCCGCTATCTCGGCCGCTTTCGGTTGCGCGCCGCTCATTCCGCCGAGACCCGACGAAACGAAGAGTTTGCCACGCAGATCGCCATCCTGAGGCACACCGAGTTTCATGCGCCCTGCATTCAGCAGGGTGTTGAATGTGCCATGCACGATGCCTTGCGGTCCGATATACATCCAGCCTCCTGCAGTCATCTGTCCGTAGTTGGCCACTCCCATCTGCATCGCTTCGTGCCAATCACGCTGATTGTCGAAGAGGCCCACCATCATCGCGTTGGTGATGATCACACGGGGGGCATCTTTCTTTGAAGGGAAGAGACCGAGCGGATGGCCCGATTCCACCACGAGCGTCTGCTCATCGGTAAGCTCCTCCAAGTATTTCTTAATGAGATGATACTGAAGCCAGTTTTGACACACCTGTCCCGTTTCGCCATACGTAACAAGTTCGTAAGGATAAAGAGCTATGTCGAAGCAGAGATTATTGTCGATCATCACTTGGAAAGCTTTGCCGGCGAGACACTTACCCTTGTATTCGTCGATCGGCTTGGCCTTCAGGTCACCCTTCGGACGCCAACGGTAGGCATAAATGCGGCCACGCGTGCGTAATTCCTCAAGAAATTCGGGAGCCACGGCGGCGTGAAGCGATTCAGGAAGATATCGTAGGGCATTTTTGAGAGCAGTGATAGTCTTGGCCTCCGATAGGGTGTAACCCCTGTCGGGAGCGCGACGGATATTCTCCACAAACTCCGGATACTCCGGCAGAGTATCCTCCAAGAGAATTTTCTTTGTCATAATGTCAGTTTTCATGGGTGGGTGTAGTTTACTTTATTGTGCGAATTTAGTCATTTTTCATCAACTATGCAAAAAATATGCTTTTAAACACCTCTTTTCCTCCCATCAGCCCATCCCAGCCTTCCCATAGCATGAACAAGCACCTCCAAAGATACGTTTTTATATAAGGGACGCGATTCGCGGGTAGGGACGCGATTCACGGGTAGGGACGCGATTTTTCGCGTCCACCGAGCACCTGGGCCAATTAACCCGTACCAATTAACTTGGTGCAATTAACCCGAACCAATTAACCTGGTGCAATGCCAATGTGGACGCGAAAAATCGCGTCCCTACAATAAGGTTACGCACCAAAAACAACTCACGTACAATAAAATTTTTGGAAAAAGGCAATTGTAATTACAAAACTTATGAAAAACGATAGAGATATGAAACCAGATAACTTACTCGACCTGAGCGGCATGGTGGCAATCGTCACAGGAGCCGGCAAAGGTATCGGTGCTGGATGCGCCGAAATATTGGCTGCCGCCGGAGCTAAGGTGGTGGTCAGCAGTCTACATCTCGAAGAGGCCGAAGCCATAGTAGAGAGCATCAAACGTAATGGTGGCGAGGCTGCCGCATGCGAGTGTAATGTGCTCGATGATGCCGATCTCATCGGTCTCGTCGATTTCGCCATGAACACCTATGGCAAAATCAACATCCTAATCAACAATGCCGGAGGTGGTGGCGGCGGCACGGAAAACCCCTTCAAAATCGACCGTGCCTACGTTGAGAAGATCTACTCGATGAATGTGTTCGCTCCATGGCGACTTTGCCAGCTCGCCACTCCTCACATGCAGGAAGCGGGCTACGGAAGCATCGTCAACATCTCTTCGATGAGCAGCATCAATCATAGCCCGGGCATAGCCATCTACGCCTCCACGAAGGCCGCGCTCAATCATATGTCGGCTAATCTGGCCCACGATTTCGGTCCGATGGGCATCCGCATCAATTGTGTCGGACCCGGTGCGACCCGCACCGACGCACTTGCCGGCGTGCTGACACCCGAGATTGAAGCCCGTATGCTCGCACATACGCCGATTCATCGTCTCGGTGAAGTCTCCGACATTGCCCGCGCTGTGCTCTTCCTCGCCTCCCCAATGGCATCCTGGATCTCCGGCCAAACCCTCATGGTAAATGGTGGCGGCGCGCAGACCCTCGATTAAGCCCTCCCCCTTTCGCCACTTCAAGCCCCTTCCGCCTTAAGTTAATTTAGGTGAAAGGGGCTTGCCGTTTCAATTTTTTTTGTAAATTTGCAGTTTGAAACCGCCGGGAGCGTCTCGGCGGCCGCCATATTACTCACGTTGAAATATTTCCGATCATGAAACGAAATATCGCACTTTCCATATTGACAGCCGGTTTGCTCGGCCTCTCCGCTCAAAGCGCGACAGCAGCCGGCGAAAATGCCCGCTGGCTCCGCGACGCCGCCATATCGCCCGACGGCAGCAAGATCGCATTCACCTATAAAGGCGACATCTTCACTGTGCCCGTCGCTGGCGGACAGGCCACACAGATTACCTCCAACAGCGCCTACGACGCTATGCCGGTGTGGACTCCCGACGGCTCGCGCATCGTTTTCATGAGCACCCGTGAAGGCTCCGACGATATCTTCATCACGTCGGCCAACGGTGGCACTCCTACCCGACTCACCACCTCCAGCGGATCGGAAAAACCGCTCACTTTCATCGACGACAACACTCTCCTTTTCAATACGTCCGGTCTTGTGGGCCGCAACACAGCCCGCGCCCCCTTCATGACCCAGATCTATTCTCTCGACGTCACTCGCAATGACGCGCGCCCCAAGCTCTACCTTTCGCTCCCCGTTGTTTCGGCCAACGCCAACAGCAAGGGACAGCTCCTCTATCAGGATCGCAAGGGTGTGGAGGATATCCTCCGCAAGCATGAGCGTTCGTCGGGCACAGCCGACGTTTGGCTCTACAGCAACGGTGATTTCACTCAGCTCACCGACTTCAACGGCGGCGACCAGTCGCCCGTCTGGGGCCAGGGCGACACCTATTATTACGTGAGCGAAAAGGATGGCACTCTCAACGTGTTTGAAGGGAAACTCGGCAGCAAAGCCGAACGCCAGCTCACGAAATTCACCCAGCACCCCGTGCGCTCCCTCTCATCTGCCAACAACGGCATGCTCGCATTCTCTTGGGACGGCGACCTCTACACGCTGCGCCCCGGCCAGGAGCCAACGAAGCTTCAAGTGACCGTCAATACCGACGATTACGACCGCGACCTTGTGAAGCGTTACGTCACTTACGGCGCCGACAACATCGCAGTTTCTCCCGAAGGTAAAGAGGTGGCTTTCCTGCTGCGTGGCGAGCTCTACGTGACTGACACTGAATACAAAACCACAAAACGAATCACCGATACCAGCGCGCAGGAGCGCACGGCCTCCTTCTCTCCCGACGGCCGCACACTCGTTTTCGACAGTGATGTCGACGGCATCTGGCAACTCTTCACAGCCAAGATTAAGGACGATAAGGAGAAGCAGTTCGCCTACGCCACGGATATCGTGATCGAGCCGCTCTACAAGTGCGAAACTTCGGCCATGCAGCCGCAATTCTCACCCGACGGCAAGAAGGTGGCTTTCCTCGAAGACCGTACAATCCTCAAAGTGATCGACCTCGACACGAAGAAGGTCACCACGGTGCTCGACGGCAAATACAACTATTCCTACTCCGACGGCGACATTCCTTTTGAATGGAGCCCCGACAGCGAATACCTCCTCGTTTCTTATATAGGCGAAGGGGGCTGGAACAATATCGACGTAGCCCTCGTGAAAGCCGACGGCACGGAGGTGGTAAACCTTACAGAGAGCGGTCACTCGGCCGGCAACCCGAAATGGGTGCTCGACGGAAAGGCCGTGACATTCGAAACAGCCAAATATGGCAAGAAGGCCCAAGGCTCCTGGGGCAACGAATCAGACATCATCATTATGGGTCTCGACGGCGAAGCCTGGGATAAGTTCAACTACACCGAGGAGGAGGCCAAATTAGCCGAGAATGCCGAAGCCGACGAGAAGAAGGAGGCTGAGGAGAAAGATTCAAAGAAAGATAAGAAAGGGAAAAAGGATAAGAAGAAGGACAAGAAGGCCGACAAGGAGAAAAAGAAACCTACCGAGCTCGACCTGGCCAACCGTCGCTACCGCACGCGCCGACTCACCAACCGCTCTTCAAACCTCTGGGACTACTTCCTCTCTCCCAAGGGCGACAAGCTCTACTATGTGGCACGCGCTACGGAGGGTGGCTACAACATCCATGTGATCGACCTCAAGAAGGGTGAGGAGAAAGTGCTTCTCAAGGGTATTGCGGGTGGTCTTAACCCCGACAAGAAGGGTGAGAATCTCTTCGTAAACACCGGCGGCACAATCAAGAAGATCAATCTCGGAAGCTCTGATGTGAAGGAGATAGAGTTTGAGGCTCCCTACGACCGCAAACCGTCGGCCGAGCGCGCCTATATCTTCGACCACATGGCAAAGCAGGTGGAAGATAAATTCTACGACGAAAACCTCCACGGAGTAGATTGGAAGTATTACACCGACCACTACCGTGAGTTCCTCCCCTACATCTCTAACAACCGCGACTTCGCCACTCTGCTCAGCGAGATTCTCGGCGAGCTCAACGCATCGCACACGGGCGGCCGCTTCTACGGCAACGGTCCGGCTCTCTACACAGCCTCTCTCGGTGCTTATTTCGACGACGATTACGAGGGTGAAGGCCTCAAAGTAGCCGAGATTTTCCCGCGTGGACCGCTCGCTTCGAAGAAGGCCGACGTGCAGGTTGGCGACGTGATCACCTCTATCGACGGCGTGGAGATCGCCCCCGGAGCCGACTATTTCCCCTTGCTCGAAGGTAAAGCCGGCAAGAAGGTGCGTCTCGGCGTGAAGAAACCGAACGGCAAGAGTGCCTTCACAGTGGTGAAACCGATCTCAACGGGAGCACAGTCGGAGATGGCTTATCAGCGTTGGATTGAACGCAACGAGCAGATCGTAGATAGCGTTTCCGGCGGCAAGATCGGCTATGTGCACGTGCGCGGCATGGATGGCACGAGTTTCCAGAATGTCTACGACCGTATCCTCGGCAAATATCGCAACTGCGACGCTATTGTCGTAGACACTCGCCACAACGGTGGCGGCTGGCTCCACAACGATCTCGCTATCCTGCTCGGCGGCAAGGAGTATGTCACCTTCAAGCCTCGCGGCCGCGAAATAGGTCATGAGCCCTTCGCACAATGGACCAAACCCTCCGTTATGCTCGTCGACGAGAGCAACTACAGCGACGCTCATGGCGCACCTTACACTTACCAGACTCTTGGTCTCGGCGAAGTGGTGGGAGCCCCCATCCCTGGCACTATGACAGCCGTGTGGTGGGAACAGCAGATCGACCCCACTATCATCTTCGGCATTCCGCAGGTGACAAACGTCGCCATGGACGGCACGATTCTCGAGAACCATCAGTTGAATCCCGACATAATAATCTATAACGCGCCGGCCGACATCGAGAAGGGTATCGACTCCCAGCTTGAAGGCGCCGTGCGTCACCTAATGCAGAAAACATCCAATAGCAAGAAATGATTCCTTTCACCCATCTGCACGTTCACTCTCAGTACAGTCTGCTCGACGGGAAAGCGTCGGTGTCGGAGCTCGTAGATAAGGCTCTGGCCGACGGCATGCGCGGCATCGCGCTGACCGACCATGGCAACATGTTCGGCATCAAGGAATTCTATAACTATGTCAACAAGAAAAATTCCGGCAAGCCCGACGAGGAGAAATTCAAACCTATCCTCGGCTGTGAGATGTATGTGGCTCGCGAAAAGATGACCGACCGCAAGGATAAATCCGACAACGGTTTCCATCTCATCGTGCTCGCTAAAAATCAGAAGGGCTACCACAACCTCATAAAACTCGTCAGCAAGGCCTGGACCGAGGGTATGTATTACAAACCGCGCACCGACCGCCAGGAGCTCGAGCTGCATCACGAAGGACTGATCGTATGCTCGGCCTGTCTCGGCGGCGAAGTGCCGCAGTTTATCCTCCACGACGATTATGCAGCCGCCGAGGAGCGCATACTCTGGTATAAGAAGATATTCGGCGACGATTATTACCTGGAGCTGCAGCGCCACGAGACATTCAAGGAGAATGCCAACCGTGAAGTGTTTCCTCTCCAGAATAAGGTGAACGCTTTCCTCTTGGAGATGTCGAAGAAGCATGGCATCAAGGTTGTGGCCACCAACGACGTTCACTTCGCTTTCGAAGAAGACGCCGAGGCCCACGACCGCCTCATATGCGTCTCGATGAATAAGAAATTCAACGAGGATCGCATGCACTACACCAAGCAGGAATGGCTCAAGAGCACCAAGGAGATGAACGACATTTTCGCCGACATCCCCGAGGCTCTCGAAACCACCAACGAGATTCTCGACAAGATCGAATTCTACAGCATCGACCACGGCCCTATCATGCCCAACTACGCCATACCGGCCGAGTTCGGCACTGAGGAGGAATACCGCTCGCGAATTTCAGAGAAGGAGCTCTTCGATGAATTCACACAAGACGAAAACGGCAACGTGGTGCTCTCGCAGGAGGAAGCCGAAAAGAAAATAAAGCGTCTCGGCGGCTACGATAAGCTCTATCGAATAAAGTTTGAGGCTGATTACCTCGAGAAGCTTACTTGGGAGGGGGCTAAGGAGCGTTACGGCGACCCGCTGCCCGATGATGTAAAGGAGCGACTCAAATTCGAGCTCTACATCATGAAGACGATGGGTTTCCCGGGCTACTTCCTCATCGTGCAAGACTTCATCAATGTGGCCAAGAAGGAGCTCGGCGTGAGCGTCGGCCCTGGACGTGGCTCGGCTGCCGGAAGCGCGGCCGCCTATTGCCTTGGCATCACGCAGATCGACCCCATAAAATACGACCTCCTTTTCGAACGATTCCTCAATCCCGACCGTATTTCGCTCCCTGATATCGACGTCGATTTCGACGACGACGGCCGTTATGAGGTGCTCAAATACGTCACGGAGAAATATGGCGAGGAGAAGGTGGCCCACATCATCACCTATCAGACGATGGCCACGAAGAGTGCCATCAAGGATGTGGCGCGTGTGATGGAGTTGCCGATTGCCGAAGCAAACCGTCTCGCAAAACTTGTGCCCGACCGTCTGCCCGACGTAAACGGCAAGGCTCCGAAGATCAATTTCAAGAATTGCCTGGCCTACGACAAAGCTTTCGAGGCTGAGACCCATAACCCCGACCCTCTCGTGAGGGACGTGATGAAGTATGCCGGTCAACTCGAAGGGAACGTGCGCGGCACAGGCATCCACGCCTGCGGTGTCATCATCGGTCGCGACGATATCACCGACTGGGTGCCTATCTCTATGGCTACCGATGCCGACGGCACAAAGGTGATCTCCACCCAATACGAGGGATCCGTGATCGAGGAGACCGGACTGATCAAGATGGACTTCCTCGGGCTCAAGACCCTCTCGATCATCAAGGAGGCTCTCGCCAACATCAAGCATACGCGCGGCTTCGACCTCGACATCGAGAAGATTCCGCTCGACGACCCGGCCACCTTCAAGCTCTACTGCGACGGACGCACCACCTCGACTTTCCAGTTTGAGAGTGCGGGCATGCAGAACTCCCTGCGCGACTTGAAACCTTCGAAGTTTGAAGACCTTATCGCGATGAACGCCCTATATCGCCCTGGCCCGATGGACTACATTCCATCCTTCATCAAGCGCAAGCATGGCGAAGAACCGATCACCTACGATATCCCCATCATGGAGAAGTATCTTCAGGAGACCTACGGCATCACCGTCTATCAGGAGCAGGTGATGTTGCTCTCGCGCTTGCTGAGCAATTTCACACGTGGCGAGAGCGATATGCTCCGTAAGGCGATGGGTAAGAAGCAGATCGACAAGATGGCCAAACTCAAGGTGAAATTCATGGCCGAAGGTCAGAAGAATGGTCATCAGGAGAAGGTGCTCGAAAAAATCTGGGCCGACTGGGAGAAATTCGCCTCTTACGCCTTCAACAAGAGCCACGCCACATGCTACACCTGGGTGGCATATCAGACGGCCTACCTAAAGGCCAACTATCCGGCCGAATATATGGCAGGAGTGCTCAGTCGCAATCTCAGCGCGGCCGACAAGATCAAGAAGATCATGGAGGAGTGCATCCGCATGGGTGTCGACGTCAAGGGCCCTGATATCAACGAGTCGTGGGAGAAGTTTGGTGTCAACAGCAAGGGTGTGATCCGTTTCGGACTCGGCGCGGTGAAGGGTGTGGGCAGCAATGCCGTCAACGCCATCATTCAGGAGCGCGAGGCCAACGGCCCCTTCAAGGATATCTACGATTTTGTGGAGCGTGTGAATCTGAGCAGTTGCAACCGTTCTTCGATTGAAAACCTTGCGCTGGCCGGAGCTTTCGACCAGATGGGCTATCAGCGTGAGATTTTCGTGGAGCCTGTGGGCGACTCTACCTTCACCGACTGCCTCGTGAAGTATGGCCAGATCATACAGAACGACAAGCAGTCGCTCCAGAACTCTCTCTTCGGCGATGAGGAACCGATCGAGACCAACCGTCCTCCGATTCCGAGAGTGCAACCGTGGAGCACGATGCGCCTTCTTGAAGAGGAGAAGAAGCTCGTGACGATCTATCTCTCGGCTCACCCGCTCGACCAGTATTATATGGAGCTCACCTACGGCTGCAACTGCAGTTGCGCCGATTATGAGAATAAGAAGGAGGTGGGCGCGAAGCTTACGATCGGTGGACTCGTAACGGGATTCGCTGTGAAGCAAGGGAAATTCGGTCCGTGGGGTTTGCTCACGGTTGAGGATCTCACGGGCACGCAGGAGTTCCGCCTCTTCAAGAGCAACTTCGAGGCACACAAAGACCGTCTGAAACCGGGCGACGCGATCGTGCTCAACGTTAGTGTCAATCCAGGGAAATACGACGCAACGCGCATCACGGAGAGCGTTGATGAGATTCATAGCCTCGATTCAATCAAAGGGCGCGTGGCAAACGCTGTCTCAATCTATTTGAGTCATCGTTTCGATACGGAGGAGTTTTTCAGGAAATTGCAAAGTTTTGCTCCCGACGACCGACCGGGCGATCTCTTCATCGACCTTTACAACAGCGAAACGCGTCAAATCGTCAGGATCCACTCACGCAAGCGCTACCCCATCAACAAGGAATTTTTGAACTTCTTGGAGGAGTGGGGGGTTAAATATAAGGTATTCACCGTATAGTGAATACCTTATAAGAGGGTTCCTTCAGCATTAACGACAACAATGTAGGGACATGCCTTTGGCATGTAGCGGAGCCTTCAAAAGCAAAATTCAAAAGCA
>CAZGJH010000008.1:0-46014 GCA_964525735.1 uncultured Sangeribacter sp.
TCGAAACATAAACTTTAACCCTTATATTACATGAAACCTCAAACCAACCTCCCGCGGCAAATCCAAAAACTCTTGCCGCTCCTGATGGCCCTAACAGCGATTTTCACCGCAAGGGCCCAACTCCAGACCGTCACCGGTACCGTGACTGACTCAGCCGGCGAACCGCTTATCGGCGCCACCGTGCTCGCCCAAAACAGCGGCCAAGGCACCGCCACCGATCTCGACGGCAACTACACAATCAAAGTGGATGCCCTCGGCACTCTCCAGTTCTCCTACGTTGGCTACGAAACAAAAAACATAGCCGTTGAAGGACGCACCGTCATCAACGTTACACTCCAGGAAGACAACGCCGTGCTCGACGAACTCGTAGTGGTCGGTTACGGCACAATGAAGAAATCCGATCTCACCGGAGCCGTCGGCTCGATCGGTGCCAAAGATATCAAGGATGTACCCGTCAACAACGTCGGCCAGGCCCTCCAGGGTAAAATCGCCGGCGTCAACATCGTCGGCGGCGAAAAACCGGGCGACAACGTCACAATCAAAGTGCGTGGTCTCGGCTCCATCAACAATTCCGACCCTCTCGTAGTGATCGACGGCGTTCCCACCGACCTCGGTCTCAACGCCATCAACCCTCAGGATATCGAGCGTCTCGACGTGCTCAAAGATGCCTCTGCTACAGCCATCTACGGTTCGCGCGGCGCAAACGGCGTGGTGATGATTACAACTCGCAAGGGCGTCGCCGGAACTTCCCGCCTCAACGTATCGGCCAACGTGGCCTTCTCCAGCGTCTCCAAGCGCTTCAAACTCCTCGACTCTGCCGGCTACGCTGCCCTCAGCAACGATATGCTCTCGGCCGCCGGTCATAACACCAACCCCCTCTGGGCCGATCCCTCATCGCTCACTACATCTACCGACTGGGTCGACCAGCTCCTCCAGACCGGCGTGATGCAAAACTACAACGTCTCCTACTCCGGCGGCAACGAGAAAGCCCACTACTACTTCTCAGCCGGATTCCTCGACCAGAGCGGCGTGGTGAAACACGTGGGCTATCGTCGCTTCACCTTCCAAAACAACAGCGACGTGCAGCTCAAACCCTGGCTCAAGATTTCTAACAGCCTCCTCTTCAGCGCAGATATCAAGAAATCAGGTTCTTACAGCATGTGGGATGCCATGCAGGCCCTCCCCGTATTCCCCGTGAAGGAAGCCGACGGCGAATGGAGCGGCCCCTCGGGCAATTCCGAATGGTATGGCAGCGTCCGCAACCCGGTTGGCTCCAACGACGTATACCGCTCAAGCACAAACGGCTACAACTTCCTCGCCAACATCGCCGGCGACTTTACCCTCGTGCCGAAATGGCTTCAGTTCCGCTCCCTCTTCGGCTTCGACGGCAAATTCTGGTTTGACGACAGCTTCTCTCCCAAATACAACTGGTGCCCAACGCCCGTGGAGGAAAGCTCGGCCTATCAAAGCTCCAATCGCAACTTCACCTATCTCTGGGACAACTACTTCACATTCGCCCACGAGTTCGGTAAGCACGACGTAAACGTAATGGCCGGTATCTCAGCTCAATGGAACCATGCCTATTGGATGAACGGCTCCATGAGCGGCTTCCTCTTCGACACCGTTCATCAGTTTGCCAACGGCGAGAAGATCAAGGACCTCGATGGCTCACAGAGCGAATGGGCTCTCCTCTCTTACATGGCCCGCGCCAACTACTCTTACGCCGACCGCTACTTGCTCACAGCCACTATCCGCCGCGACGGTTCAAGTCGTTTCGGCCGCTCAAACCGCTGGGGCACATTCCCCTCCCTCTCAGCCGCCTGGAAGATCTCCTCTGAAGATTTCTTTTCCAAAAACTCTCCCGTGAGCGACCTCAAGCTCCGCCTCGGCTGGGGAAAGACCGGTAGCCAGGCCTCCGTAGGCAACTACGACCATATCCAGACCCTCACTACGCTTCTCTATCCCTTCGGCACGACTCTCGAAAACGCAGAGCAGAGCGCCCTCTACTCGCAGGTGCTCGCCAACAGCGGCATCCATTGGGAGAGCATCGAGCAGTGGAACGCCGGCGTCGACCTCGGTCTGCTCAACAACCGCATCACCGTGAGCCTCGACGGCTACATCAAGAATACCAACGACATGCTCGTGAAGGCTGCCTTCCCCATCACAACCGGTTTCGAGGATGTGTTCGACACCCCCATCAACGCCGGCAAGGTGCGCAACATCGGTTGGGAACTCTCGGCCCACTCCGTCAACCTCACAGGCGACTTCCGTTGGGAAACCGACCTCAACCTCACCTACAACCACAACAAGATCATCGACCTCAACAGCGACACCCCGCTCTGGCGCAATCAGTTTGGCGGCGCTTACGCCACGATGCTCGCGGCCGATTTCCCCATCAACGTATTCTACGGCTACGTCACTGACGGCGTATTCCAGAATGCCGATGAAGTACGCAATCACGCCGTGCAGCCCGGTGCCGAACCCGGCGACATCCGCTTCCGCGACCTCAACAACGACGGCCTGATCACCGAGGCCGACCGCACCGTGATCGGCAACCCCAACCCGAGCTGGCTCTATTCGATGAACAACCATTTCTCTTGGCGCGGATTCGAGCTCAGCATCTACCTCCAGGGCGTAGGCGGCAACAAGATCTACAACCGCACCCGCTCCGCTATGGAGAGTATGTCGGCCGCCTACAACCAGTTTGCCTCTACCTCCAGCCGCTGGACAGGGGAGGGCACTTCCTTCAGCATGCCTCGCGCTGTCTGGGCCGACCCCAACGGCAACAACCGCATCTCCGACCGCTGGGTTGAAAACGGCTCATACCTCCGCCTCAAAAACATCACCCTGGCCTACAACTTCCCCGACAAATGGCTCAGCCGCATCGGCTTCGAGAACGCTCGTCTCCTCTTCTCTTGCGAGAATGTGGCCACCATCACCGGCTACTCCGGTCTCGACCCCGAAGTGGGTATCGATGGCGTCGACTATTCGAGCTTCCCTCCCTCAAGAGTGTTCAATGTAGGTCTCTCCTTTAACTTCTGATACACATCACCCTTCAAGAATGAAACCGATGAATCTTATCAAAAAAACCATACTTCTCCTCGCTCTCTCTATCGGCGCAGCCAGCCTCACATCCTGTGAGGATTTCCTTGAGAAAACTCCTTACGACCGCGCTGACCCTCAAAGCGATATCACCGACGACATCGCCACAGCGCTGGCCAACGCGTGCTACGTGCCCCTCCGCTCCTCCAACCTCTACAACCAGCGCATCTGGGGCCTCGACATCGTGGCCGGCAACTCCAACGTAGGCGCAGGCGGTGGCGACGACGGCATCGAGACTATCCAGGCCTCCAACTTCACAACGCTCACCGACAACGGTATGGCCCTCTATATGTGGCGTTCACCCTGGATCGGTATCGCGCAGTGCAACAACCTCTTGGCGGCCCTCAAAGCCGAGAACGCCTGCAGCGAGGCCATCGCTCGCCGCTCGGAGGGTGAGGCCCTCTTCCTTCGCGCCCACTACTATTACATCCTCGCTCGTCTCTTCGGCGGTGTGCCTCTTCGTCTGGAGCCTTATGACCCCGACACTTCAAGCGCGATAGCCCGCACTTCGCTCGATGAAACGTATGCCCAGATCATAGAAGACTGCTCACGCGCCGCCGAACTCCTCCCCGAGAAGGCCGACTACAGCTCTCACGAAGTGGGACGTGCCTGCCGCGACGCCGCCCTCTATATGTTGGCCGACATCTACCTCACCCTCGCTCCCAAGAATCCCGCTTATTATCAGCAGGTAATCGACCTTTGCGATGAGATCACAGCTCTCGGCTACACCCTCGACACCCCCTACGCCGACAATTTCAACTGCCCCGTGCGCAACGGTGCCGAGTCGATCTTCGAGGTGCAGTATTCAGGTTCTACGGAGTCGGATTTCTGGGGCAATACCCCCTACGCCTCATGGCTCTCTACCTTCATGGGCCCTCGCGGCAGCAACATGGTGGCCGGCGGCTGGGGCTGGAATCAGCCCACTCAGGAGTTTATCGATGCCTACGAGCCGGGCGACCTCCGCAAGGATATCACCGTGTTCTACGACGGTTGCCCCGACTGGGAGGGTATGCCTTACCGCCCCTCTTACTCCAACACGGGCTACAACGTGCGTAAGTTCCTCGTTTCGAAGACAATCTCTCCCGAAACCAACACCTCTCCGGCCAATTTCGTGGTGTATCGCTATGCCGGTGCTCTGCTCATGCAGGCTGAGGCCCTCAACGAAGCGGGCATGACCTCTTCGGCTGCCGCTCCGCTCAATATCGTGCGCAAGCGCGCCGGGCTTCCCGAGGTGGCCACCACTATCTCCAAAGAGGCTATGCGCGAGAAGATTATCCACGAGCGCAGAATGGAGCTCGCTTTCGAGGGTCATCGTTGGTTTGATATGATCCGTATCGACGGCGGCAACTACGCCGTAGAATTCCTCAAAGGTATCGGCAAGAAAAACGTCACTCTCCAGCGTCTGCTCCTCCCGATTCCTCAAACCGAGATGGACGCCAATCCTCTCATGACCCAGAACCCTGGATATTGATCACCCAACTTATTTCAACAATCCCCATGAAATCCAAGATTTTATATAATATAGCGGCTATGGCTCTCGTTATGTTGGGAGCCGCCGCTTGCACCGACCAAAATTACACCGAGCTCGACAAGGGGCACAATGTGCTCAGCGTTACGGCAAGCGCCACCGACCTCCTTCTCCACGAGAGCAACCACGCCGCAGAGGCCATCGCCATCGAATGGACCACCGGTGAAAACTACGGCTCCGGCAACGCCATCTCATACACTCTCGAACTGGCCGAAACCGCTACCGACTTCCAGAACCCCGTGACGGTGATCGACGACAGCCGCCAGACCTACTCCTGGAAGCCCTCTACCGAAGATCTCAACAACATCCTTCTCAACCGTTTCGGCCTCACCCCTGGCGAGGGTATTTCGCTCGACGCACGTGTCACAGCCCGCGTGGCCGGCATGGAGCAGGTGCAGACGGCCGTAGCCACCTTTACCGCCGTAGGTTATCAGCCCGTCACCACCACGCTCTACATCATCGGCGATGCCGCTCCCAATGGCTGGAGCGCCGACAACGCCTCGGAGATGCAGCGCAGCGAAAACGGCGTCTTCACCTGGACGGGCGATCTCAAGGCCGGCGAGCTGAAGTTTATCACTACCCTCGGCGCGTTCCTTCCCTCCTACAACAACGACGGCCACGGCGGCCTCGTGCTCCGCACATCCGATACCCAGCCCGATGAGAAATTCACTATCGATGAGGCCCATTGCTATCAGGTCGACGTAAATCTCCTCGACCTTACGGTAGAGTTCCGCCAAGTGGAGGGCATCACACCGCAGTTCGACCAGCTCTTCTTCGTTGGCAACGAAACCGACTGGGGCTTCCGCCCGATGGTGCAAGATCCTATTGATCCGTTTCTCTTTCGTATCGGTCTCTTCTTCGAGAAAGGGGGAGAGTTCAAGTTTGGCACAGCCGACGGCTCCTGGGAGAATATGTATAAGGCTACCACTCCCAACGCTCCTTATACCGACTCCTCTGTAGAGTTCGTGAAAGGCTACGACCCCGACAACAAGTGGAATCTTACGGCTGCCGAAACCAACTACGCCTACAAGATCTGTCTTGACATCCGCACAGGCTCCGAGCGCATGTTGATGCAGCTTTTCAATCCCTATCCCGAGATGTATCTCGTAGGCGATGCCGCTCCTTGCGGCTGGGACGTAGCCAACGCCACTCCGATGACCCGCGACGCCGCCGACCCCAACGTATTCACTTGGAGCGGACATCTCAACGCCGGCGAACTTAAAATCTCGGCCGACCGCCAGAGCGACTGGAACGGCGCATGGTTTATGGCTGCCTCTCCCAACGCGGCTCCTACGGGCGTCAAGCAGCAGGTGCTCTTCATCGACAAGAGCTCAACAGCGTGCCAGACTCAGTATATCGACGTAAACGTGGGCGATCTCGACTACAAATGGAAGATCTCCGAGGCCGGCGATTACACAATCTCCCTCAATCAGCTTCTCGAAGAGATCGTGATTGCCAAAAACTAATAATCTGAAAGGCAATGAAAAAAAGAAATATTCTCTCCGTAGGCGTGGCAATGGTTGCCGTGGCCTGCTCCGGCTCGAAAGACGAGCCCAAACCTAACCCCACCCCCTCCGAAGGGGGCGAGGGTGGGGTGAGCGAAGTTGTCGCAGTCAAGTCTGACCTTCGTCTCGATCTCTCTACCGACAAGGCCTGCTATGCCCCCGGCTCTACAGTTAATTTCACCGTTTCCGACGCTCCCTCCGGCGCGAAGATTCGCTATCGCAAGGGTGCCGAGGTGGTGAAGGAGGAGCCCCTTACCTCCACTCGATGGAGCTGGACTGCTCCCGCCGAAGACTTCCGTGGCTATCTCGTAGATATCTACCTCCCCGGTGAGACTGATAATCAGGAACTCATTCTCGGCACAATCGCCGTCGACGTATCGAGCGATTGGACACGCTTCCCTCGCTACGGGTTCGTGGCCGATTTCGACCGCTCCAAGCTCGAGCCGGGAGTGATTGAAGCTGAGATGGACTATCTCAACCGCTGCCACATCAACGGCGTGCAATTCCAGGATTGGCACTACAAGCATCACTGGCCTATGCCCGGCACGCGCACCGAAACCCTCGACAGCTACCTCGACATCGCCAACCGCACGCTCAGCTCGGAGGCCGTGAAGAAGTATATCGAAGTGCAGCACGGTCTCGGCATGAAGTCGATCTTCTACAATCTCTGCTTCGGCGCGCTCGACGATGCCGGCACCGATGGCGTGAAGGAGGAGTGGTATGCATTCCGCAATCCCTATCGCACCGACAAAGACCGTCACGACCTCCCTTCGAGCTGGAAAAGCAGCATCTTCGTGCTCGACCCGGGCAATCCTGAATGGCAGGCTTACCTGGCCGAGCGAAACGATGAGGTATACGCCAATTTCGATTTCGACGGTTATCAGATAGATCAGCTCGGCAACCGTGGCAATCTCTACGACTACTCCGGCCAGCCGATCAACTTGCCGAAGGGCTACGGCTCTTTCATCTCGGCTATGAAGGCGAAGCATCCCTCGAAGCGGCTCATAATGAACTCCGTAGGCAGCTACGGTGCCTCACAGATTGCCGGCTCGGGTAAGGTAGATTTCTGTTACAATGAGCTTTGGGGCGACGAGGCCGGATTCAAGGACCTCCACAACGTGATCATGGCCAACGACGCTTACAGCGGCAACAAGCTCGCCACGGTGTTTGCGGCTTACATGAACTATGACAAGGCCGGACGCCAGTCGGGACAGTTCAACAACCCCGGCGTGATCATGGCCGACGCGGTGATGATGGCTCTCGGCGGCTCTCACCTCGAACTGGGCGACCATATGCTCTCGCGCGAGTATTTCCCCGCCTCTCCATTAGCTATGGACAGCGGATTGCGCACCGCCATGATTCGCTATTACGACTTCATGACGGCTTACCAGAATCTGCTGCGTGGCACTACCACCCGCGACGAGATCACCGTGGATATCGCCTGCTCCGACGCCTCCAAGAATCTGACATTCACGGCATGGCCTCCTAAGGAGCGCACAATCACTTCGTATGCCCGTCAGGCCGGCGACCGCAAGGTGGTGCATCTGCTCAACTTCCGCAACCAGGACGATATGAGCTGGCGCGACCTCAACGGCACACGCCCCGCGCCGCGTCTGACGCTCAACACCCCGCTCACTATGACCGTCAAGGGGAAAGTCAACCGTGTCTGGACCGCCTCGCCCGACCGTCATGCCGGAGCCCCCGAGGAGCTTACCTTCACTCAGAACGGCGACAAGGTTTCTTTCACCCTCCCTTCGCTCCTCTACTGGAGCATGATCGTAATCGAATAATTTTCAATTCATAATTCACAATGCATAATTCATAATCGAATTTGCTAATCTCACATTAACAAATGAAAAAATCTGTAATCACTGCATATCTTTCGCTAATAGCGGGAGCTGCATGTGCCGAGACCTTCGTCTCAACCCCCGCTTTCAGCTGGCATGGCGACACAATCACCCAGGGCGTATACATGGCCACAGCCCCGAGCGGCACGGAGATCATCTCTACCTACTCCGCTCAACCCGGCTATTTCATGCCGATCGAGAAGCAATGGAAGCTTCGTAACGACATCAGCTCCTACCCGAAGCTCACCACTCCCAACCGACTGCACGAGGCTATCTACAACATGGGTCTCGATGAGATGGTAAACGCCGTGGAGCCCGACACGACTCTCCGTACAGGCAAGGAATGGGCCGGCGTATGGACCCGCGACGTGAGCTACTCTATCCTCCTCTCGATGGCTTACCTCCAGCCCGAGGCGTCGAAGATCTCGCTCATGAAGAAGGTCGACCCGATGGGCCGCATCATACAGGATACCGGTTCGGGCGGCGCATGGCCCGTCTCTACCGACCGCGAGATCTGGTGCGTTGCCGCTTGGGAGGTGTATAAAGTCACTGGCGACAAGAAATGGCTCGAATACGTCTATCCCATCGTGAAACGCTCTCTTGAAACCGACCGCACAGCCTTCTACGACACTGAGACCGGCCTGATCAAGGGTGAGACCTCCTTCATCGACTGGCGCGAGCAGAGTCATCCCCGCTGGATGCAGTGTGCCGACATCTACAACACCGAGACGCTCTCCACCTCCGTGGTGCACGCTCAGGCGTGGAAAGTGCTCGGCGAGATGGCTACTATCCTGGGTCACAAGGATGTAGCGAAAGACGCCTTCGAGCAGTCGGAGAAGATTGCCGCCGCAATCAACAAGACTCTCTGGATGGACGACAAGGGCTACTACGCGATGTATCTCTACGGCCGCGACAACCTGATTGTCAATCCGCGTGCCGAGACCCTCGGCGAGTCGCTCGCCATCATGTGGGACGTGGCTCCCGAAGCACGCGCCAAGAGCGTTACGGCCAACAATCCTACCACACCTTTCGGTGCGGCCAACTTCTATCCCTCGATTCCCGACATTCCGGCTTACCACAACAAGTCGCTTTGGCCGTGGGTCGGTTCGTGGTGGGGTCTTGCCAATGCGAAGGCCGGCAACGAGCAGGGCGTGATGGAGGCGATCGGCAATGTGTTCCGCCCCGCAGCCCTCTTCTGCACCAATAAGGAGAACTACAATCTGGAGAACGGCGACATCGCCACCGAACTCAACTCATCGAATATGCTTTGGTGTCTGAGCGGCAACATCGCCCTCACTCACAAGATTCTCTTCGGTATTGATTTTGAGAAAGATGGCCTCGCATTCCGTCCCTTCGTGCCGAAAGCTTTGGCTGGCACACGTTCGCTCGACGGCTTCAAGTATCGCGACGCCAAGCTCGACATCACCGTGAGCGGCTACGGCAGCGAGATCAAATCGTTCAAGGTCAACGGCAAGGAGCAGGAACCCTTCATCCCTGCCAAGAAAGCGAAAGGCAATATGAAGGTTGAGATTGTGATGGCCGACAACGCAATCCCCGAAATCGGTGTCAACCACCAGCCTCAGATCAGCACCCCGCTCACTCCGATCACATGGCTTGAGGGCACGACGCTCGTGTGGAACCCGATCGAATACATCGGTGGCTACATCGTGTTGCGCGACGGCAAAGAGGTGGCCCGCACGCACGCAACTACCTTCGACGCCTCCATCCCCGGTGAGTATCAGGTGATTGGCGTATCTACCGACGGCGTTCAGAGCTTCGCTTCCGAACCGCGTTCCACTCGCAAGCAGCAATACGTAAGCCTCGGCAACGTCAGCAACGACAAGACCTCCGTGCTCCGCGTGCCCGTAACGGTCGCTGAGCCAGGCGATTACTTCATCAGCGTCAACTATGCCAACGGCAACGGTCCCGTCAACACCGAGAACAAGTGTGGCATCCGCACCCTGACCGTCGACGGCGACAAAGCCGGTCTGATCGTGCTGCCTCACCGTGGCCGCGACAACTGGGACGAATTCGGATGGAGCAACTCCGTGAAAGTGCCCCTAACAGCCGGCACGCATGAGATCGTCCTCGAGTTCCGTCCCGAGAACGAAAACATGAACATCCACACCAACCACGCCGTCATTTCCGGCCTCCGCCTCACCAAAGACTAAAAACCCCAGTATGGACGCGCTTCATCAGTAGGGACGCGATTCTTCGCGTCCACCGAGCACCGCCCGTAAAATGAATGCCGTCGACATATCAATGTCGACGGCATTCCTCGCAATATAATTATTTGGTAGCCAGCGCCATATGAATCACATCCACAAACACCGGCTTCAATCCGCTCACAAAACACTCCACAGCGATCACCATCAAAATCAATCCCATCAAACGCATCATCACATTATTCCCCGTCTCGCCGATTATCGGCACAAGCTTCGTAGAAAGCCGTAGCAAAATATACGTTATCAGGTAAATAACGAGGATGCTGAGAAGTAGCGTCCCGCGCATCGCCCACGTGTTCGATTGCTCCATAAGCACGATACCGTTGGCAATCGCACCCGGGCCGCAAAGCATCGGGATAGCCAATGGCGTCACCGAAATGTCGTCGGCATACACCTCCATCTCCTCCGGACTCAGTTTCACGCTCGAATACTTCGCCTGAAGCATGTCGAAACCGATTTTCAAGATAATGAATCCGGCCGCGATCTTGAAGCCGTTGGCCGAGATGCCAAAGAGCGTAAACAGCACCTGGCCGGCCACCGTAAAGATAACTAATATGATGATAGCGATGATGATAGCGCGCCGAAGAATATGGGCGCGTTGCTCATTATTGAGCGACTTCGTCATCGACAAAAACACCGGCATCGTCCCCAGCGGGTTGGCCAGGGTAAAGAATGATGTCAGGCAGAGAAAAGCGAAAGGTAGAAGATCTTCCATCGAAAATAGGGTGATGTTCTTACGTTGAAAAGATTGATTCTCAGATGTTGAGAATATTAAAACTCAAAAAAATTACAGTCGGAATAGCCATCAAGCCATTCCGACTGCAAATTTAATGAATATTTTCCGAATTATTCCCCTCTCTCCCCACAATTTCTATTTCATCTTATTCTTATACATTGCCCGAAATTCCGACGGCGAGCAATTCTTCTTCTCCCGAAAGCAACGGCTGAAGTGGCTCACATTGCTAAAGCCGCATTCATAACAGATCTCCGATACCGTCATTTGCGTATCCACAAGCCGACGTGTCGCCACACCCAAGCGCATATTCATAATATACTCGCTCACCGATAGCCCCGTCCGCAACTTGAAGAAGCGCGAGAACGATGATTCCGTCATCCCCGCAAGATTTGCCAACTCTATCAGACGTATCTTCTCCGTAACATGCTCGGCGATGTATTTCTGCACCTTTGTTATTCGTCGGGAGTCGTTGGTTGTGTAGGCATTAGAGAAAGTCGCGCTCGACAATACCCGCATATCCTTCCCTTTCGCAAGACAATCGATCAGTTTATGTAGGGCAAACATCTTGTCGAAAGGATCCTCTTCCGCTATCACTCTCTCCAATCGATGAAAGCAGTGAAGCACAGTCTCTATTCCGAACGCCACACCGTTCGAAGATAGTTTCAGCAGTTTCAGCATATGGTCGAGCTTATTATCAATGAGATAGGTGTCAACAAAGAAATTGGGTGCAAATTGGATTGTAAACTCCCGCATGTCTCTCGACTGGCAATTGTGCATTTCCCATCCATGTTCAATCCCGGGCCCGACCACCACTAAGTCGAAGTCGGCCAACTCCTCTATAGAATCGCCAACAATACGTCGTGCTCCCTTGCATCCATACAAAAAATTGATTTCATAAGCGTCGTGGCGATGCACGGGATAGTCAAACGATGTCTTTTTCCGTTCCACAGCATAGAAGCCGCTGGCGGAATGTATGGGAACTATCTCGGTAATTATTTCATTTTCAAAGTCTTTCATATGCGATTTCAAGCAATGCCGTTTTTCATTTCTTGTGCAAAAGTATTCATTTTATTCAAATTTCCCAAATCTTAGCCGTCGCTTGGCAATAATATGGACAATCCACTTGCATTATTTTTGCATTGAATGGTGAGAATACAATCAAACCGAATTTATAACACCACGCATATGAATAGTCTATAACTATTTATAGATAAGCCTTCTAATATAATCATGATTTTACGAGGCGGGAATCTGTTGTTCTGATTTTATCTCTTTATTATCTGATTTGAAGATATATTGAGTATAGTCAAAATCAGAACAAAGAGAATGCCCGACACTATGTAATTTTGCAGTGTCGAAATAAGTTGCAACCCAAACATCTGACATAAGAAAACCTATTCAAACTGTAAAACTAAAACCACATGATCAACAAGAAACTCTCAACGATGCTTGCGGCCGGATTGATGGCACTGGCCGCCAACGCCGCCAACGCTGCCGAGCTTGACATCCTCCCGATGTACGCTCCTGAACTATGCTGGAGCGGCGCCTCGCTCAACGATAATACCGCCACTTGGACAGAGGGGTGGGGCGGTGTCGTCTTCAATCTTGAAAACAAAGACTATTCCGCTTACAATTATGTTGTGCTCGACTTCGCTGAGCCCACTACCGTAAAAACCAAGCTCGAAGCTTATTATGCTGCCGACAACACTGCCGGCACTGCCACAGAAGCCGACACCTCTTCATCGACTATCATCATGAAACTCGATGAGGCCAAGAAGACCGATATTGCCAAAATCGCTCTGATGGCAGCAAAAGCTTCTTCAGCCACTATCACTAAGGCTGTGCTCGTAGATGAGCTCGAAACTAACCCCGTGCTCTTTGAGGGTAGCGTTGAAGTGCCTGATATGAAGAAGGTTTACTTCAAACTTGGCGCCGACAAGTTTATAGGCCTCAAGAAGAATCAGGTGCTCACTGTTTATTTCACCACAGGCGATTTGCAGCAGTATGCGTCGGTAGATTTTTACTCAAATAATAAGAAACTTGCTTGCCAAGAGGGTCGCACCAACACAAAGAACGACGGCCAGTTTGCCCTCGGCACAACCCAGACATCCACTGTAATCACCGAAGAATCTGACATTGAAAGCCTTCAGACTTATGGTCTCCAAATCAAGGGCCGCAATGTCACCATCACAAAAGTGACTCTCACGGATGAAGCTCCCGGTGAACCGGGCACCCCTGACACTCCTCCCACACCCACCGACAACACCCTCTGGACTGGCAACGTCTCAACCGGCTCCTGGGCCAACGACGTAACAGTCGACGCTCCCAAGTTTGCTGCCTTCAAGGCTGGCGATAAGCTCGCAATTTACCTCTCCGTGGATGCCGGAAAGGATTTCGGCAACATCGAGCTTGATGATCAGAAGTACACCAAATTGGAGGCTGACGGCTCTTCAGCAGATCTCGACAGCTATGGCTGCGTGCAGCCCGGGGTAGCTTCTCTCACATATGTATTCGGTGCATCAGATGTTACACTGCTCAAAGCCAATGGCCTGCGTGTGAAGGGTGCCAACATCACTGTCACGAAGATTGAGCGTGTGGCTGGCGAAGGCGGCGATCAGCCTGGCGATGAGCCTGGCGAGACAGAGGTATGGACCGGCAACGTCTCAACCGGCTCCTGGGCCAACGATGTCACTGTCGACGCTCCCGCTTTCTCAAAGATCAAAGGGGGCGACATAATCACAGTATTCCTTACAGTAGATGCAGGCAAGGATTTCGGCAACATCGAACTCGACGATCAGAACTATACCAAACTCGCAACAGATGGCACTGGAGTAGGCCTCGACAGCTATGGCTGCGTGCAGCCCGACGTGACGCAGATTGCATACACCGTAACTAACACCGACGCCACACTGCTCAAAGCCAACGGCTTGCGTGTGAAAGGCGCCAACATCACAATCACACGAGTATTGCTCACTACCGGCGAAGCACTCCCTGACGATCCCGAGCCCACCGATCAGGTTGTACTTTGGACAGGAAGCGTAAACTGCGGACAGTGGAAGGAGACAATCTTTGTGCCGGCCGACAAATGGGCTGATGCGAAAGTTGGTGATAAGTTCAAACTCAATCTTTCGATAAATGCAGGTAAAGGAAAAGGGATTGTAAAGGTTCAGAGCGGCGACGGCTTTGATTTGGAAGTCAACAACAAGGGCACCAACATGGATGCTTCGGGCAACTTTGTACGCGGTGCCGGTGAGGCCGTCTACAACATCACCGAAACTGACTTGCCGAAGCTTAAGGCTCACGGCCTCCTTATCTCCGGTTTCGCTATCACGGTTACAAAAGTCACTCTCCTTGTGATGGATACAACCGACATCACAGAGGTAGCCGACGAAACGGAAGCGCCCGTAGAATACTACACCATCAGCGGCCTACGCGTCGCCGAGCCCACCTCCGGCTTCTACATCAAACGCCAGGGCTCCAAAGTCACCAAAATCTACGTCAAATAACCGCTCCACATCCACACATTAATTCAAAGGGGCCCGGCGAAATCATCGCCGGGCTTTCGCTTTGGCGTAGTTGGCCAGGATTACACCGCCTACGATGATCAGGAACGATACGGGTTGATACCAGTGGAAGGTGTCGATCTTGAAGACTATCGATACTACACACGTGATCACCGGCACAAGATACTGATAGAATGAGAAGATGCCGCTGCCGATCATCTTGATCGAGGGAGGGGTGACGATATAGCAATATACCGTCGGGAAAAGGATAATGAAGAGGAGCAGAAGCACCGGCACTGCCTCCGTGTGGGTGAAGATCTTCATATCGTGAGGGATAGTGAAAATCAGCGGCAACGCGAAGATAGAGGTGAAGAGGAAGATCCAACGCATCATGTTGACGGTGCCATAACGTTTCGAAGGCCCCTCAATGATAACGAGATACGCTGCATAGGTGATAGCGCAAACCACGGCGAAGAGGTCGCCGATCAGTCGGCCGCCGTCGAGGTTGCCACCCATCAGAATCACCATCACCGCGCCGCCGAAAGCTATCACGAGGCCAACGATTTCAAGTCCTGTGACTTTCTGATGCTTGAAGATAGCGTTGATCAGCACCACAAGCATCGGCTGGAACGTAAGGATGATAGCGATATCGATGGCCGAAGCCGTATTGAACGCCAAAGAGAAAATGTAGACGAAGCCCATCATCATAAGTGCTGCCCACCAAAAGAGCTTCCAGTCGGAATGTTGAATCTTCTCCTTCTTGATAAAGAGGGAGATGATCCAGATTATGATTGTTGCGCCGAATATGCGCGATAGCGCGACGCCTGAAGCCGAGATCCAGTCGGGGATAAGCGTCTTGTTGGCCGGTTCGTTGAGACCCCAGCAGAAAGCGGCCGAGAAAGCCAATAGGTTGCCATAAAGAATCGTCTTGAGCTTTGAGTCTTTCTTCAGCCCTTCACCCTCCGGCAGCGACCCGCTTTCGCCTTCGCTCGCAGAAGCTGATCCAACCCCAGATGTAAGTTGAGAATTTTCCATATATCTGTATGCGTTAATTTAATGTACAATTTACATATATTAACGCTTTTCACCCTACAATTGTTAATTCGCTTGCGTATCGCTGCCCGCAGCCTCCGAACTGACTACAATCTCGCTGAGGGCGAGTCCTGGATTCAGGAGCGATATTCTCAGCGTCACCGAGTTGCGGTGAGAGGGTGTTGAAGACATTACTCATCTTAGATATTCGTAAATTGAAGTTTAAGAAAGTCACGAAGATGAATATGGATTATACCCGGATAATCGCTGTTTTCACCAACTACGGGCTCCATAGATACTAAATACTTAGGGTAATTATCCTTAATCATACTAAGATTTCCAAATTCTCTTTTCTCGGTTTCTTCCGATCTCATGATATATGTCACTTGGACATATATTTTTTGGCTTCCTTTAGTTGCCACAAAATCAATCTCACCTGCGCGCAGTTGTCCAACCCATACAACAAAACCATGAGCCACCAGATGAAGCCAAACCACATTCTCCATTATCTTCTCGATACTGCCACGCACATTGAAGTTGCAAAGGAGATTTCTCATCCCATGATCAGAGAAATAGTACTTGTAGTTTTGCTCCAATAATTGTTTCCCATGGAGGTCGTATCGATATACGGGATTCAGGAGCAAGGCTGCCGACAACTGGCTGAGATAAGCCGAAGTCGTTACTTCAGAAGCCGCATCTTTACCCTCCGTTGATCTTAAAAAGTTGGCTATATTCTTAACAGAAATTATCTTTCCGATATTGTCAGCTATAAAGCGGCTCAGATTATTCATAAAAGGAATATTTCTGACCTTATGACGCTCTATGACATCTTTCATCATAATAGTATTCAACACCCCAGAAAGATAATCTCTTATATGACGATCATCATCAATGTCAAAGAGACTTAATCCAGGCAATCCACCTATTGAAAGATATTTCAATAAACTGGACTCATTATCCGTAAGATTATGAAACTCAAGAAATTCAAGATAAGTCAAGCTATAAATTGGTATTTCTATATATCTTCCCGATAATCGGGTGCCAAGTTGAGAAGAATAAATATCAGCGTTGCTGCCTGTGGCTACAATCTGACATCTATCCTCTGAGTAGAGCCTTCTCAATGCATTCTCATATTCCGGGATATCTTGCACTTCATCTATCAGCAAATAATTTTCTGAACCCATAGGAAGCTCTTTTGCCGCCATATCATATAATTCTTCGGCTGTATTTACACTCGTCTTGCCAATCCGTTCCTTATCAATATAAATGATGTTAGCAGATGGCTTTTCTTTTTCAAGCCAATCCTTAAGAAGAAGCAGAAGATAACTTTTACCCACTCGTCTCTGCCCGACAAGAAATAACATCATTCCTCGATTCAGAAGAGATATGATGTGGTCCATATAAAGCGGGCGGTTAATAAGATGATTTTTAGACATGATTCTTATGTTTTGGAGACTGCAAAATTAATAAAGTATACTTTACATTCCAAACATTTTTGCGAAAATGTAAAGTATACTTTGCAAATTTTCTATTGGTGGCAAATCTGCTAAGTATACTTTGCATTTAGGCATCGTTGTTGACCTTCACTGACCTTCACTGAAAAGAGTTTGACCTTCACTGAAAAGAGTTGACAATTTTGAGGGCTATTAACTAATGTGGTTTACACGTACTGTTACGCTCAACCGATTTACTTTACACGTTTCCTTAAGTTGACTAAAATGATTTACAGATCCGTGTCTGTGAACTGCTTCTCTTTACACACCCTCCTGAAATGTGCAGCCGATTAATGTCCTCGGATTGCCGGCAAAGTTAGTGAATTTTTGTCAGTACATTACACGAGCCCATTGCGCTTCCAATCTCCGTAAAATGACCCCTCAACCATCGGCCAAGCTTGACAACGACTGCCTCGGCGTTGATCTCGCTGATGCCAGTCTGGCGGTGAACTATGCCTCGGGGAATATACGGCTCCAGTTTTTTATAGTCAGGAATAAAAATGTTCAGTTTTATGTGCATAAAACTGAACATTTTTTACTCTTGACTTTGAAAAATTTCTATTGAGATTGCATGAACCTGTGAGTGTATATAAGGCATTATTGTTGCCAATAGACGCCGTAGCGCTCACGATGGATGTCGTAGAGGGGCGTTAAGATGAGACCCTCGGCTGTTTCGAAACGAAGAGGCGCCGTCTGACGGAGAGTGTTGACATCAACTGTCTGAGGCAATCCTTCGGGGATATGATAGTTGTAGGTATAGTAGTCATTATAGAGTGTCGGATCACTGTCAGGAGCCGGTGCTTGCATCCCTTCTGTGCCGAGACGAGCCGCCATAACGATCGGTCCATAGAGCAGCGCACCTTTTCCGCTGTTGTCGGGAGTAGGCTCAAATACTAAATTCATATCGAAATCTACATCTACTTTGTCGCCATTCTTCCATTCGCGCGTCACGGCCAAATAGCCCTCTTTTGTCTTTTTGGCATTCACCTTCTTGCCATTTACACGAAGCCCGGTCTTTGACGACCACGCCGGCTGACGGATCTTGAGAGTAGTCCTCACAGGTTTATCCGTTGTAATGGCAAGCGATGTGTTGCCGGCAGATGGAAATTCCGTAGTCTGCGTGAGTGTCAGCCCTTTCTCTTTCCAAGTAAGTTGAGAGGGAATGAAGAGGTTGACATAAAGTCCGTCACTGCTCATCGAATAAATCTGCTCGGCATATTTCGCATGGTTCTCAAAACCGCTTCCGACACAACACCAGAAAGAATTCTCCGGCGTGGAATACACACGGTGGGTCCCCGTAGCCAACGGCAGAAAATAAGCCACCATACCGGTTTCAGGATCCTGTTGACCGAGAATATGGTTGTATAGTGCACGCTCGTAGAAGTCCATCAGACGCGCATCGGGCTGCTCGCAGAAGAGATGACGGGTCAGCTTGAGCATATTGTAAGTGCAACAAGTTTCGCCCGTATAGCCAGAGATATGCTCGCTGAATTTATCAGTGGGGAAATAATGCTCCTTGTCGCTTGAGCAACCGGGAGCGAACGTGTGATGAGCAAGCATCTCATCCCAGAAGAATTGGCTCAGACCGAGCGACTCCGCATCGCCCGTCAATTCGTAGCGACGCATCTCTCCCAACACCTTCGGTATGAAGGTATTGGTATGTTTCGTACCAAGATCGGCATTTCGTTGTTTCAGAGGGTCGATCACATCGGGATGATAGAAAAACTCGGCCACTTCAAGATAACGTGGGTCAGCGGTGAGCGAATAGAGGTTATAGAATGCCTCGTTGATGCCGCCAAACTCGTTGCGAAGCATCTTGAGTCTTGTCGGCTCGTCGATATCCTTGAGTTTGCCATAAGCCCAATCGCCCATATTCTTTGCCACTTCGAAAGCCTCCTGATTGCCGGCATAGACATACTGGTCGATCAATCCACTCAGAATCTTGTGGAGCGTATACCACGGCGCCCACACCGACGTGCCGCGTATGTTACGGTTGATCAATTCTTCAGGGAAAGCGGAGACGTAACCGTTGCCGTGAGCCTCCTGCACCTCCTTCAATCCTCTTACAATGCTGTCGCCTTTCAGTCGGAAACTTTCGTCGCCGGTAGCGGCATACATCAGTCCGAGAGCCGATAGCACATGGCCCGTGGTATGGCCTCTCAACTCACAATCAAGGCTCTCCCAGCCACCAAGTTTCTTTACCGTCATATAGCCTCCTTCGCGACCTGCTGGCACACCTGCCGTCGTGCGGAAAGAGTGAAGCAAACGATCAGGATTCAGCGATATCAGCCATGCTGAATCGCGCTGCAGATTATCGTTAAAACGTCCTGGAAGCAATTTTACATCGGCCAGCTCGAAAGCTTCCGCTTTAGCCGTGCCCTTACATTCTACGGCTATTTTATCTTTAGCTACGCCAGGGTAAATGGATTGGGCTACAAGGGTGGCGGCACTCATCATCATGAGAGCGCCTGCACAATATCTTTTCAGCATCTTTATATTCAAGAAATGAGTAAATTACACTTAGTTGCGGCGAGAGAGGGTAGAGGAGGATTTCACCTGCAGCTTACCGTTGCGGAGAGAGCCTGTGAGATTCTTCTTGCTTTGCGAGCCGTGAAGCACACGGTCGCCATTACGTAGTGCACTACCATAGATCATAGTCACCTCCGATGATTTCATAGGATCGGTGCCCTCATCGTAGGTTACGGCCACCATGTAAGCGTCGGTGGTCCAGCCATCTGCGTCGATCCAAGAGTTGAGATGCATCAATCGGCCGTCGGCCAACTGATTGATGTAAAGATCCGTTACCTTGCCATTGTATGTGGAGCGCAAACCGATCCAGTCCTTTCCTTCGCGACGTGTCATTACGGGTAGTGTCTTCTGCTCGGGAGTATCCTTGAGGATAATGGCATTGACGGCTTTGATGCGGTCGGTGGTTTTCGGCAGATGGAAAGAGTAATACTGCTCAGTGGCCTTGAGATCTTCGGTAGGTCCTTCGAGCACTTCCCACCAAAGCATGTTGGGATAATCGTGCACATATCCGCTGGGAGCGAGAGGTTCGGGATAAAGTGGACGCAACACAACGGCCGATTCTCCCGAGGTGATCTCCAGATCGCCACGGTTCTTCTTTACCTCGCCTCCAGGGTGCCAGAGCCATTCAAAGGTACCCGGCTCATGCGATACGATATCATCAATCACATAAATCACATTATCAAGCCAGAGAAAGTGACGGTAATTGCGTGATAACCAACGTGACATCGGGCCCGTGCCGTTGGCCATGACATATTTCACATTGTCGCTGTCGAGAAGGTCGGTCACATTACCTGGGAGCGGCGAACCGTGATACTGCTGGGCTTTCGGCTGACCCTGGCCGTTAAACTTCACCACATTGTGGGCATCGCTCTGGAAGAAATAATTACGATACTCCGGTCGGCCATAGGAGCAATTGCCTGCATCTTTGATGATATCTACACCTTTATGAAAGAGAATCAGAGAATTGGCATCGGCATGAGAGTGATTCCATGTCATGCCGCTCTTCACTGCGAGCATAGTAGCGTCCTTGTCCCACGAATCGCGCATCGTGGCCCATCCGAAATCTTCCCATAGTTTCGAAGTGGGAAGGTCGGGAAGAGCGGGGGCTTTGGAAGCATCGGGAGAATAGAGGAAGCCCATCGGGAACGTCAAAGGGAGGCCTTCGCGAAATTGTCCCGGCTCCAACTGATTGATATACCAGAGAGTGACGGGATCTTTCACCCCCATCGCATAGGCGAGAATCATCGACCATTCGCCAGTTACGTTCTTATGGCTGTCGCCGAAATTAATGCTGTGAAGCTCACCGTTTCGCGGATACGATACCTGCGCGAAGAAGGCGGGGATGTATTTCATCTGCTCAATCTCAGGAAGTTTCTCGCCGGGATGACTGTTGAGCCACGCGAGCCGTAGAAGAAGAGCCTGCGAAATACCGAACGATGCATAGTTGATGCTCTCGTACATACCGCCGGCGCGGTCGAAAGTCTTCGGTTTCTTCTGAAGCTCGTCGCCCGCGAAGGCAAACCATTCAGGCAGCGTGTCGACGGCAAGACGGGCAGCCTCAGCAGCTTTAGGCACCTCATTAGAGATAGAGAGGGCGAGCAGAGCTCCCATGCCTACGCAGGAGGTCCACCAGTTATGACCCATCGAATTGAGCGAATGTATGCGGGTTGGCTCAAGAAGCCAGTCGCCGAGCAGCGGTTCGCCGGCCAGTCGCCAGAGGCCTTGGGCTATTGTCTTGCGATCGGCAGGAGTGAGATCGTTGTAAATGGCATCGTAAGCAACAGCCAACTGAAACGACTTGTGGGCCATCTGCAACTCGCTACGCCACGCCGGCTCACGCATCATCATCTCGCTGTCGGCCCATGAGGGTATCTTGGCTACATCGAGCAGCATCGAGCGAAGCTTATCAGCATAGCGTTTGTCGCCAGTCATCTGGTAAGCCAAAGCGAGGTATTCCATCTTCCTTACGTCGTTCTTATCGAGAAGTTTATCGGCTTCCTCTTTGATATGCTCCCAGGCGTCGGCACGCGAGGAATCGGTGCGTATCGACTTCTTGGCAGCCTCTATTCTCTCCGGAGTGAAGAGGAGCGAAGGATGGTTGATTTTTGCCGCCACGCTCTGCGTAAGCGCCATTATTACGATGATAATACTGAATATTAGTTTCATGCTGCTGAGGTTTTTGTTTCTACAGAGTATTCGCTACAACCGTCAAATTTACTTATTTTTGACGAAATAATAGCTAACATCCCTGAAATATCTTGGCTAAATCATTTCTGCATGAGTAATCTACCCCTCTCTAAACGAATAAGAGATAAAACTCAACCTGTTTTCATCATGCGACACCTTTTATTGGCATTATTTATATGCACATCAGTGCTTAATATATTCGGAACGCCCGAATTATCTCAATCATGGGTTCCCGACCAAGGCGACGGCACATACATAAATCCGATAATCCATGCTGATTATTCCGATCCCGACGTGATCCGTTGTGGCGATGATTTCTATATGACGGCCTCCTCTTTCCAATCTACACCCGGCCTACCGATTCTTCATTCGAAAGATTTGGTAAACTGGACGATAGCAAATTACGCACTTGAAGCCGTACCGCCTTACGATTTCTATGCCGTGCCTCGGCATGGTAAAGGGGTTTGGGCACCTTCAATCAGGGAGCACGACGGCACATTCTATATCTTCTGGGGCGATCCTGACTTCGGCATTTTCATGGTGTCGGCCTCCGATCCGCTCGGCAAATGGAGCGAGCCGATATTGGTGAAAGGCGGGAAGGGTATGATCGACCCTTGTCCTCTTTGGGACGAAGATGGAAAAGCCTACCTTGTAAATGGTTGGGCAGCCTCGCGTTCAGGTATGAACAGTGCGTTGACAGTCTGGGAGATGGCTCCTGACGGCACTTCGCTCATAGGCAAGCCCGTGATTGTATTCGACGGCAACGACGGCGTCAACCACACATGCGAGGGACCTAAATTCTATAAATATGATGAAACATATTATATACTCTGTCCGGCCGGCGGTGTAGTCGACGGCTGGCAGCTGGCCATGCGCAGCCAATCCCCTTTCGGCCCTTATGAGGCCCGGCGAGTTATGGAGCAGGGAACGACCGATATCAACGGACCTCATCAGGGGGGATTGGTTGACGCAGACGACGGCTCGTATTGGTTTCTTCACTTTCAAGACAAAGGGCTCTATGGTCGCGTGATACACCTCAATCCTGTGGAGTGGAAAGATGGCTGGCCAATAATGGGCGATGCCGCCCAACCTGTAAGCCGACATAAGAAACCTGTTGCCGGTATGCCACGGCAGACACCACAGGAAAGCGACGAATTCAATTCGCGCGACCTTGGCCGTCAATGGCAATGGCATGCCAATTACGATCCTCTCTTCGGTATGACTACCGATATGGGCTTCATGAGGCTCTATGGCCACAGCCTTTCAGAAGATTTCGCCAACTTCTGGGAAGTTCCGAATCTTTTGCTCCAGAAATTCCCAGCTCCAGCCTTTACAGCCACTACCAAGATGAAAGTCAGTGCGAAAGAAGATGGTCAGCAATCGGGTCTGATTGTTATGGGTCATGATTATGGGCGCATCGCAGTAGAGAAACAAGGCGACCAGTTTGTAGTGAAACTAATCACCTGTTATGATGCCGAGCAAGGTGGCCGGGAGGAGGTTCTTGATGAAGCAGTGTTGGCCCCTTCAAAGATCTACGCAGCCGGTCTCACACCTAATTGCGAGAGGGAGGTATATTTACGTGTACAAGTTGCCGAGGGGGGCGCATGCAAATTCGCCTATAGTCTTGACGGCAAGAAATGGCACTCGCTCAAAGGCGACTTCACAGCTCGTCAAGGGAAATGGATTGGAGCCAAAGTTGGCTTATTCAGCGCTCAGCCACACGGCTTGAGCCGTGGCTGGACCGACATCGACTGGTTTCGCATCACCAAATAGACACCAAAATTAAGAATAGCCCAAGGCTTTTCCACGAAAAATGAGTAAATTTGACAGATGAAGCGAATTACGGGTAAATTAGTACGAACCTGTATTATTCATTTATAACAAGTTAGAGTATGAAAGCGAGATTAGTAATGGCGTTGGCAGGTGTCATTCTCCTGTCATCGACAATTACATCTGGTAAGCCTCGGCCGCAGGTAGGCAACAAGACCTCTAAAGCGGAATACAATCAAAGGGCTGAGTTCGATTGCGGTGTTGGCGAGAAAGGGACGAAGGCATTGCTGCGTCTGCCGAAAGGGCACGACAAAGTCAAGGCAGCCCTTTATTGTCATCAAAATATGACGGAGGAGGTGCTCTTCCGTAGCCCTGGTTTCACCTCAAAGATGGATAGCCTCGGAGTGGCCATGATATTCGTGCAACGCGGTTCACAGAATTGGGATGTCTCGGCAGGTTGTCAGGAGAGATTCGAGAAGATAATGGGAGATTTGGCCGCAGAAAGCGGTCATCCGGAGCTGGCTACGGTGCCGATCATCCCGTTTGGTCATTCGGCTCAGGCCACTTTCCCCTGGAACTTCGCGGCATGGAACCCTGAGCGCACTCTCTGCATCATTTCCTACCATGGCGATGCTCCCCGCACCAACCTCTGCGGCTACGGACGTGCCAATGTAGAATGGGGACGCACACGCAATATCGACAGCATACCGGGTCTTATGATCGAAGGTGAATATGAATGGTGGGATGCCCGTGTTCGACCGGCGTTGGCCTTCCGTATGATGTATCCCGAGAGCCGGATCAGCTTCCTGTGCGATGCCGGCAAAGGTCACTTCGATCTCTGCGAACCCACCCAGGAGTATATCGCCAAATTCATCGAGAAATCTTTAGCCGATCCACGTCCGGCCGGAGGAGAATACTATTCTCGCTGGAAAGAAGACGGCACAGAGACCACCGATCCGCATGAGCAGTTCTGGTATCACGATCGCGAGATGGTAGATCTCACCCGTGCCCGCTATCGCGAATCACACGGCAAAAAAATGCAATATCTCGGCGCTAAAGTAAACGGTGAGGTCATTCCCTACGACACAACGAAGCATATCAAGATGTCGGCCAAGATCAAAGGTGACACGTTCAAGGTAGAGCCTTTCTATGCAGATGAAATGCGAAATAAGATCGTCAATGCTCATGGCAAGGCTCATCCCAGGGTAGTCCTCATTTCTGGCCCTGCCATTCAGACAGATGAATACGAATTCCGGCTTGATCCCGACTATTTCGGCGAGGATCCAGACAGACTGTGGTCGGGCATCACAGTATGCCTCGAAGCAGACGGCGATAGCAGCTATAAATCAGCCGTTCAGGAGCTCAATCTCAAGATTGAGCGTTGACCCCACCACACTGGGTCTTAGAGATTTTTTGGTAGTGAATAGGTAAATTTGAGGGTATAATACGAATATAAGGGCGTAGGCTTTTAAAGTCTACGCCTTTTTATTCTGACAATAATAGATTTATTCTGACAATAACAGACACATGAAACTTAAACATCACATACAATTCACTTTATTCCTTCTCGGAATAGTTGCTATAAGTGCGTCGGCCGCCGATAGGGGAGTGCTATCTCTCAAATCGCCCGACGGGCGTAAGGAGGTGGTCTTCGAGAAGCCGGGCAAGGAGCTGCGCTACTCCCTGAGTGTCGACGGCGAGCAGGTGATTCTCCCTTCGCGAGCCGGTCTGCAGGTCGACAACCGTATCTGGGAGATGGCCCTCGGCAAGCGCGACCTCCAGCAGCCCGATTGCTGGATGGATCTCCTCACCGTCGACAGCATTACTGTCTCTCCGACGGTAGATTCCATCTGGACACCCCTCTACGGCGAACGTTCCCGCATACGCGACCATTTCAACGGCGCCACGCTCCATATGTCGCGCAAGGATAAGAGCGACTATCGCCTCGACGTGCAGGTGCGTGCCTACGACGAGGGTATCGCTTTCCGCTACTTCTTTCCGGAGCACCCCGCCGCTATCTTCCACAAAGTGACTGAAGACCTCACCGATTATACCCTCCCCGCAGGCACCATGGCCTGGAGCGAGGAATGGGCACAGGCACCCTTCGCCTATCAACCCGTCGACAGCATCACGCGTCCAGCCGAACGAGCTCTCACAATGGAGCTTCCCTCCGGAAAATGGGTGGCCCTTCTCGATGCCGACACCGACGATTGGTGTCTCACCAAATTGCAGAGCCGCGAAGGGATGGCGGGCACGCTCGGATCGGTGATGTATTCGCCCGTCGACATCGTCACCTACTACGCCACCCCCTGGAAGGTGATCATGACTGCCGATACTCCCGGCGAGCTCATCGAAAACAACGACATCATCCAGAATCTCAACCCTCCCTGCGCCATACCCGACGCTGCCGATTGGGTGAAACCTGGCAAGATAATGCGCGAAACCACCATCTCTACCGAGGGCGCGATCAAGACAATCGATTTCTGTGCCGAGCACAACATCCCCTACATGCTCTTCGATTGGCTCTGGTATCTCCCTTGCACATCACACGATGGCGACGCCACCAAGGTGGTGGATAAGCTCGATATGCCTTTCGTGGTAGACTACGCACGCAAGAAAGGTGTTGGTATCTGGCTCTACGTCAACCAACACGCCCTCATGAAGCAACAGAAAGAACTGCTCCCCCTGCTCAGAGAGTGGGGTATAGTAGGAGTGAAGTCAGGCTTCGTGCAATACGCCTCCCACCGCTGGGCCACGTGGCTTCACGACCTCGTGCGCGATGCCGCCGACAATCACCTCCTGATGAACATTCACGATGAATACCGACCCTCGGGCTTCTCACGCACATATCCCAACCTCCTCACTCAGGAGGGCATACACGGCAATGAGGAATGGCCCGACGCCACCCACAACGTGACGCTTCCGTTCACCCGAATGCTCAATGGAGCAGCCGATTACACTATCTGCTACTTCGACAAGCGCCTCAAGAACACCCACGCCCATCAGTTGGCCGCCTCAGTAATCTTCTACAGTCCGTTGCAGACAATCCTCTGGTATGATACCCCCGACCGTTATCACGGCGAACCGGAAATCGACTGGTTTGAGCAGCTGGAGACAGTGTTCGACGATTCAAAGGTGCTCTCCGGTTATCCTGGCCGCGACATCGTGATGGCCCGCAGAAAGGGCGACACCTGGTTTGTGGGAGCCATGACCAACAACGAGCCGCGCACGGAGAAGGTCGCCCTCGACTTCCTCGACCCCTCCCAGACCTGGCTGGCACGCGTTTACACCGACGATCCGAAAGTGGCTACCGCCACCCAAGTAGCCATCGCCGATTATATCGTGACCCCCTCCACCGTGCTCAATCTTCCATTGGCTGCCAAAGGTGGGGCGGCCGTGAGAATTACACCCATAGATAAAAAAGAATCAAAAAGATACAAGAGATACAAATGAAAACGTTAAGTGCCTTGACTGTCATCGCGGCGGTGGCCGCTATGGCATCGTCGTGCGGGAAACAGACGCAGCAGACGGCTCTGAATACACCCGAACAGTTTGAATACTGCCACTCACATATCCTCTCCACTTTGGCCGAACTGAAAAAGAGCGGGGGAGGAGAGATCGATCATACTATGATGCCGCGCAACGTGGCCCCCGGCGACAGCCTCTGGGAATGTCGCCCCACATGCGCCGAGGAATGGTGCAGCGGTTTCTGGCCCGGAGTGCTTTGGTATGACTATGAAGTTACGGGCGACACTGCCGTGCTCGCTGAGGCCGACCAGTTTACCCGCTCGCTGAAGAAAATCGTAGATGCCCCTGTGTTCGACCACGATCTCGGTTTCCTAATCAATTGCAGCTACGGCAATGGCTATCGTCTCACAGGACGCGACGATTACAAACAGGTGATTCTCGCGGCTGCCGATTCGCTTGCCACCCTTTATAACCCCACTGTTGGCACGATTCTCTCCTGGCCCCGCAATGTGGAAATGCTCGGCGGACACAATACCATCATGGACAACATGATAAACCTTGAGATGCTCTTTTGGGCAGCCCGCAACGGGGGCAACCCTTATCTTCACGATATCGCCGTGAAGCATGCCGAAACCACAATGGAACATCACTTCCGCCCAGATTATACCTCCTACCATGTGGCCGTCTACGACCCCGAGACCGGTGAGTTCTTGCGCGGATGCACACATCAGGGTTTCGCCGACGATTCCATGTGGGCACGTGGCCAGGCCTGGGCTATCTACGGCTACACTACTGTTTATCGTGAAACGAAAGACCCGAAATTTCTTGATTTCGCACAGAAAGTGACCGACGTATATCTCGATCGCCTCCCCGAAGACCTTGTTCCTTACTGGGATTTCAACGACCCGACAATTCCCGAAACCTCCCGCGATGCCTCAGCGGCCTGCGTCGTAGCTTCGGCTCTCATAGAGCTGAGCGGCTATGTCGGCGGTGAGAAGGGTGATTACTATATGCAGGAGGCTAAAGATATGCTTGCCTCTCTGAGTTCCGATAAATACCTCTCGGGCAAGCGCAACAATTCCTTCCTGCTCCACTCCACCGGGCATCGCCCGGCAGGCAGCGAGATTGATTACTCTATCATTTATGCCGATTATTATTATCTGGAAGCTCTCAACCGTTTGCAGAAACTTGATGCCGGGTCGGCCGGTTCTGCAATTTTGACAGCTGTTCCTACGTTGATTAAATAAAACTGCTCTCACACCCAATGGCGCGAGTCGACATAAAAAATACATACATCATTATATTACTGGCGGTGCTCTTGTCGGCATCGCCTGCTTTTGCAGAAGGACGTCTCTTCAAGAGGCTACCCAAGGCAGAAGGTCTTGAGACTGAGACATACACCACCTACGATATGGCTCATACGGGCGACGGCTTCGTATGGCTCGCCACAGATCATGGCCTATTACGCTTCGACGGTGAGCATTGTCTGCTTGTGCCCATCACTACCGACAAAGGGGAGCGTATCCCGGTGAAGGCGATTGCTCCGACGGCTACCGAAAGCCTGTTGGTTGGCACCGGCTCCACTGTCTATCGCCTTGATTCATATGGCAATCAACACACTTTCAAGCCGTTGCTCGATGGGAGATCATTTCCGGCTACTTCGGCTATTTACGTGCCCGGCAAATACTCCGTGATAGGTGGCGATGAGGGTCTGGTGGTGTTTGATCCGGCCACAGGCGAAGAGCATCATATCTTGGTGGGGCGCGACGTGCTTGATATATCCAACATGGTCAAAGATATGGCTCTCGCCGATGAAGATGTGCTGGTGCTTACGGCCGGTGGCATCTTCAGGCTGAAGGGAGCATCGCGCACGGTGGTGCCCGTATTCACTGCTGATGAATTGCTCCAGCTTGAGCCAACTTCCATAGCTTCAGTAGATGGCAAGATCTTTATCGGCACTACAAGTAAGGGCGTGTGGCGGCTCCTGCCCTCTACCGGAGAGTTGAAGGAGGTCTTCGATTTCACTCATGGCAATGTGGTGACTGATCTTGAAGTGACCCCCGACCGCAGGTATCTGTTTATCGGCACAGATGGAGGGGGCGTGGCAAAGGTTGATCTCTCGAATGAAAAGCTGCTCTCCATCTCACGCCATTCATCGGCCGATCTGGTAAGTCCTACGAGCAATCAGGTGTATTCATTGTTGGCCGTCGGTAGCGGAGAGGGCGAGAATAGTGGGCTTCTGTGGGTAGGTTATTATCAGAATGGAGCCGACTACACACCATCCTGGAACGGCCCCTTTCACCTTATCGACAATCCTTCTGCCTTCAACACCCGAGGCGTTCCGGTGAGAGCCCTTGCGATAGGGGAAGGGCGCATCACAATCGGCACCCGCGAGGGAATCGCTGTCTTTGAGCGAAATTGCTCCACGGCTTGGAAAGTGCGCAGTCCGCAACTGCGTTCTGATATGGTGATTTCGTTGCTTGAACGCGACGGCAAAACCTATATCGGCACCTATGGAGGGGGCCTGCAGATACTTGACCCGGCCACACGCAGTGTGTCAGATCTTCGTGGCTCTGAAGCCTTCCCCGTATTCAAGAATGGCCACATATTTTCTATGGCAGAGGATAAAGAGGGCGATTTATGGGTAGGCACCAGCGACGGCCTCTACCGTTTCCCGAGCCAGGGAGCCCCTATCCGTTATACGTCTTCAGATACGCCTCTTCCTGATGGCAATATCTATGGAATATTCTTTGATTCAGAGGGTAAGGGCTGGATATGCACACATACAGGGCTCTGCATTTACGATCCGCGTCAGAATCGACTGCGCACGGATCTCTTCCCGAAATCATTCCCAAACAACGAACGCTATAGAATGGTGTACGAAGATTCGGCCCGACGCCTCTACTTTATCCCCGAGGCGGGTATGACCTTTTCTTCGGAGCTTGATATGTCGGCAATACGTAAGATGGAGCATCCTCTTCTCGACAAAGCCGACGCCAAAGGTATAGTAGAAGATAGCTCCCATAATATGTGGCTTACCACCAACCGAGGGCTTTTCCGTATAGACTCCAAAGGGAATGTGATGCGCTATGGCCAGGCGGCCGGTTTGCCCTCACCCTCATTCCTTCAAGCACAGCCTTTAAAAGACGATATGGGCAATATATGGTTTGGCAATTCCGATGGTCTCATATGTCTCACGGAATCGGAAATCGCAAAATCGGCCGAGCCTACCCAGCCATTGGTGCCCTCCTATGTCAAGGTAAACGGCCAGCTCACCGACGGGTTGTTGAAGAAAAATGCTGTTACGGGTCATTACCAGGTGAATTTAGGGCAATCCTCAAATTCTGTACAGCTCTATTTCACCACCTTCTCCTACGCAATCGAGGAGCCAGACGCATATGTATACAGCCTTGACGGTAAGGAATGGCAAAGTTTTACGGGCAATTTTGAGCTTTCCTTTTACGAATTGGGGCCGGGGCGACATGATTTGTTGGTTAAGTCGGCCAATGCCACCACTCCCGATGCACCCTTCACTATTGTGCATATTAACGTACCCTATCCGATGTGGTGGTATGTTGTGGGTGGTCTGATTGTTGCCCTGCTGCTCACGGCAGGTATTGTGTGGATGCTCATGCGTCGACGTCGCAGCCATCAGGCCCAGATCGAGGAGCTTGAACAGAGTGTCATGCGTCAGCCTGAGCCACAACCCGCCGCCGTTGAGACTGCTGCCGCGCCCAAGCAGAAATACGCCTCCAACAATCTTTCGAACACAGAGGGAAAAGCCATCAAAGCCGATGTAGATAGAATCATGAAGGAGGAGAAGCCCTATCTCAACCCTGATCTCAAGGTTGCCGATCTGGCGGCGCTTGCCGGGATCTCGAGCCATAAGATGAGCCAATTCTTCAGCCAGTATAAGGGTCAGACTTTCTATGATTACGTCAACTCCTATCGTATTGCCGAGTTCAAGAAAATAGCCAAAGATGAGAAGAATCGTAGCCTCACGCTGAGCGCCATGGGTGAGCTGGCAGGCTTCTCATCGCGGGCCAGCTTCTTCCGATATTTCAAAAATGCCGAGGGCATCTCCCCCGGCGAGTATCTCAAAAGCTTGGATAAGACTCCCTGAAAGTCTCACATAATTGTGTGAGAAGCGCGTCTCAAATAATTATAGTGCTTAAAAACAGCAAGTTGACAAAATCTCATGTCATAAAATTAGTTAATATGGATTAGGGGGCGAAAAAATTTGACACCTCGGCGGAAGGGTGTAATTTTGCCATCGTTAACCTCGCTTCGGCGAACCAAAAACCCCCTACAAAATGGCATCATCACAACCTTCGAATCATGCAGTGGTAGCTCAATTTTACTCCTACCGCCCCCTCCTTCTTAACAAAATCCGCACACGCATTTCCGACACCGACGATGTCGAGGATCTTGTGCAAGAAGTGTATCTGCGCCTGCTCGATTATCCCGCGCCTCTGCGCCCGGATATGATAAAGGGTCTTGCATTCTCTATCGTAAATAACGTGGTGTGTGATTATCTGCGCCGCCATTATGTGCGCACATCGGCTCACACTGAGATTTTCAATTCATCAGAAGAGGAAACCGATCAGACCGAACAGGAGATCATCGGGCGCGACCTTGAGCGCTTCAAAAACCAGCGTATCGCCGCCATGCCTCCGAAGCGCCGCATCATATATATCATGCGCATCAACGAGAATCTTCCTAACCAGGACATCGCACAGCGCCTCAATCTCTCATGCCGCACTGTCGAAAACCACTTCTTCAAGGCTCAGACAGAAATGCGCCGCTGGTTTCAGGAAGTGGTGTGAGGTTGGCAGCTGCGATGATGCATTTCTGATATCAGAAAAATTCTTTAACATCTATGATGACCGATTAAGTAAAATTTCTCCTTGAGACGAATTTGATAATGACAACCTCCGATTCGGAAGTGTATAAACGATGTAAACATTCCCGTAATCGAGTGTTATATCATAACTAATAAAAACGATAAACATAAACCTTCAAACTATACCCATCCCTATGAAGATTAAAACCACCAGACGAAATGTCACGGCTCTTGCTACGCTGGCCCTGATGAGCGGAGGAGCCTTTCCTCTTGTCTCTACAGCTACGGCCGCTCCGGCTGCCGCTGTGGCGTCTGTATCTACTGTAAAGGGTACTGTGACCGATAACACTGGCGAGCCTCTGATCGGAGCTACCGTACAGGTTAAAGGCACTACCAATGGCACATCTACCGACATAGATGGCAACTTCACTCTCAACAATGTAAACGGCGGTAAAATCGTCGTGTCATACGTAGGCTACCAAACCAAGGAGCTGGCCGCAGCCCCCGAGATGCAGATTGTGCTCAATGAGGAGGCCAACGCTCTCGACGAACTTGTAGTGGTTGGTTATGGTGTGCAGAAGAAAGGTTCTGTTACAGGTGCGGTGTCCGCCATCGGGCAAGAAGCTTTTGCTGACAAGGCCCCGGCTTCCAACCCTCTGGCCGACCTTCAGGGTCAGATTCCGGGTATGACTGTTACCCGTGGCTCTTCAGCTCCTGGTCGTGAAGGCTGGAGTATGAAAATCCGTGGTGAGGCTTCCACAAACAATACCAATGCATTAGTCATTGTCGACGGTATCCCGGGAAATATGGACGATATCAATCCTGACGATATTGAGAATATCTCAGTCCTTAAGGATGCATCTGCCTCAATCTATGGAGCACGTGCAGCCGGTGGCGTAGTGCTTGTCACCACTAAGCAAGGAAACCGCAACGGAAAGAAACCTACAGTCTCTTATAGTGGCAATGTTACATGGAAGGTCTCTGACCCTCAGGTCCAGTGGATGACTCTTCAGCAATGGGCCACTTGTGTCGAGGAGGTGCTCTACAATGAAGGTATCTCAAGCGGCACACTGAGCACATTTACCCCCGTGGGAGCAATGCCATATGCCGCTATCTACGCAATGAAAACTCGCGACCCGCAGTTTATGGGTACAGTGCAGAGTTACGCTGCTTTGGGAGGCAATGCCGATGCCATCAGCGATATCGGTTTCATAGACTCCGACCAATATAGCGACACTTTCGGGAATGCCTTTTCACAGTCGCACACTATCGGTGTCAGCGGCGGTAATGATGTGGCACGATACAATGTAAGTTTGGGCTATATGTATGATGGATCACCTCTGCAGTTTGGAATCAAGGAGAAGGCTCATCGTTACACAGCACGCGCCAATAACGATTTCAAGATTGCAAAATGGTTTGATCTCGCCACAACTCTTTCTTTCTCCCGCCGTGATACTTCCTATCCTCTCAATAACCCTTCAGGTGTGAATGGCAACCCTCCCGGATCGCCTATCTTCTCATCTGACGGACTGCACGCCTTTGGCTGGCTCAACAACTATTCAGACGTAGCAGTAGCTAAATTCGGTGGCGACAAACGTAATATCTTTAACGAAACTGTGGTCAATATCCGACCCACTTTCCATATCATAAAGGGTCTTGACTTGATTGGGACAGTAGGTTATACGATAAGAGATTGGGTTAATAAGGAAACTCAGTATAAGAATTATATGTATAATTGGGACAATGAGAAGATTGAGACAATGGTGCGTCCCAATGACAATCGTTTCCTAAGATATAATAAGGCAGAACGCTATCAGATTTATCAGGGCTACTTAAACTATATAACCGATTTCGGCACAAGTGGCACTCATAATCTCACAGCGATGGCTGGTATGAGCTACGAGCGTAACGATTGGGAGTCGACTCAAACAAAGTTGCTCAATCTTCAAGATGGTTTCCTGGAATCACTCGGTTCATACAATCCAGATACATCGAAAGTAGAATTCACTGATAAGAAGGAGACTTGGGCATTGGCTTCTTACTTTGGACGCCTCAACTACGATTATGAGGGTAAATACCTGATAGAGTTGCTCGGTCGTTATGACGGATCTTCCAAGTTTGTCCGTGGTAAGAAGTGGAAAGGTTTTTATGGCATCTCCGGAGGCTGGCGTATAAGCCAAGAGAAGTTTATGCAGGATATCGCTTGGCTGTCAAACCTTAAGATCCGAGCCTCTTATGGCGAAACTGGTAATCAGTCGGGTATTGGCGTTTACGACTTTGTCGGTAATATCTCTACGAGTGTAAATGGTTCGAACACTACCGGTGCAGGGCTTTTTGGCCCCACTGGATCAGCTTCTCCTCTCCTGACTCTTTGGCAAGACAATGTGATCAGTCTCGACCGCACATGGGAGGTGGTGAAAACTACCAATATCGGTATCGATTTCTCTCTCTTTAGCTCACGCTTAAGTGGTTCACTGGAGTATTTCTGGAAAAAGAACGATAATATGCTCGTCGGCGTCACTTACCCGAGTGTATATGGAGCCAAGGCCCCTTCTACCAATAGCGGAACTCTCTCTGTGAATGGTTGGGAAGTGCAGCTCAACTGGCGTGATCGTATCGGTGATGTCACTTACAACGTAGGTTTCAATATTTCTGATGCAAAGAATAAACTCGTCTCAATGCCCAACACCACAAGCTATGATCAAAACACAATCACCAAGTATAGAGAAGGCTATCAGCTAAACTCTATGTTTGGCCTGGAATTTGTGAAGCTGATAGAGAATCAGGAGGAACTTGATGCATACAAGGCAATGGTAGATGCTGCTGACGGACAAGCTCTTGGTGTCGACACCTCAATCCTGGGGGTTGGCGATGCAATGTATGCCGACCTTGATGGCGACGGCAACATCGACTACGATGATATCAAGTATCTCGGTTCCACCAATCCTCGCTATTCATATTCGCTCAATCTTGGCGCTCAATGGAGAGGTTTCGATATCAATATGATCTTCCAGGGTGTCGGTAAAAACCAGATTATCCGCGACGTGACTGCTCTTACGGCTCCTGGCCGCAATATCTATCAGATACAGGGTGGCCAATGGTATGATAAGACTTGGGGCTATGATCTCGGAAGCGACCCCCGTATGGTAGGTCAAGAGATCAGCTACTACAGTGTAGCTGCCGATGGTTCGCTCACACCTACCACCGTCACTACTTCAGCAGCCGATTATCGCACACCCAACAACGATCCCTACAATTCTGTGCCTCGTTGGCACCGAAGCATGAGTGCCTACAACTATCTTTACAGTGATGCCTGGTATCGCCTCCAGAACATGGCCTATTGCCGCTTGAAGAATCTTACAGTAGGTTATACTCTCCCTGTTGCGTGGACTTCAAAAATCGGTATTGAGAAGGTGCGCCTATATTTCACCGGCACCGACCTCTTCACCATCAGATTCAATAAAGATAAGACTGATCCGGAGAATATGGCTACGAATCCAATCGGTGGTACTTCTGGTGCCAATGCCTATCCTTTCTATCGCTCTTATACAATCGGACTTAACCTCACCTTCTAATCTCTCCTGAAACAATATGAAGACAATTAAATATATAGCTTTGGCAGCAGTGGCCGCGATATCGCTAAATAGCTGTGACGATGCTCTGGATTTCTATCCTGAGATCACCACAAACGAGGCCAATACAATGGATAAGCTCTCGTATTACGAGGCAGAGGTCAACAACTGGTATGGCTGGCTTCCGAAACTCATGGATTCTGGTAAGATCCAGGGTCTGGCGGCACGCGATGGCGACAGTGATTTTGGCACTGGTATGTCTGGAGCTATCTCAGCTTCAAAGATGAGCCAACCGGAAAGCAACGACCGCTATGACGAATACTATAAACAGGTGCGCTCCATCAACTATCTCGACTACTATGCCGGGATGTATTACAAAGGTGATCAGACCGACCTTGACGTATATCGTGCGCAAGCAAGATTTTTCCGTGCCTACGTGAGCTGGCTTTTCTTCCGTGATTTCGGTCCCGGCACTATCGTGAGAGACGTGCTCGATCCAACCTCTCCTGAGGTTATGGGTCCGCGTGCTTCGCGCGATGAATTCGTAGATTTCATGATCGAAGATCTTCAGTGGGCTATCGCATCGGGTAAGCTTCCCAAAGAGGCCGATATCCGTAATTCCGCTCAGGAAGGTCGAATCACTATCAGTGCAGCCAACGCTCTTCTCGGCCGTATCTGTCTTTTCGAAGGCACATGGCAGAAGTATCATACGGAGATGGACTCCTATCCTGAGGCCAATAACCCCACTACCGCTGCGTCACGTGCTGAAAGAAGCAAGAAACTTCTTGAAATAGGTAAGACTGCTCTTGAGAGCGTCATTGCCGACAACAGCTATGAGCTCTTCTACAACGCAGCTCTCGGTCAGGCTTCCTACAAGTATATGTTTATCCTCGAAAGCTCTGTGGCACGCAATCCTGCGGGCGTTCTGAAAGCTGCCAATCACGAGTATATTCTCGCCAACCGCTTCGACAACACCACGAAGCTTGCCGCACAGAACTGGGTGCATACTTATCGTTCGAGTGGCCTGCCACGTCATCTTCTCGAAAGCTTCACCACGAAAGATGGTTCACCCGTATCGAAAGATTACAGTGATCCGCGCTACTGGTGCAACGACAATATGGATCCCCGTATCTCCGAACTTGGCGTGCATTTCATGAGCTATATGTGGACCTACAGTTCAAAGCGTGACAACTACAACGAGATCGGCAGCCCTACCGTCAACTCTACTATCTCTTTCCTTGCTGGCTCAAGCAAATGGAGCGTAGAGACCACTTGCGGCGCCAACGATGCTTCATATGATGTGCCTGTGATACGCTTGGGCGGCGTATATCTCGACTATGCCGAGACCCTCTGTGAGCTCAACGGCGGCTCTCCGATCACAGTGGCTGAAAATTCCCACATCAACTTGCTGCGTAAGCGCGTCTCCATGCCGGTGAAATCTACCTGGACGCTCGACGAAATCCGCAACGAACGCGCTTGTGAGCTCTATTTCGAGGGCTATCGTGTCGACGATGTGCGTCGTTGGGCAAAAGGCGAGGAATGTTTCGGCGACAATCTTGAAGGTCTCTATATCGGTAAGACCGATGCTGAACGCAAGAATATCTTCGTGGCTTCTCCCTGCTATACCGTGGTGGTGAAGAGTCTTACGCAGAATATTCTTGACACCTATCGCTGGATTCGTATCGAGAGCGGCGATAAATGGCTTTACGCTTTCTGCGACCCCAATAATCAGCCTTCATATGCTCAAGCTTCTCAGAAGAAGGGCCCTGATGGAAAGACTCTCTTCACAAGTCAGGATCCCGCCAAGACGTTGAACAATGGAGTGATGATTAGCGAAGATGGCCATTATATCATTGAAAAGAAAGAAGACCGTACGTTCCAACCTCGCACTTATATGCTGCCGATACCGGTCGATCAAATGGTGCTTAATCCGAATCTCGTGCAGAATCCTTTCTGGAATAATTGATTTTCAACTTATAAAATATTCTTTAAAAATTTTTTGAAAAAAAGCGGCCGCTAAGTGAGTAGTGGCCGCTTTCTGTACGAATATAATAGTGTAAGCAGTTAGGAGAACAAATCTCTATCTCTTACATGACAATAATATTCAAACCCATAAAACTCACACATCTATGAAAAAGTCTACTATCCTTCTTCTTTCCGCTCTCGCTTTCGCAGGAGCTGCCAATGCTCAGGTTCGCTGGAATCCCGAGAACGCATGGGCAACTGACAATGGAGCAACTATCCTTCCTGTAGGTGAAGATGGCAAAAGCGCGGTCAACAAGCTCGGCAAGCTCGACAATGGCAACTGGCGTGCAGATATCCGCTACGCTGCAACAGCCAATCTCACAGAAAGCGAGCCCTACTTTGTGGCTCAGATCACAACCGATGGCTGTGCATGGAATCTCAATGACTTCAAGTTCGAGTTCATGCTCCAGCGAAAGCTTTCCGAGGGTCTGAACGAAGACGGCACAGTGAAGTGGGGTGGCAATACTGATTCTTTCGACGATAACTATCCCTCTTTCCGTGGCGACAAGTACAAAGTGGTAGATCAGTATGACGCTGAGCTCTTCCAGCTCCTCGGCTCTCATGTGACTGATGGCACAAACGACGTCTATACTGAAGACGTGATCGTGATCGACCTCAACAATGTTCGCGCCACCGACGATGATCAGACACGCGGCCTCCTTTTCAGCGCAGGCGACGTGCTCTTCCCCAATCTCAATTCTTTCCAGACAATCGTTGAGCCTGATGCCAACGGTATGGGCGGTGTGCAGCAGCGTTCTTGGCTCGGTTTCGTATGTATCGCTCCCGGCGCGAGCGTGACAGTAGATCAGCCTACCTTCACTATCCACTACACCGGCACAGTTGAAGACGCTAACGACGCTCTCACAGTATGTGAAGATTACGCCAACGGCGATGGCGGTCAGGAAGTGCGCGACGGCGACGACACTTTCGTAGCCTCTGTGGCTGCCGAGGCAGTCAAGATCTATCTCAAGAATGGCAAAGTAGCGGTGGCTCCTGGTGCCGACAGCATCGAGGCTTACACTGCCGATGGCAAAAAGGTAGGTGCTGGTGTCAACACCGTAGAGCTCGCAGCAGGTGTCAACATCATCAAGGCCGTCAAAGGCAACGAGGTTAAGACTGTTAAAGCCATCGTAAAATAAGAATCAACTTTCGCACTCGCATAGATAAGTTCTGGGGCGTGTCCTGCCGGGACACGCCCCTTTTCAATATTTTTAAAGTTTAGGTATATGAAACGTATCGTAGTGTTGCTTAGTCTGCTGGCTCTCTTGTTGGGAGCCAAGGCTGAACGTACTTTCGTACATCCGGGGTGTAGCTATACTCAGGGACAGCTCGACCGCATGAAGGCAATGGTTGAGGCTAAGGTAGAACCTTACTACACCACCTACCTCAATCTCAAGAACTCTGAACATGCTGCCCTTGATCGTAAAGTATCCGACCGTGGCACTCAGATACGCGAAGGTCAGTTTAACGGCACAGTCGGTATCGACGGTCGCTGTGCCCACGATCTTGCCCTCCTTTGGCATATCACAGGAGATACCCGCTATGCCGATAAAGCCGTTGAATATCTCAATGCAAATAATCACTATACCAGCACTTCGGCACGCGGCACAGGCCCGCTCGACAATGGTAAGATCAATCTTCTCATAGAGGCTGCCGAGCTGATGCGCGACTATGAAGGTTGGGCACCCGAGGAGCAGCAGAAATTCAAGGATATGCTCACATATCCTTATTACTCCAACACCGAGGATGTGTTTGCCCAGTATGGACATTGGACCGACGACGATCTCAACGGTGTGACATTTTATTGGAACATCTACAATGGCGATTGTGGCCGTTATGGCAATCAAGGAATGTTTGCCATGCTCGCGATGCTGGCTATGGGTGTCTACCTCGACAATGAAATAATCTACGACCGTGCTCTTCGCTACGTGTCGGGTTTGCCCCATCGGGAGGATGATTTGGCTTATCCCTCAGGCCCTCCCATTACGAGCAGCCGCCCTTCATCTCAGGATGAGTTTCAAAAAACCTACACTTTGGAAGGCCGCTCTTCAAGCGTTGAAGATTACGGTTACGACGAACTGCTTCAGTATTATTTCTATCCCAACGGCCAATGCCAGGAATCTTCACGCGATCAAGGCCATGTGTTGGCTGGCTTGCACAAGTATATTGAGTTTGCAGAGATTGCATGGAATCAGGGCGACCGCTTCTATTCGCTTCATGACAATCGGCTATTGAAAGGAATCGAATTCAATTATCGCTACAATCTCTCATTCTTTCAAAGTTATCCCGACCAGCCAGAACCCTGGGAACCTGCCGGATATACCGATAATTGGGATGAAGTCACGCTCGACAATAATCTCTATCTTCAGACACGTAGCCGCAGCGGCCGATGGGAATCGGTAAAGCCGAATCCTAACCAACGTGGAGCAATCTCGAATGTTGGCTCACGCACATCCGCCTACTCCCATTATCTGGTTAGAGCAGGTGAGAGTGATGAAGATACCAAGTGGTTGCGACGCACTCAGAATTATGTGCTTGACAAATATGGTTACGAGACATCCGGCACCTCACCCAATTGGTTTTATGAATGGAATGGATGGGGCACACTCACAAAGACTTTGGAACCCTGGATGGCTGGCGACCCTGTAAGTTTTGAAAATGGAGAAAGATGCTCAGGCATACATGTTCTTCCAGGATCGTTTAAAGCAGCTGATTATGATTACTATAATCTGAGTGAGGATGGCGAGGGCCATACTTATCATAAGCTTACGCCAGCCCCTGTGTCAGCCTATCGTCCCGATGGGGGCGTGGCTCTCAGAGAAGACAATGGCAATTGGGTGGTGACTTCCCTCCATGCCGGCGAATGGCTCAATTACACAGTGGCCTCTCCGGTGGCCGATACATTCAGCGTATATGTCACTTGTAGAGGCAATTCAGAATCGCAAATTGCATTAGCCGTGGCAGATGGCGAAAAGGAAGTTGGCACGCTTTCTCCCTCTTCCGATTGGGAAGAAATGTATGTCGCCACTGTATACTTCCCCGCTGGAGCTTCCGTGCTTCGTCTTCTTGTGGAGCAGGCGGCTGATGATCTGGAGATCTCATCTATCAGTCTTAAGTATGACTCATCGTTCGAACCTTCGGCAGAGATAGAGGGCACATTTGATGCAAAGGCGAAAACATATACGCTCGACTGGGCTTTCGCAGGAATTTTGCCCTCCGACATCAAGGTGTGGCGTTGTGTGAATGAAGAGCCCGATACGGCTGAGGTTATTTCTGCCGACAACACCCTGGGCCATTACGAAGATAAGACGGTAGAAGGCAATGTGTCAGGTTATACTTATTGGGTGACGTATTTCGACGGTTTGGCCCAAGTTTCTACCGAAAAGGTCTCCTTTGAATGGGGTCTTTTGGATGATAGCTTTGAGAATGAGGAAGTTGCCCAATGGACAATCCCTGGAGCTAATGGCACCGGCATATTTGCCGATGGCGAGTTTGTACTCACCCCCAACACATCTGGAGCTATTCGTTTGGGTAGGAGTTGGTCGTTTCCTTTCCATGGAGGCAACTATCCTATACTCGCTTTCCGTATGGATCGGCCCGAAGGTATGACCACAGCCCTATATTCAGGAGCTAATTCATGGGCAAACGGCTACGACACATTCGATGGTTGCATCAACGGCAATGTCTACTATTACAACCTCTTGAACAGCTCTTTCCAGAACAGCAAAGGTGTAGCCAAAGATGAGGTGTCGGCCGATGAGATCACAGTTTTGCCCTTACAGCTCCGCTTTATTGGCCCTGCCGAGGCCGACCCTGTGAGAATGCATTGGATAAGAACATATAAAAGTGTTGCTGATCTTCAGCAAGCCGTCGAGGCTGAAGATTCGGGTGTCTACGATATCGCTGCCGATTCTGAGTCATCATCAGACAGGATGATCTACAATCTCTTTGGAGTGGCCTGTGGCAATGATCCGGCTGCACTCCCCTCGGGCATTTACGTAATGAATGGTAAAAAGATTCTGATCAAGTAGTTTTCTAACAGGTAAAAGATATTTTAGGTAAAGGTTTGTTTTGATAGCCCGGTGTGTATATCATCACACCGGGCTATATTAAAAATCAAATAATGAATGATATAACTTCAATTTCAGGCAATAGAATGGATAAAAAGAAAATCACGACAACTGTTTTTTCACTTTTGTTTCTATCGTTTGCAGCGGCGGCGAAGGTGGTCACTTACCCGGCTCCGGCTGAGGCTCCGCGCAACGATTCTTTCAGCGTAGAGGTTCGACAAAAGGGGGATCAGCAATGGCTTCCAGTAGATGTCTACGGGGTCAAGGTAGATCAGACTGTCGGCGGGAAACACAACGTAAGGCTCACTTCGATGGCCTATTTCGATTTCGACGGTGAGGTGGAGGTGCGTGTCACGTCGAATCGGCAGCCAGTGAAGGAGGCGCGCGTAAGGCCGCTCTCCTACAATATTCCGGTTGATATTTCGGGCGATTCGTTTACTTTTACTCTTGCTGCTCCACGCAATCTCTGCGTCGAAGTAAACGGCGAGATATTTGATAATCTTCAACTTTTCGCCAATCCTCTCGATCAGAATGCTCCTACAGAGAAAGAGTTGAAAAAGCTTCGCAAAGATAAAAGATACCGTTATTTTGGCCCTGGTTATCATAAGACAGACACTCTCCGCTTGGGTAACGGCGAGACGGTATATATCGCCGGAGGAGCGTTTGTAGAGGGGACGATAGTGGCTGAAAATATCCGCGATGCGCGTATCCTCGGTAGGGGAGTGGTGTATCCTGCGAGAGCTGGCGTTTACATCAATAATTGCCGCAATGTAGAGGTAGAGGGTATCTTCACAACCCAGTGTCCGATAGGGGGATCAGATTCCATCCGTGTTGAGAATGTCAAAGTGATGAGTTCATACGGGTGGGGCGACGGCTTCAACGTATTCGCCTCCAACAACGTGATCTACCGCCATATTTTCGCCCGTACATCTGATGATTGCACCACTGTCTACGCCACCCGTAAAGGCTTCAAGGGGGGCTGCCGCAACATCTTTACTGAAGATGCTGTGCTTTGGGCCGATGTGGCTCATCCATTCATGGTGGGGCTCCATGGCGCGGCTAAAGAGATCAGTGTCGATGCGCCATCCGACGTTATTGAAAATGTGGTGTATCGTAACATAGATGTCGTGGATATGAGCGAGAATCAGATAGATTATCAAGGAGTATTCGCAATTCTTGCAGGCGACAACAACATCGTCAGGGATATCACTTTCGAAGATATCCGTATAGAGAATTTCCGCAGAGGACGTTTGATTGATATCCGAATACCGTGGAATCAGAAATATTGCGCCGCACCTGGAGCCTTGATCGAAAACATTCTTTTCAAGGATATCCTATACAATGGCGACCGTTCAAACCTCTCTCTGATAATCGGCTACGATGAGGAGCGTAAAATCAAAGGCATCACGTTTGATAATCTCATGATCAATGGCGAGCACATCTACGACAAGATGCCCGGCAAACCCGCCTGGTATAAGACATCCGATATGTGCAACATGTTCATCGGAGAGCACGTCGAAGACGTAGTCTTCAAATAAACCTATGCGAAAGTGGCCTTGGCTATTTCCCAAGAATCGATGTTGTTTGACTCGGTGGAATAGTTGGCGCCTATGAGGATCACTTCCCTTTTCTCGAAACGATAAGGGAGGTGATATCCCTTCTCCAGAATCTGCTCCATGGCCTTCGAGGCCGTGCTGTTTACCTTGAGCTCGAAAATATATACGTAGTCTTTTACTTTTAGCACCAGGTCAGTGCGCACTGAGCAGGTTTGCTCCTCAGTTCGTGGCATAAATCCCAAAAGCCTTAAAATCAAGAAGAGTGAATTCTTGAAATAGGTCTCACGCTTCGCCAGCTCACTGTTGGTATAGGGATTCCCCTCCAAAAATGTCTGCACCAGTTGCAAGAAAAGTTCAGGATGTCCATAGGTGACGGCTTCTCTCATCTGAGTAGTGATGTCGCTGACATCATCCACACTTCTTTCGGAATAAACCGGTAACAGAGCTTCGGAAAGAGCGCTTCCTACTTCTTTGTTTGGAATACCGAGAGTGTAGGTGGCACTTGCCGAGTCATAATCCTTGATAGTGAGATATCCCGACTCAAACATCAAGTTTACAGGATTGTAGAGATGGGAATCCCTGGCCATAAGCTCGCGCCTATGTCTTTTAATACACTCCAGTCTGGGCAAGAAGAAATCGGCTCTTTCTAAAGTCTTTATCAGATAAGATGGTGTGCCGCTTCCGAACCAATAGTCGTCCACATCCTTCGATTTAAGTGTACGAAGTAAACTGTAAGGATTATAGATATCGGGAGAATCGGCCGTGAAGTGATATCCATCATAATTGTCTTTCAGCTTGAGGAGTGCCTCCGTTTCAGAAATATTTTCCTTATTTGCAAAGTTCTGAATACCTAATTTGAAGTAGTGGTGTAACTCCTCCTCTGATATTCCGAAAAGAGTTGCGTAAGAGGGATCCAGCGACATATCCGGTATGTTGTTGGCTCCGCTGAAGAGACTTGTGTGGCTGAAACGCGAGATTCCAGTTACGAAGACGAAATGTACATATGGGTCGGCATCCTTCAAGACGGTAAAAAATTCTTTCAGGATATCACGGTATGCATCGTTCAGCTCAGGTTTAGCCAGGGATTCCAGAATTGGGAAGTCGTATTCATCGACCAAGATAGCTACTTTACGTCCTGTTTGAGCATGCGCTCGTTTGAGTAGACGCATGAAACGTTGTGCTATTGGTTTCTCCTTCTCATCTTTGCCATAGATTTCCTCAAGAATTTCAAAAGTATCATCCAAAAGTTCAAGCAAATTATCCACACTCCATGCACGCATATGATTAAAGGAGAAATGGAATACGGGACGCGGTTGCCAGTCGATGTCGTCACGGTCTAAAGCAAGGCCTTTGAAGAGGTCTCGACGACCCTGGAAATAGGCCTCAAGAGTGGATATGAAGAGACTTTTGCCGAATCTGCGCGGACGGCTGATGAAGTAATATTTGCCATCCTTCTGCATCTGGTAAATAAAGTTTGTCTTATCGACATATACATAGCCTCCTTCGATAATCTCGGAGAAGCTCTGAAGTCCTACAGGGTATCTTAAATCTTCCATATCTCTCAACTTTAAAAGGCCTTTATAGATAAACGTAAAAGAACCCCTAAAAATTACCAAGCTGAATTGAGTAGTAATGGTTTTCTGTCTAACTCAATTTTTCGATTTCGAACTCAAGGCCGCGGTTATCCTTTTTCTCATTGAAATTGGCACCTATGAGATAGGCCCTTACCAAACCGTATTGGACGGCTCAGGAAGATAAACTTGCTTTGGCTTAACAAAGGGTTCGTAATCGCTAGAATGAAAAAATCAAGGGTATGCGCTGGTGTGGTGCATACCCTTATCTGTGTTGTCACTTGGTACCGACTTTCACAACCTCTGGCTCCTTAAAATCCTCATATGTTTTTGCATTAGGATCAGCATAATCAATTCGATTCCACCCCTGGACAAAGGCCCAGTATCTGTAAGGAAGGGATTCAAGCGAATCTCTCCATTCTCCGTAGCGGAGAATATCGTCAAGTGTCTTTACCGTATCACTTCTCAAAAGATCATGAGTAGGAATGAAGTGATAGTGATCAGAAACTATTGTATCAATCTTGAAAGGAGCGCATTCGTTATTACGTAGTAAAACCCGTTTATCTTCTCCCTCCAGATAAGTCCATTGCAAAGTAGGGTAAAGAATTCTGGTATAATTTGTTATCATTAAGTAATCTTCTCCCGTTACATCAGGGGTGGGATGAAAACTGATTTTATAAGACTTCTCTCCAACTCGCTCGAAGGTGACATATTCAGGAGTTTCCACTCCTATCTTATATGAGTATGCCTGATGCATCCTATTCGTAACGAAAAGATGACATATCGGTGGAATTATCACTAAGTAGAAACAAAACACTCCCACCCCCAGATAACTACATAGAGCAATGGTGACAATTGTTCCTATAGTTCTTCTCGTCTTAACGTTCTTAATAATCATCTTATCTTCCTTTTTATTTAAATAACTTCTTTAACCCATAAGGTATTGTATACCCTATTGACTGAATCAAACGTAGTTTGCAAAAGATATAGTTAGTGCTAAAGTCAATCTTTCCATTTGCCTTCTTCCTTTCATCACTGTCATAAAAAGAGGTTTCTGTGGGCGTTTGGCCTATGGAGCGTCCCCGGACTGTATACGCACCGTTGTCATCTTTAGTGTACACATAGACGTTGAGATCACCGTCAAGCTCCCCTCCAATTATCTAATAATAATTTTCACTGAGTTCCTACATTCACACATTCTGAAAAATGAGCCAATATCGATTAGGCGAAAGTGGACTTGGCTATTTCCCAAGAATCGATGTTGTTCGACTCGGTGGAATAGTTGGCGCCTATGAGGATCACTTCCCTTTTCTCGAAACGATAAGGGAGGTGATCAAAAGTATCTCCTTATCTTACAACTTCTGCATCTTTATAATCGAGATATGTTTTGGCAGTAGGATCCTTATACCCTATTGTGTTAAACTCCTTAGTATATGCCCTGTACTTGTAAGG
>CAZGJH010000009.1:0-42862 GCA_964525735.1 uncultured Sangeribacter sp.
GCTCTCAGTATCAGTCGGCCGACAATCAGAGCCATCTCTACATCGACTATCACAAAGGCTTGGAGAAGACGCTCCAGCGTATACGTGCGAAATATCCCGACGTTACGATTCAGGCCTGCGCCAGCGGTGGCGGACGGGCCAACTGGGGCGTGCTCCCTTATTTCGACGAGTTCTGGGTGAGCGACAACACCGACGCTCTGCAGCGCATCTACATGCAGTGGGGCACGAGCTACTTCTTCCCGGCAATCGCCATGGCTTCGCACATTTCCGCCTCTCCGAATCATCAGACCAACCGCATCGTGCCGTTGAAATTCCGCACGGACGTGGCCATGAGCGGCCGACTCGGCATGGAGATCCAGCCGAAGGATATGACCGACGAGGAGAAGGAGCAGACGCGTCGTGCCATAGCCGACTATAAGAAGGTGCGCGATGTGGTGCAATTCGGCGACCTCTACCGCCTCCTCTCACCCTACGAGGGTAAGGGTGCGGCCTCGCTGATGTATGTGAAGCCCGACAAGAGCGACGCCGTCTACTATTGGTGGAAGACCGAACAGTTTGTCAATCAGCAGTTGCCTCGTGTCACAATGGCCGGTCTCGACCCCGACAAAGTATACATAGTGACGGAGCTCAACCGTGTCGACAATGAGCCGCTCCCCTTCGAAGGTAAAGCCTTCACCGGCAGCTATCTGATGTCTAACGGCCTTGAGATGCCCCTGAGCCACAACGTCGACTGGAACAAGCGCAACGACTACGCTTCCCGCGTCCTCCGTCTCACAGCCCGCTAAGATACGTCTGCCCGTATACTCACAACTATGCCAAAACGAAGCCGCGCTGCCGACAGTGCGGCTTCGTTTTGTTTGAAGGGGTAGGGGTGGGGGATGTTGCGGGAATGGAATAAAGGTGTTAACTTTGCAGACACGTAATCGGAAATTCGTGATTGCGTCATCATGAAAAATGGAATACTTTGAAACTCAATATACAGACGTAAAGGTGAGAGGCGCGGTCTTCATGCCGAAGGATGCTGACGCATCAGAAAGGCTTGGAGGCGAGGTACATCTCATCGTTACCGTCACTGCGCCCGAAGCTTCAGCCGTGCGCCAGCTGGAGCGGCTGAGCGAAGGAGCCACATTGGCTGCCCGTGAGCTCGGTATGAAGCCCGTGTTCAAACGCTGGCTCCTTAGCGACCCGGCAAATCAGTTCGATCTGCTCCTCGAGCAGCAGCAAGCCCGCCTGGATGAGTGTGCCTGGTCGGTAGTCGGGCAGCCGCCGCTCGACGGCACACGTGCCGCCCTCTTCGTAATCTTGGAGGCAAATCCTACCTACCGCAAGACAGCCCCGGGAGTCTGGAGCGATGATCGTGGCCGTATCTGGGTTACGGATATCGACCTGGCTCTCAGCGAGAAATCGTTCAAGGGTATAGATTCAGAAACCCTTACAATTGATTATCTTCAATGCGTATCAGACGCCATCTCCGCTACATGCCAAAGGCATGTCCCTACGTTGCTTAAGATGAATCCGTCGCTGAAAGAGAGCTGTCTGCGCACCTGGTTCTTCGTGCGCGATATCGACAACAACTACGCCGGTGTCGTGCGCGGTCGCAATCGCATCTTTGCCGAAGAAGGCCTTACTGCCGACACCCACTTCATCGCCTCCACAGGCATCGGCGGCCAAAGCGCACGGCCTCACTGCCTTGTGGCCTTCAACGCCTTTGCCGACACCAGTGTCACCCCCGGGCAGGTGCGTTACCTCTACGGCTCCACCCACCTCAACCGCACCTCCGACTATGGCGTGGCCTTCGAGCGAGGCACGGCCGTAAGCTACCCCGACCGTCGCCACGTATACATCTCCGGCACAGCCAGCATCGACAATCGCGGCCAAATCGTGGCCCCAGGCGACGTAGAAGCGCAGACAGAACGAATGCTCGAAAACATCGAAGTGCTCCTCAAAGAAGCCGAAGTGGGCTGGCCCGACGTAGCCCACATGATTGTATATCTGCGTGATGCTGCCGATTATCCCGCCGTCAGCGCCATCATGAAGAAGCGCTTCCCGAACCTCCCCATGGCCATCGTGCTCGCCCCCGTTTGCCGCCCCGGCTGGCTCGTAGAAGCCGAATGCATGGCCATTTCCCCACAGTAATAACTTGCCAATCAGTCAGACTTTGGATTATATAAAAAACGAGTTCCCCCCGATGTGGTTGCCACATAGAGGGGAGCTCTACCATAAATTTAAACTATAATTACTAAAACCTATAAAACAAATCTTTATTTCTTGATTTTCTTACCGTTTACAATGTAAATGCCTGAGGGTAGGCCCTCCAATGCCTCATTTGCAGAAGCGGCTTTACGGATGCATACACCCTGAAGATTATATACCAAAGCAGATGTCTGTGCAGCTTCGATAACTGTTACAGAGGTAGAGGCGTCGTCGTAAGTCACCATCGATACCCATGCCCCTGGCCCATCGAGGCGGAAGCCCTCTTTGATAAGGCTGATATTCTCAGCAGTAACGTCAAATGTCTTTTTGAGAGGGAAGGAGGCCTCCTTGTCGTCCCACAAGGGTATGGAGGTGATATCTTTCCATGAATCACTTGTCACACGTATGTTGGGCCACTCCTCAGATTCATTTAGTCTGTCAACTGTAATTGTGATTACCTGACCAACTTCGATATTCTCTGTCTTATTCTGGGGGATATTGATTGAATTCGACCAGGAGAGCTCGGTGGCGGGGCCAAACCAGAGCACATTCTCCTCTGTGGGGAGCACAATGCTCGGATCGCCGCAATGCTCTATGGCAATAGCTGTAATTGTAGCGCCCGTGCCTACAGCGTAGAAACCCTCTTTGAATGCGTTCACGATCTTGTAGTCGTAGGGAACGGTAATACCTGCTTCTACGGGAAGATTCTGGTTCTTATAGTCCCAAAGTCCTGTACCGCACAATTCGATATGATTCTCGGCAGAACGGAGGTAACAGCTGGGCCAATCCTGTCCAGCTTCAAATTCGCTTACTGTCAAGATAATCTTGTCGCCTGCGATGATATCGCTACATTTTTCAGAAGCCACCTGTGGTGCTGTTGCGCCATCCCACGAGAGAGTGGCATTGCCTTGCCATACGATGCTTTTCTCACCTGTCTGAGCGAAAGCCACGGCTGAGAGAGCCATCATGGAGGCCAGAAGTAACTGTTTTACCATGCGTTTAAAGTTTTGATGTTATGGCCTTGAAAGCCTATTGAGGTCTTGAAAGACGTTGCAAAATTACTCTGAAAATTCTACTTATACCGGCTCAAATGTTCTGCGTATGAGCATCATTTGTTACCCACAACAAAACGAGACACACTAAGTGACAAACTTAACATAAACAGTCATCGCGGTATTCTCATCGAGAATACCGCGATGACTGTTGCTTAGTCTCTGAATGAGGGCATCTGGTCGCGGCTCAGCATGAAGGGGCAGCTCCAGGCATCCTGCCAATACTCTATATCGGCATTATTGTGGGCGGTGCTGTCAAACTCCGCAGAAGAAGGGTCGCCTGTACGGCCATTATCCCACCAAGGCATGAAGTAATTCCAGTAAAGACCTCTTTCCCATTGCTCGGAAAGCTTCGGTATATTGCCACATTCACATATAGCCAGAAGCTTACCAGGGTAATGCTCTTTCATGAAATTATACCAATACTCCATATCATTCATGCTGGAATTGTAGAAATCATATCCTACTACGTCGACATACTCATCACCGGGATACCAACGCATGGAGTCGCCACTGTTGTATACCCATATCAAATTGGTGAGCCCATGATAGTTTACCATACGGTCGTACATCACTTTCCAAATCTCAACACACGCTTCCGGCCCATCTATACCCCACCAGAACCATGCTTTCTGCCAGCCGGCTCCGTTGGTGGCCTCTTTCCAGTTGCCCTGAGCCTCATGAAGAGGGCGCCAGAGAATTGGAATGTGTTGGTTGGCCAGCGGTTTCATGAAGTTGGCCACACGGTCGATATCGCTGATCATTTTCTTGTATCCCTCCGATTCCGGGTCGAAGATATCCGATGGGCTGAAGGAGGTCTGATTCTGGTCAGATCCGGGAGTGCAGGTGATATCGTAGCCATTGTTGGCCAGCTGGCCCCAATGCCACATTGCTCCTACGACACCATTTTCATCAGCCCATGAAGTAGCTGGCAGCGGATTGCTGTAGTCTATCCAACCGCCAGGAGAAGAATATACATCGTGGATGAAGTCAAAATTGTTGAGCACAGGGTAGCGTCCTGTATGCTTATACACCCACATCGCTTCAAACTGATTCCAGTTGATACATGCGCTCACCCCCGACAGCATCTTCACTCCGGTGTTCTCTCTCAGAAAATCGAGAAGACGGGTTGCCTCGATCGAACGATTGGAACTGGAAGAAAATGTTTCGAGATCAACGGAGTAAGTCTCGCCGTTTGTATTGTTGCGGGCAAATACGGCCAAGGCTCCTGGGGCAACGCTAAATTTACAATTCTCACCCGCACCCACTGGTATCTTCACTTTCAGATATCGGGCTACTGTGTAGGGATTCTCCAATTTGCCATTTGTGGAGATGGTGAGTTTGGCAGTGTCGGCGATCACGACAGGCTGGTTAAACTCCATTGTCACCTCTACAATGCCAGGCATTACTTTCAATCCCTGCGAAGGGCTCACGGCAAGAAGCTTCAATTCTTCCGGAGTCTCGGCATTGCTATCTTTGCAAGCGCCGAAAGCGCCTGCAAAGATTAATGCTATAAAGAGAAGTTTCGATATTTTGTTGATCATATTGTCTTTGATTAGAGAATTTCAACTTTTAGAAGAGTGTAATGCGACCCACGAATCAAGAGGCCTCCTGCCACAAGACGTTGCTGAATTGATTCATCCATCTGGAAATCTACATAGCCATCGGTGAAGACATCCAGCCCGAGCCATTCGAAGCCGGGGAAGCTTACATCATTGCTGTCGCGCAAATCCATCTGAGGCCATTGGCCATCTTCAGGGGTAAAGGTCATACGGATAGTGTCGTCGGCCTGGAGATTCTGAAGATATTCAGCCGGGATAGTCACAACAAACCAGTCGCCAAACTCCTGGCTACCCTCCCAGAGCACATTGCCTATTTCAAGCGGCGGCTCCGACACAATCTCTACCTTGGTGATGGTGTAATGGGAGCCACGAATCAGCAGGCCGCCAGAAGTGATACGGCTGTGAGCATCTTCAGTCACGGGCAGATCTACATATCCTTCGGCCTCACCAAGACCGAGCCATTCGAAGCCAGGGAAGCTTACGTCGTTGCGGTCGCGCAGGTCCATCTGCGCATACTGGCCTGCTTCAGGAGTGAAATACATGCGTATCTTATCGCCTACATTAAGATTAGCGAACAGTTCTGCCTCCAGATCGAGTATATTCCAGTCGCCATATTCCAATTCTCCCTTCCAGAGTTCGGATGTTCCTGTGTCGGGCACATCGAATGAGCCGCTCAGAATCTCAAGACGCCAGAGGAAACGAGGTTCTGTCTCACCCCATTTGTTACCGTATACTTCCGAATTCTCGTCGTTACTGTCAGTGCCGAGCATGCCGCTGCCCGCATTCTTGATCTGGATATTATCCGAACCGGCAACTTCAACCACTTGATACATGCCTCTTTCTGGAATTGAAATAGTGGTGGGATCAAATACCCAGAACATACGCCAATCATTTTCACTGCCTATTACGAGATACTCTCCCGTAGCGCTGTTCTTGATGTAGTAGCTGCCTGGCATTTCATCTACAGGGAGGAAGGAGAATTCCTGGTCTTTCGATCCCGTGAAGCCCATCACGCGAGGATACTCCTCGGCCGAGTTGCGGGTGAGATAACGCTCCGAACCTACGTGCTTGATATAGCATTTCACAGAGCCGTCGGGATCTTTTGCCGCTGCCAAGAGATTGATTTCGTTTGATTTCAACTCCCTTCCATTAGCTGCGATAAGTCTTACCGATGCCAAGCCTCCTAAAATGCCCACCGGCACCCTCACTTTGAGATGGCCCGAAGATTTACGCATAAACGACATGGCGTCTACTACGATTTCCGTGCCCTCCTCGCCAGGGAAGATGATCTTGCTGATGCAATCGAGGTCTTCACCTTTGAAGGTCAACACTTCGCGTTCGCGCACTTCATCGCCCGGCTCCATTGATTTGATTTGCGGCACAGCGGGGCGCATCTCTATAGAGCTTTCAGTTGTGCCCTCGCCCGACACAAGACGGAGCTTGCCTGAACCCACACCTGCCGGCACTTTCACCTTGATCATATTCGAGGTGACAAGCTCGAAATCTTTAACTTCGATTCCTTCAGGAAAGATTATGGCTGTCACTGCATCGAAATTGTTGCCCGTGATCACCATCTCTGAATTTTCCATCACCGCTGTGGGCATGAAAGCTTTTATCTGCACTCCCTGCGGCGCGGCCTCCTGAAGATCGTCGGAGCAACCCGTGGCGAAGCCTGGAATGATGACGGCCAAAATGAGCCACAAGAATATCTTATATTGTTTCATAACTTATTTGCTGGTTGAACATTATGTATTGCTCATACTCTCCCTGTCACCACCCTGGATTCTGGGTGAGCTTCGGATTCTTCATTCTCTCGGAGTAGGGCACAGGGAAGAGATTGTATTTCTCATCCCACACTCTCGACAGCGATTTGCGAGTCAGGATAATATTACCGTTGGCCTGCTTGTCGAGATCGGCTCCATTGACGGTGGTGAAATATTGCGCTCCCTTCTTCCAACGGCGAACATCCCAGAATCTATGATCTTCGAAGGCAAACTCCACAAGACGTTCTCGCTCATAGCGCGTCAGAAAATCTGAGGGGTTGCCCGTGAAGGGGGGCATCTGCACGTCGGAGCGTCCACGCACCACATTTATCGCTTCATTTGCTGAAAGCCCGTATTCACCCTCCGCATCCGCGCTCCCGGTGATATGGTAGATACATTCAGCATAGTTGAGATAGAATTCCGGCAGACGCATGATGATCCAGGCGTGGCGGAATTGGCTGTTGACGTTGGGAGTGAGGTCGGAGTTGCCATCTACATATTTGCGCAGATAATAACCCGTGGGAGTGGCGTTCACCTTGGGGGCAGCGTTGAAGCCTGTGGTGTAGCACTGTATCTCGCGCTGCTGATTCGAATTCAGCGGCCAGAAATCGCCGTTTTTCACCACCGTCATTCCAAAACGAGGGTCGAGGTCGGTGTAGGGACGCTCCGTGGTGAGGTTTATCTCGCCCGGATGCACCTCTCCGAAAGTCTTGCCAGCATTCTCCCCGCTCTGATACTCATACTGGTCTATAAGAGTCTGGGTCGGGCAGTTGCCGCTTGAGCCTCCTTCGATACCTACGGGGTAGTTCTGACGTTCAAAAGTATTGTCGGCAGTCTTTGCCACGGCAAAAATCAATTCGCTGTTGGTGAAGCTGTCGTTGCCCCCAAGAGCAGCGTATGTGCCCATCTTTACGCCCCATGTCTCGGCATGGTCGATTATGTATTTGTTGGCCTCGGCAGCGCGTTTCCATTTCTCCACGTCGCCGCTTGGGTTAAGCAGAGGGCTTGCGGCATAGAGAAGTGTGCGGGCCTTCAGGGCCATCACGAACGGACGAGTGGTGCGTCCGAGCTGCTGGCTCATCTCTTCGCGGTAGCTGATAGGGAGATACTCGGCTATGGCATCACATTCGCTCACGATAAATTCGATCACCTTGTCGGCTGAAGTGCGCTCTACGTTATTTGCCTGATCTATCGTTAGAGTGGTCAAAACCAAAGGCACATCGCCGTAGGCGCGCACGAGCTCGAAGTAATAATAGGCGCGAAGGGCACGTATTTCGTAGGCGAAGAGTTCGAAACGTGCACGTAGCTCCTCGTAGCTGGTCTGCTCAGTGACGCTGTAGATGTAATCGGTGAGATCAATCTTATCGAGCTTCTCCAGGAAGTTGTTGGCCTCATGGATAGCGGTATAATTGTTTTTCCAATAATCCGGAATCGGATTGTTGGCGCTCCAGCCGCCGTTGTAGAAGGTGTGTATGCCGGAATTGATCAAGGCATACGAAGCCTCATCTGTGGCGCTTGCCAGGAGAGCTCCGTTCCAGTTGTTCTCGAAGCCGTTGGTGAGCTGGGCATAGATATCGTTTACAAGCTTCTCGACGCCGTAGAGCGGGCTGTCGTATACCCATTCCTCATCATTGGTGGTGAGCTCGTTGTAGTCGAGATCTACACAGCTGTTCATCCCCAACAATAAAGTTGCGCAAAGGGCTGAAACTTTCAATTTTGTTATCTTCATTTGTCGACGTGTTTTAGAAATTTAAGATAATACCTACGTTGACGCCTTTGAACACCGGATACTGGGTGCCCATCACTTCAGGATCTACCGTCTTCATATTCGATGAGGTGAAGAGGTTGCGTCCCTGCACGTAGATACGGGCTTCTGTCATGGCGAGCTTTTTTATAAAGCTTGCCGGCAGGCGATAGTAGATTTCAGCGTTTCTCAGTTTCAGCCATGATATGTTGTCATACCATATGCTGCTTCCCTGATTATTGTTGGGATTATCCTGGGTAGAGAGTCGCGGGTAGAGTGCTGAGTCGGCATTGGAGCCATCTGCACGCCAGGCGTTCTCATAGTAGTGCTGCGAGAGGTTGCCGGTGCCGAGTGTCGTGTTCCAGACTCCGGTGGTGCCGAGCCACGCAGTCATGCCTGTGGCGCCCTGGAAAATCACATTAAAGCCAAAGCCCTTGAATTCTGCTCCAAGATTAAAGGCATAATTGGTTTCGGGCAGATTGGTGCCGTAGCCGAAATAGATGGCATCGTGCTCATTGATGATGCCGTCGTTGTTTTGATCGCGAAATTTCACATCGCCCGGCTTTACATTCGAGAAGGTCTGTGTGGGGCTCGATGCGATGTCGGCCTCATCCTTGAAGAATCCGATAGCCTCCAGACCATAGGCCTGACCTACACGCTGCCCTACGTGCGACTGATATGCCTCCGCAGGTAGCTCGATATATTCCTTGATGCGGTTGGTGTTCCACGTATACATCACTCCGGCGTTCACCAGGAGGTCGCGTGTGAGCTGACGGGTATAGTTGAGGCCAATCTCCGCGCCGTAGTTGTCTACCTTCCCTTTTGCTGCATAAGAGTCGGGACGCCCCACTACCCATGAGTTGAGGTCGTTGGCGCTCATCATGATGTTGGTGCGGCGGTTGTAGAAGCCATCCAGGGTGAGGCTAAGCCCCTGGAAAATACGCAGATCCACACCTAAGTTATACTTGTAGGCTGTCTCAAGAGGGAAGTCGCTCAGAGGATAGTGGGTGAGGTAACTGCCCCAGTTGTTGCCGTCGTAGTTCGGACGCAACACGATGTTGCCGTGACCCCCGTCGTAGCTTTCAAGCCAAAGCCCGCTGACAGGCACATAATCCGAGTGTTGCACGCCGAAAGATGCTCTGATCTTGGCCAGGTTAAGGATCTGCGCCATATTATCGGAAGCCAGGATATAGGCTGCCGAGAATGTGGGAGAAAACGACCATTTATGAGGATATGAACGGTTGGAGCCATTGCCGGCCAAGACCATGGTGGCGTTAAACCGATCTTTCCACGAATAGTTGGCATAACCCATCACATTGGCACGGTTGAAGGTGTTGTAGCGGTTCATGTTCACCGTCGATTGCGTGTTGTAGATGAGTGCGGCCGAGAGGTTATGGTCGGTGCCGAAGGTATGGTCGTAGTTGACGGTAAATGCGAAATTACTTGAGCGCCACTGATTGCCAAGCCATTTTGAAAACTCCAGGTTGTTTACCTTGTCGCCATAGATTGTGGAGGTGATTCCCGTAGGGTCGCCCGTGGCTCCGGAGTAAGACCAATACCCATATTGAAAACTCTTGCCGTGACGCTCGTTGATTTGCGAAAGATTATCGTAGGCTACTCTCAACGAAGCGCTTAGACCAGGGAGAAGGAAATCAAACCGCTGCGTGAGCATAGCGTCGGCATAGAGAGCACGCGCGTGGGTTTTCTCCTTCCCCGAGCTCTGCACCTTGGCCACAGGATTGGCATCGCCGAAAGTGGCGTTGCCACCCCATACGCCGTCGGGCGTCATTACCGGGAAGGCATTGGAGGGGAGGCGGTAGATGCCATAGACGATATCGTTGGCGCTCCCGGCTGCCGGATGGCTCGTCTCGATGAAGCTCGCCAACATATTCACCTTCATCTCGGTGGTCGGAGTCACCTTAAATTCAAGGTTGGCTCTGATATTGGCTTTCGAATAGCGCAATTGCGAATTATAGTCGGCTTGATTCGTACCTTTCAGTGCTCCTCTCGAATCAGTGTAATCCAGAAGGGTGAAATACTTCATTTTGTCGCTGCCCCCGCTCACACTAAGATTCACTTCATCTTCAGAGGCGTGATTTTTCAATACCTCATTCTTCCAATTCACATTCGGATAGAGATAACCGTCTGTCCCATACTTGTAAAGTTCCATCTCAAGAGGGGAGTAGGCAGCAGAGAGCCCGTCGTTAGCCCGGGCCTCATTCAAGGCCGAGGCATAATCATGAGCGTTTACGAAATCTGCCACTTTCGGATCAAACAGAAATTCATGGCGATAATTCACCGCGATATGCGGGCCGCCTTGCTCACCCTTCTTGGTGGTGACGAAGATTGCGCCGTTGATACCTTCGTAGCCCAAAAGAGCCACGGCGGCCGCGTCCTTGAGCACTGTCACCGACTCAACCTCGTCGACTGTGAGACGGTCGATGGGCCGACGGATACCATCTACAAGAATCAGAAGATTGTTTTCCGAAAAGGTTTGATAGCCACGTATGTTGAAGTTGGCTCCGTAATTGTCATCACCCTCGAATCCTCCGGTCTTCAGCGCGGTCAGGCCGAGCAGCCTGCCATAGAGAGCGTCAGAGAGGTTGATGGCCCCCGAGGCCCGCAGGTCTTTCGAAGTCACAACCGATACTGAAGCAGAAAGAGTAGATAATTTCTGCTTTATCCCGAAGCCTAAGTCTACTGTCACGCTATCGGGCTCGGCTATGGTGATTTGTGCCCACGCCGATGTGGGGAGCCACATCAGTAGGCCGGCACATAATGTAACTTTATATTTGTTCATGATAGAAGTTTAAATTGAAATTATAGAAGTCGCTTGGGTTTGCTCACAACTTCATTCCCAACCGGGATTCTGGAAAAGTCCGTAACCCTTGTTTATCTCTCCTCGGGCTATGGGCGAGAGATACCACTTGGCATCCCAATTCCCTTTCCACCATACACGGGGGAAGTTGGTTATCTCTTCTGTCTCGTAGATGAAATTTGGCCAAACGCCATTCATCTGGCTATAGGGAATAGTAGATTTCTCTCCAGTCGATGCATCTTTTACATAGATGTTCATACGGTGAAGAGGTGTGCAGAAGATATCTTGACGTTTGTAACGTATTAGATCGAACAAGCGGCTGTTTTCAAGAGCCAGCTCACAAGCACGTTCACGCAGAATCTCCTCTATCAATGTGGCTTTGTCGTTGAGGTTTAGCGAGCGGTTTACGGCCAACGATGGCAACCCCACTCTCGCTCTCACTTTATCTATCTCCTTCACAGCCTCGGCCGTTTTCCCTGTCTGAGCGAGAGCCTCGGCATATACCAGGTGCAGATCAGCTATTCTGAGATAAGGCCAGGAGTAGCGTTCATCTGCCATATCGTAATAATCGAACACCCATTTGTATTCGCCGAATCCATGGGCGATGTAGCCGCTCGTAAACCACCAGTTGCCGGTGATCAGGTCGCCGCCGATCCAGCAGTCGATCACCTTATTCTGGTAGGTGTCAAACTGATTGTTGACGTTGCGATGAGGCACGAGCATGCTTTCATATAGACGAGGGTCGCGATTGGCGAAGATGTCGAGGTTTTCGGCATTATTGGTATTGTAGAGACGCTGTCCGTCGAAATTACGGCCATCTGCCCAGGGAAACATGTTGAACCATTCTACCGTGGGAGCGTGAGCACCCGAGTGAGATACGTTGCCAGGCGAAGCACCAGCACCCCATTCTCTCATATACTCCCCATCGGCGCTTGAGCCGTCGCCACGCACTTCGATAATCTTCTCTGATGTTTCACGCGAATAATATGCGGAGCGATAGGCCCTGCGATAGTCGGCCTCAGTGGTGCCCGCTGGTTGCACAAGGGCATAAGGTGTGCCGGCTGCCTCATTCGCTCGGAAGAAGGCTTCGCAAGCGGCCAGGCATTTATCCCACAGCGATGCATCTTTGCGCCCGAGCCAGATGCGCAACAGCGGATCGCCCTCAATGCTAACGCCCACAGGAATCTTTGGCGCGCCATTATATTCGCGGTAAGGTGCAGTGTCGTTGAAGAGGGGGCTGGCCACATACATCCAGAGCTTTGCACGCATTCCATAAGCTCCACCCTTGGTGAGTCGGCCTCCCTCGGCCATATAGTCGCGCACGGCGAAGGGAAGTTCAGGCTCGTCAATCACCTGCTGAAGAAGATTGTCGATAAAGGTGGCAGTCTGCTCCACTGTGGCACGTCCGGCGACGTATTCCCCCTCGCCAGTTTTGCCACTCAGATAGCCTCCTGCGAAGTTTTCTCCCGTCTCGTAGGCATGGTCTATCAAAGGCAGGCCTCCGAAATGGCAAAGTCCATCGTAATATCTTGTGGCGATGATAAGGCGAGCCTCAGCTTTGAGGCGTGCTTTCTCCTGATCGCTCATATCGGGCACACGGTCAACATTCTCGATGAAGAGCCAGCATTGGCGGATAGTGCCCCAGATGCCTGTGCGGCCATTGCCGTCGACAAATGCGAATTTATCGCGCACATATCCTTCGTTGGCGGCTTCGGAGTGCATTCCGCTGTAGTATTGGTCTTTCAACTCGCTCCAACCCAGTTGGCTATGCACCACATCGCTTATAGCTTCAGGTTGTACGCAGTTTACACAATTCTTACCTGAATGGCCGTGGTAGATACCTTTGTAGGCTTCCCAAAGAAACATCTTGGCATATTCCGATTTAGAGAATACCGTGTCGATCGTGACATCTACACCGGGTGCTTTCTCCAAAAAACTGTCGCCTATGGCCACATCATCCACGCAACTGCTCACGACCATTGAGCCGAGGATTGAGCCGATTATAAGAGTTAATAATTTTCTTTTCATATAATGTTGCAGGTTAGAAGTTGACGTTAAGGCCGAAGTTGAAGATGCGCGTAATCGGGTAGTTTACCGTGCTTGTTGCGCTCTCAGGGTCGTTGGCCTTGAATTTAGAGAAGGTCAGCAGGTTGTAGACAGAGAAATAGAGCCGCAGCTGCTGAAGCTGGGGGAGAAACTTGAAATTGCGGAAGGTATAGCCGATCTCAAGATTCTTAAGGCGTGCATAGGAGGCATCGGCGTAGTAGACGCTTGAGGCCACCGTATTGTTAGCTTTGCTCGTGAAGGAGAGTCGCGGCAGGATCGCTGTGTCGGCCGTCTCGGGAGTCCAGCTGTTGTCGGCTACCCATGTCATCATTGCCGAACGATTCATGCCTCCAAACTGATAGCGATAAGGATTCTCAAGGCTGCGTGTCACGTGAGTGGCGCCAACCCATAACATTGAGAAATCGAAACCTTTGAAAGTGAGATTGGTATTAAGCGAGAAAGTGTATTCAGGCATATCGCTGTAAAACATTGCATGCACGTCGTTTTCATCGATGATCCCGTCGCCTGTAAGGTCTACGTATACACAGTCGCCGGCCTTTACATCTACCATCTGCTTGGGCATCTCTGTGCCATACACCTCCTGATAGCGGGCTTCCGTATTTCCTGGATCATAGAATTCAAAGAATTCGTAGCCTCTGCGCTGCCCTACAGGTAGCCCTATGCCGGAGAGATGAGAGTACAGAGGTGGCACCTCGCCGTTCTCAATCACCTTGTTGCGATTGAACGCCATGCTCGGGGTGATCGAATAGCTGAAATCATTTGTGGGGCGATCGGTCCAGGTGAGCGAAATCTCGTATCCGTGGTTTTTTACACGTCCGAGATTCACCGACGAAGGTTTCTGTGCTGTCACGCCCGGAAGCAGGTTGTCGTTGGCGATGAGAATCCCTTTTCGGTCTTCAAAGAATACGTCGACACTGCCGATGAGGTTGTCGTGGAGCAGACGGAAATCAAGGCCGTAGTTCTGCTTTGTAGCTGTTTCCCAAGTCACTCTCGGGTTGCCTGCTGTCTGCTCGTAGGCATTGCCCGTCCATGTGCCGAGGCCGAAGTTATAACCTCCGTTGCCGATATAGTAACTGCCCAAGAGATAAAGGAATCGCTGGCCGTTCATATTGTCGTTGCCCACTTTGCCATATGAGGCGCGAAGCTTGAAGTAAGGGATAATTTGGCTCAAAGGTTCCCAGAACGTCTCCGACGATGGAATCCAACCGAGAGACACCGAGGGGAAGCAGCCGTAGCGATAGCCGGAGGCAAAGTTTTCGGAGCCGTTGTAGCCGATATTGATGTCGGCCAGATACTTGCTCTTGTAATTGTAGGTGACACGTCCTACGAGGCCCACATATCCGTGAGGAATATCGTCGTAGTTGCCGGGATAGTAATATTTGGTTTGGTTGTAGAGCAGAAGGGCTGTAACGTCGTGGTCGCCGAATCGGCGCGCATAGTTGAAGCTTGCTTCGGCATACCAGTTGCGCCCGAACCAATACGTTTCGTCGTAACCAAGATTCCAGGCATCACCTTTCTTTCTCAACGCCACGTCGCCTGCTGGAGTCAGTACTGGCTCGTAAGATACTCCTTCATAGAGAGTACGAAGTTTTTGCTGCGTGTAATCTGAGTTGTAGGAGCCTTTGAGACGGAAATCGAGCCCTTTGGTGAGAAAGCTCATGTCGAGTTTGTAGATAAGGTCGAGGTTGAGCACATTTGTAGCCTGACGTTTGTAACCCCTTCCGTAGAAGGGGAAGAGGCCATCGTTGTCGTAATCACCCACGAAGCTTTTGTTGGCTACTATTCGACGTCCCTCGCTGTCGATACCAGCTCCTGAGAAAGGTGCGGCCGATACGAGAGTGCTGAATACGCTATATTCTCCCTCGGCCAGTTCGAAGCGGTCTTCAAGACGTCCGCCCAGATTCACCGAGAGTTGGTTATATTTGCCCAGATTAAGGTCAACGTTGGCGCGGTAGTTGTAGCGGTTGTAAGAAAAATTGGTGTTTTTGTCGGTCGAGAAGGTGCGGAAGAGACCATCCTGGTTAAGCATGCCGAGCGATACGAAATAGCGGGCTATCTTGTTTCCACCGCGCACAGAGACGTTGTATTGCTGCTGAGGGGCTGTCTTCTTCATCACATATCCGAGCCAGTCGACATCGGGGTAGAGCAGTGGCTGGTCACCATCGCGGAAATGCTGAAGAGCCTCTTCGCTGAAGCGCACCTGAGAGGGATCAGTGCCATCACTGATCTGTGCATTGTTGTAGAGTGTAGCCCAACGGTAGGAATCTACCATATCGATAAAGTTGGTCACTTCCTGTATGCCGTAGGAGGCCGAGAAACTGATGTCGGTTTTTCCCTCCTGGCCTCGTTTTGTGGTGACGAGAATCACACCATTGGCACCGCGCACGCCGAATACGGCAGTGGCTGAGGCATCTTTCAGTATAGATATATCCTCCACTTCGTTGGGGTCGATTTGGCTGAAGCTACGCTCCACACCGTCGACGAGTACCAGAGGGCTGGAGCCGTTGAAAGAGCCCACACCACGTACGTAAATCGTAGGATCGTCTCCACCGGGGCGGCCGGAATATTGCACGGTGGCAACGCCGGGAAGCTTTCCCGCCATAGCATTCCCCAAGGAGGCGGAGGGTGATTTGAGCAGTTCATCGCCGTTGAGTTTGCTCACGGCTCCTGTCATGGTCACTTTCTTCTGCACGCCGTAGCCTACCACTACGACATCTTCGAGCGAATTGACAGAGGGACTCATCACAACGTTGAGAGTGGTGCGGTTTTTTACCGCTACCGTCTGCTGGTCGTAGCCTACGTAGGAGAAAGTAAGCGAGCCGTCAGATTTCACTTTAATGGTATAGTTGCCTTCCAGGTCAGTGACTGTTCCAGTGGTGGAGCCACGCACGAGTACTGAGGCTCCGATCATGGGTTCGCCATTCTCGTCGCTTACGTTGCCCGTCACGGTAAGCAGGCTTTGCGCGAGTAGCAGGTGTGGCGTCAAGAGGCAGATCGCCAATATGACCCATGATTTCAGTTTTAAATCTGTAATCATTTTCGATGTTATTGGTTTAGTTGGTTATTTACTATGGTATCAGATCGAGCCGAGGCGGTCGGTTCTTCCTGATGAGGTTTCTGTAGGGGAAATGTCAGGGATTCGTCATATCATAAAGAGATTTTGTTGGTATTGGGGGTGAATTTTTACGGATGCAAATTTAGTGCTTTCAAATGGCATACGACTGATTTTGATAGGTTTAATATGGGCGTTAAATGTTCCGAATATATGCAAATCAGCCAAAAATGCCCCAATGTAACATTTGCGACATATTTTTTGGCACATCTTTCATTGGCCTCTCAGACCCTAATGATTCAAATAAAGACATAGATCTTAACAAATGGTGTAGCGTAATATTGGATATATTGGCTAACTTTGCAACAGTCTTTTCTCAACCTCTTATACACCTTGAAATGAACAACAGACTCCTCGCATATCCCGCCTCAATAATTCTCGCGATTGCGGTCGCGATCGCTGTCATGGCTCCTCACTATGCGGCGGCCTCTACTTTTGCCGACTTCATACACACCTACACTAATACCACAAGAGTGGGCACTACCTATGTTGATAAAACTGGCACAGCTTGGGTGGGCACCTCGTTGGGCCTGATGAAATATGATGATCTCAAACGCGGATACGACATTCGCCTGTCGATGCCTGAAGAGCTCAGAGTGCCCATTCATCTTATATATGGAATGGAAGATGGAGGAATGGTGGTCGTCACACGTGCCTTCAAGAAGTATCTTTTCAATCCCGTCACTTATCAGGTAGATGAAATTGACAAGGAATGGCTCGACGAGAAGGGTATCGATGCTCCGGGTCCATGGACTCTGAATATCATCAGCAACAATAACGGCCCTGTGCTCATAGAATCAGAGGGGAAGGTATATCTGTATGATTCGGCTTCGGGAGAGAAGACCCGTCTGATCAAGACTCTTGGTGAGACGGCTCTCAGTCTTTCCGGTGATGATCGGTATTACCATATAGTGACCCCTTCACGCATCTACACCTATGAGTTCGCTACGGGCGGCTTCTCCGATCTTACTGTGCCCGATGAAATATTTGCCGCTCATGTCTTGAAAGATGCCAAAGGGAATCTTTGGCTCGGAGATAGAAACCTCTATCGATATTCCCGGCAAAATGGATGGGAGAAATTGCGCGACAATGTTATGACCACCGAAATTACCAAGTCGGAATCGGATATCTATGTCGGCACAAACACCACTGGTATATTACATTATGACGACTCTGGTGAGTTATTGAGCGAGCTGCACAATGACCCGTTCGACATCAATACTCCCGTCAGCGACCATTGCGCTATGATCTATGTCGACAGCAATGATAATCTGTGGGTGACGTACAGTAAGGGTGATCTCTCGATCTCATCTCCCTATTACGACCTCACCAAAGTACGTCATATCCAGTCTTTGCAACGCGCCTGCGTGAAAGACGATATCATATCCCTGCTGCCAATAGGGAGAAACACTGTGCTTGTCGGCACAGATGGAAATGGCCTGCATATTGTGGATGCCAATACGGGAAAGGTAGCCTCTTCAGATCCTTACTCCCTGCCTAATATTGCCGACGATGTGATTACGGCCATGTATCTCGACTCGCGCCAACGCCTCTGGATAGGCAGCTATCGGCGGGGATTGATCTGCGTGGAGCAGGGGAGACAACGTCGGTTTATTCAAAACACCTCGCCTTATTCCATTGTGGAAGATCTTGATGGAAATATCTTTGTGGGCACTTCGGGCAATGGCCTGTATCGTCTCGACTCTGAATTAAAGCAGGAGCCTGAAAATATCAATCTTGATGGCGAAATCTGGGTGCAGAAGCTCCAGATTGGCCGAGAAGGCCAAATCTATATTGCCACTGGTTCAAAATTGATAGTGCTTGATCCTATGACAATGAAGACTGTTGCCCTCCTTGATCATGACAACGGCGTCTTCTCCAACGGTCTTAATTCATTCTACCATGATAGTCGTTCGTTACTGTGGATGATAAGTGACGATTCCGACAACTGTCTTAGAGTTTTCGATACTGAAAACGATTCAATCTATACCATACCTACTTTGGCTGATATCAGATTCAAAAGTGTGATTGAAGACAACAACAAAAACATGTGGCTCACATCGGATAATGATATCTACAACATCGTGCCTCATTACGACCCTACGACACGCACATATTCCTTCAATCATTACGTCTACCATATACGTAGCAATGAGGGTAACCCCAATAAGTTTAACTTGCGTTCGGTGGCAAAACTTGCTGATGGCCGGCTGCTTTTCGGAGGTATGAACGGATATCAGATTGTAGATCCTGACAGATACCAGAAACTGGGACAGTTGGCCGATATAAAGGGCACTCTCTCGGCTTTGAAGGTAAACAATAATTTCGTGCTCCCTAACGGAGAAGCCGACGGTAAGGTCATCTTAAAGAAAGACCTCACCAACACTGAGCTAATACGTCTTAGCAGCGACGAGAATCATCTCACCCTGTTGTTCTCTCCACACGATTACGCTTCGCCATTCAATATTGAGTATTATTACCGGCTTGAAGGTAAAAACGGCGAATGGTATCCTATTATCGGCAATATGATCGAGCTCACTAATCTCACTCCAGGCAAATATCATCTGGAGGTGTGTGCCATGTCGCCTGAAGGTGTGATGAGTGGTGAGGTCGACGGGATTGATATAGAGATTCTTTCCCCATGGTATCGCACGGTTTGGGCATACATCGCCTATATTATTATCCTCTTGATTATAATCGGTTTGATCGCATATTATTTTATTGATCGCCAACGACAGAAATTGAGAGTGGTCCAGGCCGAGAAGGAGATGGCCCGTCAACATCAACTCAATGAAATGAAGCTGCGGTTCTTCACCAATATCAGCCATGACTTCCGTACGCCGCTCTCTCTGATAATCACTCCCCTTGAAACGTATCTCGACTCTCACAATGATGCCGATACGCTTCATTTCCTGCAGCCTGTCCATAAAAATGCCGTGCGTCTATTGAATCTTGTAAACCAGATTCTTGATTTTCGAAAGCTCGATGTCACGGGCATTCCTTTGCATCTTTCATATGGCGACATAGTGAGTTATGTAAAGGAAATCTGCACGTCATTCAATTTATTCTCCGAAGATTCCGGTATCGACCTGGTTGTGGATACTGATCTGGAGAGCTTGAATATGTATTTCGATAAGGATAAGCTCAGCAAGATCATGATGAATCTGCTTTCGAACGCTTTCAAATATAATGAAAATGGTGGACGTGTCGCCGTTTCTCTCCGCCTTGCAGATGACAATCAGCTGAAAATTGCAGTAGCCGACACCGGGAAGGGTATACCAGATGGGGATAAACCGCATATATTCGAGCGGTTCTTCCAATCGGGTAATAGCCAGCACACCACTATGGGGTGTGGCATCGGACTGCATATCGTGAAAGAATTCGTCCAGATGCATGGTGGCGAGGTAGAAGTGACCGACAATTCACCCTGCGGCACTGTCTTCACCCTGACGCTTCCTGTCAGAAAGACCCTCAAAGAGAATACTGAATCTAATGGTGAGGCGGAGATGAAGAATGAGAAGGTGCAGCTTGAAATTCCGGCTTCCGAAAGGGATAATGAGCATACGCGTGCTACTATACTGTTGGTTGAGGATAATCAAGACTTTATCGACTTTATGGCGCAGACGTTGGCTACCGATTACAATGTGCTTAAAGCCTACAACGGAAAGGAGGCTCTGGACGTGCTCACCAATGAAACCGTAGATATAATCATTTCTGACGTGATGATGGATCAGATGGATGGTCTTGAATTGTGTCAGACAGTGAAATCAGATCTCCGCACTTCACACATTCCCGTGATCCTGCTCACTGCCAAGTCGCTGGTAGAAGATGAGATGAAAGGGCTCGAATCGGGAGCCGACGATTATATCACCAAGCCCTTCAGTATGCCACTGCTGCGCCAGAAGATTGCCAAGCTGATTGATGAGACCAGACGTTCGCGCGATAAATTCCGACGCATACCGGATATTGCTCCCTCTGAAATCACTATAACTCCTCTCGATGAGCAATTCCTCTCTGACACGATTAAAATTGTGGAGGAGAATATGGCAAATCCTGATTTCTCGGTAGAGACTCTAAGCTTCATGCTGGGTATGAGTCGCACGCATTTATATCGAAAGCTATCTGGCATCACCGGAAAGACCCCGATTGAGTTTATCCGTCTCCTCAGGCTCAAACGGGCCGCCCAATATCTTGCTCAAAGCCAAATGTATATCTCAGAGATTGCCTATAAGGTTGGCTTCAACAATCCTCGCTTGTTGTCTCGCTACTTCAAAGAGGAGTATAATATGACGCCTCGCGAGTATGTGCGCTCATGCGGCCGCGACAACGCGGAGGTGCCGGAAGAAACAGAAGAATAATAGAAAATTCATTTTCCAGAACGATAATACTTTCAGTTTAATACTTGTAACACAATGAAAAAGATATTTATCCCGTTGCTGGCCTCGGTAGGGCTGGCCACGTTCGGCATATCAGCCTCTGAACGGCAATCATTCGATAAGGATTGGAAATTTGCTTTTGGCAATGCTTCTGATCCAGCTAAAGATTTCGGGTGTGGCACCGAATACTTCAACTATCTCACCAAAGCTAATTCAATTCACAACGAAGGCCCCTATTGTGATAAATTCGATGCTGCAAAATGGGGTAAGGAGTGGGTTGATGTCACATTGCCTCATGATTGGGTGGTAGATCTGCCTTTCGAGGGGAGAGCGAGCCATAGCCACGGCTATAAAACCGTAGGCTACAAGTATCCGGAGACGAGTGTCGGCTGGTATCGCAAGGTGTTCTCTATCCCCAAAGAGGATCTTGGTAAGCACATCTCACTCCAATTCGATGGCATTTTCCGCGATGCGCGTATATGGGTCAACGGGTTTTATCTCGGTTCCGAACCAAGCGGATATGCCACACAAGTCTATGATATCTCTGAGTATCTCAATTATGGCGGTGATAACGTCGTGGCCGTGCGTGCCGATGCCACTCTCGAAGAGGGATGGTTTTATGAAGGTGCGGGCATATATCGCCACGTGTGGCTCGATAAAGCTAACCCGGTGCACGTGGCTCCCTTCGGCACATTCGTCTATGCAGATTTGAAACAACCCTACGACAAGGCTATTGTGACAGTAGAGACCACAGTTGACAATATGAGCCTCCAACCGGCTTCTTACACTGTTAGAAACACTCTCATCGCTCCCGATGGTTCTCGCACTCAGTTGCCTCAATCAGTTGAGTCGGGTGTATTGCCTAAAAGTGGGAAGACATCGAAAGTGAATGTTACACTCCCTAATCCCGCCTTGTGGGATACGGACAACCCGCAGTTGTATAAGGTTGTGACAGAGATTGTCGTGGATGGTGAAGTGGTTGATACCCATACTACCACTACCGGCTTTCGTGACATCCGCTTCGATGCCGACAAGGGCTTCTTTATAAATGGCCGCAACCTCAAACTAAAGGGCGTCGACATGCATCAGGATCATGCCGGAGTAGGGGCTGCTATACCCGATGCTTTGCAGGCTTATCGTTTGCGCGAACTTAAAAAATACGGCGTCAATGCCTATCGTGCCAGTCACAATCCTATGACTCCTGCCATGATTGATGCCTGCGACTCGCTCGGAATCATTGTGATGGAGGAGAATCGCCTCACCGGAGTCAATGACGAGCACATCCGTCTTTTACGCCGTATGATAGAGCGCGACCGCAATCATCCCTCAATCGTGGTGTGGAGTATCGGTAATGAGGAGTGGGGCACAGAATGGAGCGATTTTGGCACACGCATTTCGGAAACGATGCGCGAATATTGCCATCGCTTCGATCCTACGCGCCCTATGGCTATGGCATCGGCAGGAGGCCCCACTGTGCTCGTCCCGGTTGATGTAGCCGGTTACAACTATGTCCTCCAAAATCCTATCGACCGCCATCGTGCTGATTATCCTCAGCGTAAAGCCCTTGGCACTGAAGAGACTACAGGCTGCGGAGCCCGCGGCATATATTACGACGACCATGCCAATGGATACATGAAAGCAATCAACCGTTCGCCGAATGGCCCGGACAGTATCTACAACGCCATTGAGAGAGGCTGGAAATTCTACGACGAGCGTCCCTGGCTCGGAGGCGTATTCTATTGGACTGGGTTTGATTATCGTGGCGAACCTAATCCGATGGCCTTCCCTGCCACAGGCTCGCAATTCGGTGTGCTCGATTATTGTGGCTTTCCCAAGGATGAGGCGTTCTATCTCAAATCTTGGTGGACTGATGAGCCGGTGCTCCACATCTTCCCTCATTGGAATCTGAAAGGTCATGAAGGTGAGAAAGTTGATGTGTGGGCATATAGCAATATGGATGAGGTAGAGCTCTTTGTCAATGGCAAGAGTGTTGGCCGTAAGGAGATGCCCAAGAATGGCCATTTGAGCTGGGATGCTGTATATCAGCCAGGCTATGTGAAGGCGGTGGGTTATAAGAATGGCAAGAAGACTATGGAAACCAAAATCGAGACCACTGGCGAGCCTGCCAAGTTTGATCTTTCTGTAGATCGCTCTTCAATAATGGCCGATAATAAGGATGTGGCCGTCGTGGCTGTTAAAGTCGTCGATAAGAAAGGCCGTTTTGTGCCTGATGCCAATGTAGAGCTCTCTCTCAATGTCGAAGGCGCTGTCAGAATACTTGGAGTAGGCAATGGCGACCCTGCTTTTCAGGCTGCCGAGCGTCCTGCGGATGGCATAGGGAAGAGCTTTAAGGTAAAAACCTTCAATGGCTTGGCTCAAATTCTTCTGCAATCTACCGATGAAGCCGGCTCCGGGCAGCTCCTTGTGGCTGCCGACAGCCTCTCGCCTCAATCAATTTCTATCTCAACAAAATAATTATAGGTAAAGATAAAGCTATGAAAAAGATTATTTTAGGTATCCTGCTTGCTTATCTGGCTTCACTATGTGGCTTCGCTAAAAGCCGCATAGTGAATGGTGGGCCAGGCGCGAGTATTGTTGAAACAGATACTCTTTACAGCAAAGTTCTTGGCGACCCAAGAGCATTCACTATCTATCTCCCGGCCGGTTATGAAACCGACACTACACGCACGTATCCAATTCTCTATCTCCTGCATGGATTCAGTGATACGAATCAATCTTGGTTTCATAACACTCCTCTTGCGGCTATTGCCGATCGTCTCATAGGTTCCGCAGAGGTAGAGCCCATGATCATCGTGAGTCCGAATGCCGGAGGGCAGCCTGGTATAGATTGGAACGGCTATTTCGATATGCCGGGGTGGAAGTATGAAACCTATTTCTTCACCGAGTTTCTCCCCTATATCGAATCAGCTTATCGGGTGAAGAGTGATAAGCGGCATCGTGCTATCTCCGGCCTGTCGATGGGTGGCGGAGGTTGTTGTGCCTACGCCCAACGCCATCCTGATGTGTTCGGTTCTGCCTATATTATGGCTGGATGGATCCATAATGATAAGATGCCTGACGTAAATCCTAATGACAAGGTGGCCATTGTGCGCCAGTCGGTAGCTGATAATAGCTGCCTTGATTACTTGCGCGAAGCTGACGACGCTACGTTAGATAAGCTTAGAACGCTCGCATGGTATGTGGATGTCGGCGACGATGACTTTCTGCTTGATACCGATCTGGAGTTTTACCGGTTGATGCGTGCCAAGAGAGTGCCATGTCAGCTCCGGGTGAAAGATGGGAGTCATAATTGGGAATATTGGAGTAGGACGCTTTACGATTCCCTTCCGTTTGCATCACGTAATTTTAAATAATCAACCGATATGAGAAGTAATTTAGTATTGCTCTCGTTGTTGGTAGGGTTGATAGGTTTTGCAGGCTCCGCTAAATTACACCTGCCTGGGATGTTCAGCGATAACATGGTGGTGCAAGCCGACACCATTGCTCAGTTTTGGGGCTATGCCACTCCTCAAGCTGAAGTGTGCGTAGCCACATCATGGGGTGTCAAGAATTCTACAAAGACTGATAAAGCCGGTAAGTGGCAGATTGGAATCAAGACACCGCTTCCCTCCTACAAGCCTCTCCAGATAACGATAACGGACAAAACTGACAAAGATAAGGTTACCCTTTCCAATATCCTTGCTGGAGAAGTCTGGATAGCTTCCGGACAGAGCAATATGGATATGCCTCTGCGTGGCTACTGGCACCAACCTGTAGAGGGTGGGGGCGACGAGATCACATTCAGTAGAAAAAACGGTCATGGAATCCGGTTCCTGAATGTACCCCGAAAGTTCAGCTACACACTATTCGAAGATATCGAAGCAACGTGGCAGCTAAGCAACCCCGAAAATACAGCTGAGTTTTCAGCCCTTGCTTGGTTTTTTGCCCGAAGTTTGAAAGATATTATAGATGTGCCGGTCGGTATTATCAATACCGCCTATGGAGGTTCGAAGATTGAGGCCTGGTTGCCGGAGGTAGTGCTCAATACCTATCCCGATTGTAGTTATCAAGCACAGAAAAATGACTCTACTCTTTCAGAATGGGTGAGAGTAGGGGTAATCCATAACACGATGATACACCCTATCGTAGGGTATACAGTACGTGGTTTCATATGGAATCAGGGTGAGTCGAATGTAGGTGATTATGCGTTTTATCCCGACCGTCAGAGAGATCTGGTGAACTATTGGCGTGAGGCATGGAATAATCCTGCTATGCAATTCTATTTTGTAGAGTTGCCGGGGTGGTCATATGGCGATATCAACGGAATAGATGCAGCTCTGTTTCGCGAGGCACAGCATAGGGGCGCACGTGAAACTCCTGGAGCACACATAATCTGTACATCAGATTTGGTGTATCCGGATGAACCCGATGATATACATGGTCGCAATAAACGCGATATCGGTAAACGGTTGGCAGCCTCGGCCGCAACCTACTCATATGGTATCAAAGGTATTCCCCATAACTATCCTACATATAAATCAGTAGATTATCGTGGAGATAAAGCCGAGGTATGGTTCAACGATATGTGGCAGGGCTTTACACCCAATGAAAATCTTGAAGGTTTTGAAGTTGCAGGAGCCGATCATGTCTTTTATCCCGCTGTGGCAGAAATCGACCGCAACGGATTATCGATCACAGTGAGCTCTTCTGACGTCGCCGTCATCAAATCAGTAAGGTATTGCTTCAAGAATTTTGCGATCGGTAAAATACATGATATGCTCGGCCTTCCCCTCGTGCCTTTCCGTACTGACAACTGGGATGACTGATACCAAACAAAACGAAGCCGTGCTATCGTAGCGCGGCTTCGTTTTGTTTGGAGGGTGGGGGATGTTGCGGGAATGGAAGAAAGGTGTTATCTTTGCAGACACGTAATCAAAACCTCGCCCTCAATGAAGTGCCTACGGATAATTATTTTTATGATGTGCGTCTTAGGTAGCGTAAAACTTGCCCATGCCGCCTCTCAACCCGCGAGCGTCGCCCAACCCGCGAGCGCTGCCCAGCTCGATTCTGTATTGATTGTGCTCAACGCCGAAATCGAGCACAGCGCTACTCTACGCCAGCAAAAAGAGGCCCGTCTCCAGGCTCTCAAGAAGGAGCTGCGCGCTCCCGACGGAAAAGTGAAATTCCGCATTGCCGACGAGCTCTTCCAGGAATACAGCGCCTATCAGTCGGATTCAGCCTTCTGTTACGCCCGCCTCATGTATCGCAGTGCCAAAGACTCTGGCGACCCCACCGAGCAGGCTCTGGCCAACGCCGCATTCGCCGAATATTTCATCTCCGTGGGTCTCTTCAAGGAGGCATCCGAGATGCTTCGCATGATCGATAGCCAATACATACCATCGAGCCGCAAAGGAAATTTCTACAACCTTGGCTCCCGCCTCTACGAAGCCCTCTGCTCATACGTAGGTGGCAGCGAGTCGCAGATATGGAATTATTACCACGACCTCTCGCGAAGCTATCTCGACTCGCTCGTAGCGGCCACTCCCGAAGGTTCCTACGAACAAGGAATGGCCATCATAGCCCGTCGTCAGATGGACGGCCTCCCGATCGAAGAGGCAATCGCCATACGCAAAGGGTTGCTCGAACGCTTCGTCGTGACCGACCACGACAAAGCCATAAGCTATTCCATGCTTGCCCACGCCTTGCTCGCTGCCGGACGCCGCGACGAAGCCGAATACTATCTCGGCCTCTCGGCTATACACGACATCCGCTCAAACACCAACGAAACCACCGCCGCCAAGATGCTCGCAGTGATGCTTCATGAAGACGGCCGCAATGAAGAGGCCTACGCCTATATACAAAAGGCGCAAGACGACGCCTCCTTCTTCAACACACGCCTCCGAAAGTCGGAAATCAGCGGCGAGATGGCCACGATCGACCGTGCCAGGGTCGATTGGTTCAACGGCCGCGTATGGCAGCTCTGGGGCGTCGTGGGCATCATCTTCCTTCTCCTGCTGCTTACGGTGGTGCTCTTCCTGATGCTCCGTCGCAAGAAGAGAGTGCTTGAAGAGCTCAACCGCGCCCTCGACATCAAGACCAAGGAGCTTTCGGAAACCAACGACAACCTCAACAAAACCTACCGTGAGCTCCGCGAAGCCACCGAGATTAAAGACCAATACATCATGCAGTCGCTCTACGTCAACACATCCTTCGTAAATCAAGTGGAGGAGCGTTGCCGCGAAGTGGTGAAGGCCGCCAAAGAGGGTAAGTATGACGAGGTGAAATTCCTCCCCTACAAGATGGGCATCAAGGAGGAGCGTCAGCGTATCTACAAGTCGTTCGACAAAGCCTTCCTCAAACTCTTCCCCAACTTTATTGACGAGCTCAACAAGCTCTTCAGCGACGAGGAGAAGATCGTGGTCGAAAACCCCGACGACGAGCTCCCGATGGACGTGAGAATCTTCGCTCTCTTGCGCCTCGGCATCGCCGATCCTGCCGATGTGGCGCGCTATCTCAACCTCTCTACGAAGACAATCTACGTATACAAAACCAAGATGAAATCGCGCTCCCTGGTAGATAACAACGACTTCGAGGAGCGAATCCGAGCAATTCCGAAGCCTTGAGGGCATTAATTTCTCGGTTTTTGAGTTTAATTCACCATGCTTAGTAATACCAAATAACCCCTTTATATCAGTTAGTTATGATTTAAATAGAGTTTAATTCGCATTAAAATCGTTGCCCGAGGCGTTCCTGAGGCGTAATTTTGCAGTGTTGGCACTAATACCAGCAAAGACCATAATAAACGCCTAATGAAAACAGGAACTAAAAAAACTAACCTCAGCCCGACCTTCAGCCGAAGGTTCTTCACGGCAATCATCGGTTGCTTTCTAATGCCGATGTCAATGCTTGCCCAAATCAATCTGTCAGGAACAGTGATCGACGAAAACGACGAGCCCTTGATCGGAGTCACCGTCACTGCCGACGAAGGGGATGGACGTGTAGGAACGGTGACCGATCTCGACGGCCACTTCTACCTCACCGTAAAACACCCCGGCACCGTGCTCCACTTCACCTATATAGGCTATAAGCCCTACGAGGTGAAAGTAGGTAAGAAAATCAATTTCGACATCAAGATGGAGCAGGATCTCTCCGAGCTTCAGGAGGTGGTCGTTGTCGGCTACGGCAAACAGATGAAGGCCTCCGTTGTCGGTTCTATCTCAAGCGTCGAGCCCGACGTGCTCGTGGGCGGCGGCACACGCTCCATGACCGATAACCTTGCCGGACAGCTCGCTGGTGTGATCGCCGTGAAGCCCTCTGGCGAACCCGGCTATGACAGCTCCAACTTCTGGATTCGCGGTATCTCCTCTTTCCGTGGCAACACAGCCCCGCTCGTGCTCATCGACGGCGTTGAGCGCAGCCTCGACGATATCGACGCTTCCGAAATCGAATCGTTCTCTATTCTCAAAGATGCTTCGGCCAGCGCAATGTATGGTGTGCGTGGCGCCAACGGTGTGATCCTCGTCAACACCAAACGCGGCAAGCTCGGAGCCCCCACCGTGTCGTTCCGCCTCGAACAGGCCTTCCAGAAGCCCACCAAGGTGCCCTCTTTCATCGGCGCAGGCGAATACATGAGCCTCATGAACAAGCTCTCCGGCACTCAGATCTACTCTCAAGACCGTATCAACAAAACCAACGCCGGCTACGACCGCGACCTATATCCCGACGTCGACTGGATCGACGCCATTACTAAAGACCATTCTGAAAACACACGTGCAAACCTATCCATATCCGGCGGTTCCGACTTCCTCCGCTACTCTCTGACAGCTTCTTTCTACCGTGAAACCGGTATCCTCAATCGCGACAAACGTCTCGCTTACGACACTTCGACTGGCCTGAAGAAATACAACGTTCGTGCCAACATCGACATGGATCTCACCAAAACCACTCAGATCCGTTTCAACGTGGGCGGTTTCATTCAGGATCTCCGTAAGAATGCCTCAAGCACCGACGAAGTTTTCGCTCACGCTTTCGAGACTGTGCCTTTCGTTCACCCCGCCATCTATTCCGACGGCGTGATTCCCCGCGAGGGTTCTGCCCGCTATAATGCCTGGGCCGAACTCACTCAGATGGGATTCCTCCGCAAAAACGACAGCAAGATCGAAGCCCTCCTTAGCGCGGAGCAGAACCTCAAGATGCTCCTCCCCGGCCTGAAAGTGAGAGCCCTCTTCTCTTTCGACAATGCATCAACGAAATACGTAAACCGCCGACGCACCCCGACCTACTACAACATCGCTACGGAACGTGACGACGAGGGCAACCTCATACACGGCAATCCGCAGAACACCGACGGCACCGACTTCCTCGGACACTCCATCAACGCCGATTTCGGCAACAGCCGCACTTACTTCGAGGCTGCCGTGATGTACAACGAGGTATTCAACAACCTCCACCGCGTCGACGCCATGTTCCTCTACGACCTCAGCAACTATGATTGCGGCGACACCCAGCCCTTCAGAAGCCAGGGTATAGCAGGCCGCTTCTCCTACAACTACGACTCCCGCTACGTGGCCGAGTTCAACTTCGGCTACAACGGTTCGGAAAACTTCGCCAAGGGTCATCGCTACGGCTTCTTCCCCTCGTTCGCCTTGGGTTGGATTCTCTCCAACGAACGCTTCATGGAGAATATCTCCACCACTCTCAGTAAGTTGAAGATACGCGCATCTGTAGGTAAGGTCGGCAACGACCAGATCAACGGTCGCCGTTTCGCCTACCTCACTACAATCGACCAGAACATGCCCAGCTACAACTGGGGCACCGACGGAGCCTACTACCCTGGCAGCGGTCTCGCCGAAGGTGAAATCGGAGTAGACGACCTCACTTGGGAGACCGTCACCAAATACAACCTCGGTCTCGAGCTCGGCCTCTGGAATATGGTAGATCTTCAGCTCGAGCTCTTCAAGGAAGATCGCAAGAATATCTTCATGCCCCGCGAAGTGATTCCCACACAGACCGGTTTCATCAAGACTCCCTGGGCCAACTTCGGCCGCGTGAAGAATCACGGCGTGGAGGTTTCGCTCGATGTCCACAAGTCGATCAACGATAAGCTGAGCGTAGCCGTGAGAGGCAACTTCACCTACGCCAAGAATAAAGTGGTGGAGTGCGACGAAGCTGAATCAGTGAAAGGTACCTACCGCTCACGCACAGGCAACTCCATCAACACTCTCTGGGGCCTTCTCGCCGATGGCCTTTACACCGCCGCCGATTTCAATGCCGACGGTTCGCTCCGTGAGGGTCTGGCTCGCCCGCAGTTCTCAAGCATTGCCGTGCAGCCCGGCGATATCAAATATATCGACCGCAACAACGACGGCGTGATCAACGACCTTGACGCCGGCTACGTAGGTGGCACCGTAGATCCCCGCATCGTCTATGGCTTCGGCGGCAACCTGATGTATTGGAACTTCGACTTCAACGTGTTCTTCCAGGGCACAGCCGATTCTCATCGCCTTGTAGGTGGCACCAACTATTTCATCCCCGGCAGCGGCCAGGGCCTCCTCGGCAACATCTACAGCAACTACACCGACGCCTGGAGCGAGGAGAATCCTTCGCAAGATGTATTCTGGCCCCGCCTCACCTACGGCCAGAATCTCAACAACCAGCAGGAATCTACATGGTGGAAGAAAGATATGAGCTATCTGCGCCTCAAGACTATCGAAGTGGGATACTCACTGCCGAAGAGCATCGTCAGAAAATATGGCGCTCAGGCTACACGTATCTACGTGAGCGGCAACAACCTCTTCACCTTCTCGAAATTCAAGCTCTGGGATCCCGAGCTCCAGACTTCAGATGGCTTGCGCTATCCCTCGATGCGCTCCATCATAATCGGTCTCGATCTTAAATTCTAAAACTGCTACAACTATGAACGCTATACATAAAATTCAACTCATACTTCTCTCATTTCTGCTCTTCTGCTCCTGCTCCGACTATCTCGACAAGGAGCCCGACACCGAACTCACCATCGACATGGTGTTCGAACAGAAGCAGCTCGTGGAGCGTTGGCTCGCCGATTGCTATTCCGGAATACCCGATCCCTACTGGGGGTTCCTCCACAATGAAGGCTGGGATCTCCTCGCCGACGATGTAACTGCCTCGCAGCGTTGGCAAAACTACGATTGGAAGGTGCTCGATTATATCGTGGGCAACTGGCACACGCAGAGCTCCTGGGACGGCAACTACTGGGCGCGCCTCCCGCAGTGCATCCGCACTTGCCTCATCTTCAACGAGCGCGTCCATGCTCTCCCCGCCGAGGGACTCACCTCGCAGGAGGTGGAGTATATGAAGGCCGAGTGCCGCTTCCTCTGCGCCTACTATTACTATCTGTTGGCCAACACCTACGGCCCCATACCTTTCTCTCCCGGCTATCTCACTCCCACAGAGTTCAACCTCGCCGACCTTATGATTGGCCAAACCCCCTACGACGAGATTATCGACTGGATCGACAAGGAGCTCCTCGCAGTCTCAGAGCTTCTCCCCGCATCCTACTCAAGCCGTGAGAAATACGGCCGCGCCACCTCTATCATGGCCCTCGCCGTGAGAGCCCGTATGCTGCTCTACGCTGCCAGCGATCTCACCAACGGCAACGCCGATTATGAGGGTTTCCTCAATTCCGACGGCAAGCCTCTCTTCAACACCGCCAAAGATCCGCAGAAATGGCAGAAGGCCCTCGCAGCCACTAAGTTGCTCATCGAGCAGGCTCACGCTGCCGGCCATCAGCTCTACGTCGAGAAGAACCCCGACGGCTCTATCGATCCCTTCGGTTCATGCCAGAACGGTTTCCTTGTGTCGCTCGCAAGCGCCAACCCTGAGATTCTCTTCGCGCGCCCCTCTTGCGACTATTCAAGCTACGAAAACCACTGCACTTCCAAGCTCGACAATGGCAACGGCGGTGTGGGCGTGACTCAGGAACTCGTTGACGCTTTCTTCATGGCAAACGGTCTGCCGATCACCGACGAACGCTCCAACTATGTTGAGGAGGGCTTCTCCTCACAAGATGAGGTGAGATACACTGCTTGGAACGAAGGTAAGCCCACCGACGTCGATAATGAAAAAGCCATCACTTCGGCCGGCACCTACAACATGTATTGCAACCGCGAGCCCCGTTTCTACGTGGCGGTCAACTTCCACAACGCTTGGCAGTCGCGCGGGCAGCGTCACTACAACATGCTGAAAGGCAACGACAACACCGACAACAACGGCACACACGACGCTCCTCAGGCTGGCTATCTGCTCCGTAAGCGCATCAATCCGCAGACCGACGTGCTCCAGGGTCTTCATCCCTATCGCCCCGGCATCCTCTACCGTCTTGGCGAGGCATACCTCAACTATGCCGAGGCTCTCAACGAGGCTGAGGGCGCCAACCGCGCAGAGATTCTCACTTATCTCAATCTTATCCGTGAGCGCGCCGGCATCCGCCCCTACACCACAGGCGCCACTACTGCCGATGCTATCCATGTGGATATCAACGATAAGGAGGAGATGCGCCGCATTATCCGCGCCGAGCGTCGAGTGGAGCTCTGCTGCGAGGGTCTGCGCTACGACGATATCCGCCGCTGGAAAGAGGGCCTCAACCTTCTCAACGGCGACATGCACGGCATGAACTATAACGCCGACAACGCCGAAGATTTCTTCCATCGCACGGCTTACCTCACCCGCATCTACACCAAAGCCAACTACTGGCTTCCGATCCATCAGACGGAGATCGACAAGAACCCCAACCTCAAACAGAATCCTTTCTGGAAATAATACCCCCACCTCGAAATGAAAAAGTCAATCAAAATATTCTCTCTCCTCGCTCTCGTGGCCACTACGCTGACCGCATGCGACGACGATGATGTAATGTTCAATCTTCCCGAGACTCCCTCTACGATGAATCTCGTGGTCGACAACCCCGAAATCACTCTCTCGGAAGATAAAGCTGCTCAGTCGGCCGTCAATTTCACCTGGCAACCCGCCTCCGTAGGCGGTGCGGCAGCCCCCAAACGCTACTATTTCAAGATGGACGTGGCCGACAACAACTTCGCCACTTCCGTGCCCAAAATGGAGATTCCCGCTTCCAATCTCTCTGTCACTTACACTGTTGAGGAGCTCAACGACCTCATGCAGGCGTGGGGCATAGCCCCTGGCACACCCTCCGTGATCGAGGCTGAGGTAATCGCCGAGTGCACAGAGCTGGCCGTCTACGTGAAGCCCGAAGTGAGCAAAGTGCGCTTCACTGTCACGGGTTATCAGCCCGCTCCGAAGCCTCTCTACATCTTCTCCGATATGTTTGAGGGTGGCTACGCGCAGATGACGGAAGTCGTGGCCAATAAGCGCTACCGTTGGAAAGGCATCATGGATGGAGGCACAGAGTTCTATATGGCTCACGAGACGTCAGGCAGCCCGTTCGGATTCGGCATGGGTGCCGACCTCTACGAGATCGAGAAGACTACGCTCGGCGCCGTCAACAAATTTGTCGCTCCACGCAAGGCCGACTGGACGCTCACTGCCAACCTCAACTCCCTCGAATTTGAATGGACTGTCAACTGCCTCCCTTACGAGAACGTATGGATGGTAGGTGACGCCACTCCCGCAGGCTGGGATATCGACCATCCTTATCAGATGACACGCGACGGCAGCCGCCCCGAAATCTTCTACTACGACGGCTATCTGGGTCAAGGCGAGATGAAATGCCCGCTTCAAAACGACCGTGGCTGGGGTTGCGACTATATCATGCCGCTCGAAGGTGGCACACACGAAGATGGCGACCCGACCATTCAGGTGGTCTACGGCGGCAACCCCGACAACAAGTGGCAGATCACCAACCCTGGCGAATATCACGTGGAGATCAACACAAGTTTGATGACTATTAGCTTTGAAAAGAAATGACACTTTTGAATACTATCCTGTTTTCAGCGATGGCGTGTGGCGCTCTGTGCGCCACCGCCTCTCCGCTGAATGTTTCATCGCCCGACAGCAAACTGACTCTCTCCTTTGATATCGATAAACAGGGACGCCCGGAATATTCACTTACCCGCAACGGCAAAGCTATACTCAATCCCTCGAAGCTCGGACTCGACCTTAAGGATGGCCCCGACTTCATCGAAGGGTTCAGCGTAAAGAAATCGGTAAAAGATTCTCATGCAGAGACTTGGAACCCCGTATGGGGCGAGGAGTCGGAGATTCCTAACAATTATAATGAGCTTCGCGTCACTCTGGAGCAGAAGAAGCTCGCTCCGGGTCGCACGATCGATATCGTGTTCCGCGTCTTCGACGATGGCATCGGTTTCCGCTACGAATTTCCGCGCCAAAAGAAGCTCGACAATTTCGTGATAATGGATGAGCTCACGGAGTTCGCTTTTGCTGAGCGACCTACCACCTGGAGCATCCCCGCCGAGGGCTATCGCTTCTATGAGGCGCTCTTCCGCGAGATGCCTCTCGACAGCATGGGCAAGGTGTCAACCCCGGTGACTCTCCGTACCTCCGACGGCACCCACATGGCTCTTCATCAGGCTAATCTCACCGACTATGCCGCGATGAATCTTCAGGCTACCCCTGGCAGCAACACTCTCCGTGCCGATCTCACTCCCTGGCAGTCGGGCGAGCGTGTGTTCGTCACCGATGTGCGCGTATCCCCCTGGCGCACGTTGATCTTGGCCGACAATGCGGGCGATATGGCCCTGAGCCGTATCATGCTCAATCTCAACGAACCCTGTGCCGTTGAAGATGCCGAAGAATTCTGTGTGCCTCAGCGATATCTCGGCGTGTGGTGGTGTTATCACATGAAGACGGCCACATGGGATGCCGGCGAGAAGCACGGTGCCACAACCGAAAACGTGAAGCGCTACATGGACTTCGCCGCACGCAACAATTTCGGAGGCGTGCTCGTGGAGGGTTGGAACCACAACTGGACCACCTGGGACTTCTCTTTCACCCGCCCTTACGAAGATTTCGATATCGCCGAGATAAATCGCTATGGCCGTGAGAAGGGTGTGGCATTGATCGGTCATCACGAGACAGGCGGCAAGATATCAAACTATGAGAATCAGATGGCCGACGGCATGAAGCTTTATCAAGACAACGGTATGCACTATGTGAAGACGGGCTACGTGGGCGATATGCTCGACGATAAGGAGCTGCACAGCAGCCAGTTCGGCGTGCGCCACTATCGCAAGGTGATCGAGACGGCGGCCGCTCACAAACTCGCTATCGACAATCATGAGCCCGTGATGCCTACCGGCCTGCAGCGCACGTATCCCAATCTGATGACTCAGGAGGGTGTGCGTGGTCAGGAGTGGGATGCATGGTGCCCCGAAGGCGGCAATCCACCCTCGCATACGGTGACACTTCCCTTCACGAGAGGTTTGGCCGGTCCGATGGACTTTACCCCTGTCACTTTCCGCTTCGAAAATCCCGTGATGCCGCAGACCCACGTCAACACCACGCTCGCCAAGCAGTTGGCTCTCTTCGTGATTCTCTATTCGCCGCTTCAGATGGCGTCTGACGAAATCGAGAATTATGAGGCCAACCCCGGTCCATTCCAGTTTGTATGCGATTGTCCCACAGATTGGGATAAGACCGTCTTCCCCGAGGCTGAGATCGGCAAGTATATCACCACGGCACGCAAGGAGAAGGGTGGCGACAGCTGGTTTGTAGGCAGCGCCACAGGCGACGAAGCTCGCACGGCTCATATCAACCTGTCATTCCTCGATCCCGACAGCCGCTATCGCGCCACAATCTATCGCGACGGCGAAGATGCCCACTATGACACGAATCCTTACCCCGTAGTAATCGAACAGCGTGATGTTACTTCCGACATGACGCTCGACATCCCGCAAGGCCGCAGCGGCGGCTGCGCCATAAAGCTTGCTAAGCTGTAATGTTGTTACTGAATGATTGTTACTTATAGATTTGTTAGTTAAGATTGTTTCCGAAAGAGTGTTTCCGAAAGATTGTTTTTTAGGTTGCCACTAACTATAAATTTCCGGCTCGGTAACTGATTGTTTCTACAGGCCTCTGACCGCGTCCTCAAGCAGGGCGCGGTCTCCTTTTGCTTTGTTGCGCACCTTCGTGCGGTAATTGTAAATGGTTGTCACTGAATAGCGGAGAAAGCGTGCTATCTGGTCGGAGTCGTTGATGCCGAGGCGGATGAGCGCGAAGATGCGGAGCTCCGTGTTGAGTGTGCCCTTCTTCTTGGGCGTTATTGCCTCCTCGGGGAGAAGGAGCGAGTTGAAATCGTCGACGAAAGTGGGGAAGAGGTTGAGGAAGGTGCGGTCGAAATTCTCGTAGAAGCCGCGCAGACGGTCGTCGAGCGAGTCGGTCGATTTGAGACGCTCGCGCAGCTCGTCGAGCTTGCCCGTAGTCATAAGCTTCAGCAGCGATTTGCGGAACGAGTCGAGCGACTCGATCTGCATCACGCATTGATCCATGTATCGGCCTATGTAGGCCTCTTTGAGGCGGGAGTTCTCGGCCACTTTCTTATACGATTCCTGCAGCTCTTGGTTGGCCTCGTTTAGCTTGCCGTTGGCTTCATTAAGGCGTTCGTTGGCCTCTTTGAGCTGCGTGTTTGTGGTGTTGAGGCGATCGTTTGAGGCCGTGAGCTGGGTGTTGAGCGAGTGGAGCGAGTCATTGGCTTCGGCGAGTTGCCTGCGTGAAGCCGAGATCACCCTCATCTGTTTCCAGACGTAGGCCAACGCCAAGACGAGCACGAAAGCCAAGATACCGATGATCCATAGGGCTTTCTGGAGCGAACGGCGTTGCTCTTGAATCTTCTCGACGTAGATTTCGGTAATTTCAGGATATGAAGTGCTTAATTCCACCATACGCTGGCGCGCGTTGCTCTTGTTGGCATCCTCCATGGCGATGTTCATGAAGCGGTAAGCCCGTTCGAAATCCCCCTCCTTATAGAGCAGCAGAGCGAGCTGACGCAGCGAAACGTATTCTCTCACAGCCGCTTTGAGGTCGCTGATCGAAGATATGATAAGCTGCGTCTTGAGCTTGTCGGTTTCTCCGAGATGCTGATACGAATCGGCGAGCGTCCAGGCGCAGATAGCCTTGTCGTGATCCGATAGCTCATGCTCCGCCATGAAACGCGTCATCACATCCACCGCCTTATCATACTGTCCGTAAGCATTATGCTGGTCGGCCACGCTGACGGCGTGAGCCAGCGACCCTGGTTCGTTCACGCTGATGATAGAGTCGCGATAGGCGCGAGTTTCTGCAAGATACTTCGCGCGGATAGGGGAGAAGGCAGAGAAATCAGCCATATTTCCCTTCAGCGTGCGCATGATATAGAAATAGTAGGGGAGAAGATAATCAGGGAGTTGCGACGGGTCGATCTCCTCCATGATTGTAGCCACCTCGTGATACATACCGACAGCCTGCAGCGCAGTGGCTCGATTCATCCGCGCATCCATAATCCGCACCGGATCCTCCAGCCGCCTTGCCACCTCCTCCCTTTGCAGGCTGTAAAAATAAGCCGAATCCGTATTAAACGGCTTATAAGCCTCAAACAGCTCCCCAATAATTGCATACCTCTCCTCATCAACCTCCCGAGCCTCCGCAGCCGTGGCCTCCTCGGCCCCCGTCGCCTCCTTCTTATCATTAGCGGCCGTAGGCTCGCTTGCAGCGCTGACCTCCGTCTTCCCCTTAGCGGCCGAAGGCTCGCTTGCTGCCGAAGCAGCGGCCAGCCGCTGCTTCAGCTCCGTAATATGCCGTTCTCTTTCAGCCACATACGTCTCCCTATGCCTGATCACCTCCTCCAGCCTCTCCATCAACGAATCCTGCTCCGTCTCCTTACAGGCAGCAGAGGAAGCCACCCCCAAAGAGGCAGCTATCAGCAGTATGGCCAAGCCAATATGTCTAAGCGAATTTTTCATGCTACAAAAATAGCCAAAAAGAATCAACTACTCAAACAATTCCCCAAAAATCCGCTCCGCGGCTGTAAGCCGCCTCCTCTCTTTTACTGGGGGTGGCTTTAGCCGCCCGGTGCCCTCCCTTCCAAGCCCGCAAAAAAATGATGAATCCTTTCATCATTTTTGGAGGTTTAGAAAAAATCATTTATTTTTGCAAAAAGAAATACTCACCTCCTAATACTTCTCTATCATGAACAACATCCTCAAATACTTAACCCTCGGATTGTTCTTAATACTGATGGGCTGCAGCGACGAACCAGACAATGGTGTGAAATGGACGGGCAATTCAAAAGCCCTTGTCAAAAAAGGTATAAACACAGATTATCAAAAACAGGAGTTAACCCTCACCTTCTCATCTACTGACGCTGGTTCAGCTTGGGTGCACAGCTATAACGAGTGGCTTCACGTCTCCTTCAACAATAATCCCAAACGCGGGAAAATCGAAATTGTAATTGATCCCAACAAAGACGATGAAGCACGCTCAGGGAAAATAGGGGTTAGAATAGGCTCCTATATTACCGAGATACATGTTGCTCAAGATGCTCCGGTTAATGCAGTGCCTATCGAGAAGGGTTATGTGGTGGGAAATGAAGCCAATACCCTGCAAATACCTGTAACGGCCAACGGCACCCTCACTGCAAAGATTGCTCCAGCTGACTGTGATTGGGTGAAAATTTCCAACATATCAAAAGACCGCAATAGCAATGATTGGATTATTACTCTCAATGTAGAAGAGAATACTGGATTAGGACGATTGGCTGGCATTGAAATGGAAGTAAATGGCCTGCCGCCTATAGAAATCCATAATCCATATGTGGCTCAGCAACCAGGTCTTTTAGGGAAGGATATAGATATTGAGATACTCAATGCTGGAGGTACGCTCCAAATTCTTTTGGGAAATGACTCCTATAATCTGCGCGAAATTAGAAACCTTACAGTGAAAGGCTACCTAAACGCTCTCGATTTGGCAGCAGTGAGTCATGTGGTGTCTACAAACAATATGGCTCCTGGATTTCCTGCTCTGTCAATTGATTTGTCTAAGTGTGGTATAGTTCCCAGCTACCAGCCAATAAATGCATTTGGATGGCAACCGTATTTTGAGGTATCTCCTATTCGGAATCCAAGTATTACCGCTTATCTATTTCAAATATTGTCCAGATCAATATTTCTTGTTCATGTCGGCCTGCCTGAACAACTCAATACGATTCCCACTCGTGCATTCTACGGGTGCAGTAACCTACAAAGCATTGATCTCCCTGTCTGCATCACTAGGATTGACGACTCAGCCTTTGCGAAGTGCCCTATGCTCACCCAGATTAATATCCCTGACCAGGCATATCTTATAAGTTTAGGCAACCATGTATTCAACACCGGTTCTGTGCTTGAATCCCTCTACCTCCCGGCCTCTCTTACTGATATCGCCCAGAATGCGTTTGCAGGGTGTAAGGTGAAGAACCTGCATGTGCATTGGACAGAGCCCAAACCCTTGGAAATCCTCCCCGAAGCAGAAGGTTGTACCCTCTATGTTCCCAAAGGCTGTGCCGACGTCTATCGTTCCACTCCCAACTGGAACCGCTTCACCCAAATCGTCGAAGAATAACCCTCCCACATTAGCCCAATTTTGGCAAATTCTCGCCGAGGATACTTATTCACAAATAATCCCACCATACTCAGTGGTGGGATTATTTGTGAATAAGTATCCTTCCTCTCACTGCGACTGTCGAACGGCATTTTTTAAGGTTGACTGCATAGTATTGGTGATGAAATCATTGATCGATTTGCCAGCTGAATTCGCTGCATTCGCAATGGCAGCATGAAGATCTGATGGCAAACGTAAATTAAGTTTACCACTATAGGGTTTGGCTGGGGCAATTCCTCGTTCCTTGCAGCTCAAAAGGTAATCATCGATTGCCCCCTCGAAATCCTGTCTAATTTCTTCTACACAATCACCTTCATATGAGTCTGTGTACGCTCGTGTTCGCCCTGGGGTTGCAGCCTTGCTTGAAGATAAGGTCCTTGGAATTTGCCCGTAAGATGATGTGTCGAAAGGGCTCTCTCCGGAGCAAATAATGGCTGAAATATCCGCTACATGTAAAATGACTACAGTCTTATATATCCTCCGTAAGTATGTTAAAAATGCACTTACGGAGGAAGTATAAGCAACTTTCTATTGTCTGTATGCTAATTTTTCATTACCTTTGCACTGTAAAAACGAACATAAACATGAACAAGATCATAGCGCGAGAAAAGGAACAGAGGATTCTGCAAGATTGTGTAGAATCGGATTCTCCAGAGTTTGTGGCCGTATATGGAAGACGGCGTATTGGTAAGACGTTTTTGATAAAACAGTTCTTCAATGAGCGGTTTGACTTCTATATGACCGGTTCATACAATTCTCCGATGTCGGATCAGCTTGATGAATTTCGTTCACAACTCGTTGAATATTCCGGAAAGAAATGGAAGAAGCCCCAAAATTGGAGAGAGGCCTTTAGGCAACTAAAGGAATATTTATCATCTTTGAAAAAAGATAAAATCATCGTCTTTATTGACGAACTGCCATGGCTTGACACTCCTCGTTCAAGATTCATAAGTGCGCTGGAATTGTTTTGGAATAGTTGGGGAGACAGTCAAAATAATCTCAAATTTATAGTATGTGGGTCGGCCACTACTTGGATGACGAATAAGTTGCTTGGAGATAAAGGCGGATTACATAACCGTGTAAACCGCAGGATTTATCTTGCTCCTTTTAATCTCTACGAAACAGAATGCATGCTTAAGTCTGCCGGTGTAAAATGGAACCGTCATCAGATTGTGGAATGCTATATGGTTATGGGTGGAACGCCATTCTATCTCGCCAAAATTAAGAAATCAGAGAGTGTTGCCAACAACATCGATAGGCTGTTTTTCCACCAGGCTGGAGAGTTGCGTATGGAATACGATATTTTATTCAGATCTCTATTCAGAGAGTCGTCAATTTATCGGAAAGTCGTGGAACTTCTTGCTTCCAAGTCAATAGGACTTACACGTGATGAAATCATGACCAGTCTTAAGATGCCTGAGGGTGGGACTCTAACAGAGGTTCTGAATAATCTTATAACATGCGACTTTATACGGGAATATAGAAGCTTTGGCAAAAAACAGAGAGACAAACTATTCCAACTTACCGACCTGTTTACCTTGTTTTATTTGAAGCAGGTAAGGGACAACAAGGGGGAAGATGGCGATTATTGGGCTACGCATATTGACACTCCTTCTCATCGTGCGTGGAGTGGCTACGCCTTTGAACAGGTCTGCCTTCATCATATCAGACAGATTAAAGCAGCCTTAGGTATATCTGGCGTTGGGACTCAGGTGTCTTCATGGGTAGGATTTGAGAATGGAAATAAAACAGGACAAATAGATCTGATTATTGATAGGCGCGATGAAACAATCAATCTGTGCGAAATGAAGTATTCTCTCAAGGAGTATGATATAACTCCCTCATATATGAGAAGATTGCTAAATAGAATAGGTGATTTTCAAAGCTCTACAAAAACGAACAAGGCTCTTCACCTTACAATGGTCACTGTCAATGGGGTAAAGCATAATGCTCAGTGGAACGACATTCAAAATGAGATAACTGCCGAGCAATTATTTAAGGAATAGGTGGTTTCTAACTCTTACAGTTATTGGGATCGGTCAATTCATGTCGCTGCGAATTACGCCTAACTCTTACAGTTATTGGGATCGGTCAATTCATGTCGCTGCGAATTACGCCTAATTCATACGTGCTGGTCGGTCACGCTGACGGCGTGAGTCAACGATCAGGCTTGATTAAAGTTGGTACACCTGTAGCTACGAACCGTAGAGACATTGCTTATATTCCGGGATGGGGATAAGTTCATGTCATTTCATGTCAAAAAATAGTAATTTGGCGTGCTTGCAATTAATGTAGTTATATCTAAAGATAGTGAATACCAAATAATTATGTACTTACTTTTCATGTTGTTGTCATGTCAAAGTACGCCTGACATTGACATGCCGTTACAAAAAATGTCTTGTTTTTTGCATACAAAAACAAGACATTTTTTCATACGCAGACCTCTCAATATCCAAGAAAATTCAAAATTTTTTCAAAAATTGCGGACAAGTGAGCAGGATAACGTTGGGGCGGCTCGAAAGGGTCGTAAATTTGCATCGTCAAAACCTGAGACGCTGTACGGAAGTTCTGGACCATCAGAGGATGGGCATCAGCTTCTCATCGACATCCGTCGGGAGTCGATGCCGTCGTCGAAGGTAGCGACACAGAGTACATTGACATCGTTAGTTTTTTCCGATCGGCTGAGTTGCCTCTCGAGACGGAAGTGCCAGTCCCGCACCGCTGCTGCGCCGATGCTGCACGCGGCATGTGCGATCACACTGAGAACCCTCCGTTTGGACAAGGACAAACTTGATGCATCCATCGGCGAAGTATTGTGGTTATTTAGTGCCCGGCAATGACTGTAGCAAGCATCTGTTTTCCCTACGGGCATGTGTGGTCCATACGGTTCCAGTGATCGATATCACAGCAGGCTATGGCAGCCGGCTAAGGTCTCCCGGATCAATCGGGAGTCTCAAACCAGCGCTGTTCTACTGCGGAAACGGCCTCGAAAACGACATAAAGAGTTGAGCAATTCCTCGTCTGTGTCTACCCAAGTAGCCCCAATAAACTCCCGCTCATTTCCCCATGAGAGCCAGGACTGTTACCAACTCACGCGTGCGAGCTCATAAATTTCAGGGTTCCCGAAAGATCGGCTCAAGGCGAAGGTGCCTTCTATAAATAGGCTGTCGATGTGAATTAGTGAATTCATATCGGCAGCCTATTTTCGTCTTGGACCGCCGCTGACTCGGTTTTGAAGTTACCTTAAGACGCGCGCTGACGCATTGAGGACAATGCTTTCCACCTAACTCTGCGAGCTCTCGACTCGGGTGACGCACGGAAACCGCGCCTCCGCAAGCTCTTGAAAGCCCTCTTCCTCGCTCCTCAAATGCTATATATTTCCTTGATGCTGACATTGATTAGCAGTGAGTTAGCTTTATAATCACTACTTTTGAAGTGAGTGGGCTTGCAGTGGGAGAAAAGTTGATGTAATTTTGCGTCAGAGGAATTGCCCAGCAAGCCGCTTTGACGAATTGCCCTCCCGATTCCACCTACCTCGAAACATAAACTTTAACCCTTATATTACATGAAACCTCAAACCAACCTCCCGC
>CAZGJH010000010.1:0-40820 GCA_964525735.1 uncultured Sangeribacter sp.
CTGCGGTAGGCTCGTTGACGATACGCATCACCTTAAGACCTGCGATCTCACCGGCCTCCTTAGTGGCCTGACGCTGAGAATCGTCGAAGTAAGCAGGCACTGTGATGACGGCTTCCGTCACTTCCTGACCGAGATAATCCTCGGCTGTTTTCTTCATCTTCTGAAGAATCATGGCTGAAATCTCCTGCGGAGTGTAATCACGACCGTCGATGTCAACCTTAGGCATATCATTCTGGCATACTACTTTATAAGGTACACGCTTGATTTCGTCTTCTACCTGACCGCACTTCTCACCCATGAAACGTTTGATAGAGTAGATTGTACGAGTCGGGTTTGTGATGGCCTGACGCTTGGCGGGATCACCTACCTTACGTTCGCCACCGTCTACGAATGCCACTACTGAAGGAGTGGTGTAGCGACCTTCGTTGTTCTGAATTACGACCGGGTCTTTACCTTCAAGAACTGCAACACAGCTGTTGGTTGTACCCAGGTCAATACCAATTATCTTTCCCATAGTATTTATAAAATTTTGAGTTTTGATTATTAAATTTACAATTAGTTTTTTCTTGGAAGCCGGAATCGCTCCCGAACGGGTCAGCTTTCCGTCGCCGTTCAATAATAAAACAAATAGCGTGCTAAATGTTTCACTTCATTGAGCAGGAAATTAACTAAAATTTGAAAAAATTTGTATGAAAGCGGGCTCTTACGGATGTCAACCGCTTGAATATTAGCGAAGTGAGAAGCTGCGAGCTGCGGCGCTCAGTAAATTTCGAGGCTCAAGAGGGGGCTGTGACAGGGCGGGGGATGGAATTAAAATTTGTGACAGAATTGTCAAAATTGAAAAAAACTCGGCCAAAAGATGGTGATTTGCTGAAATTTTGTTAACTTTGCAGCCTGAATCTCAGCCACCGCTTGGAGAGCGGGGTGCCTCAGAAAGAGGCCGGGAGGAATTCAGCAAGAAAATACCTTGAACTGTATGAAATTATTACAAGAGAAACTGTCGCACTACGATGCGCCCCAGAAGGCCAAGGCAGCCGGAGTCTATCCCTATTTCAGGCCTATTTCGAGCGAGCAGAACACAGAGGTCACCATGAACGGCCGAAAAGTGCTCATGTTCGGCTCCAACAGCTATATGGGTCTCACCAACCACCCCAAGGTGATTGAGGCTGCAGTAGAGGCTACTAAGAAATATGGTACCGGCATGGCGGGAAGCCCCTTCCTCAACGGTACGCTCGATATACATAAGGAACTCGAAGCCCGTCTTGCCGACTATGTGGGCAAGGAAGACGCTATGCTCTTCAGCTCCGGCTTCGGCGTAAACCTCGGCGTGGTATCTACGCTTACCGGCCGCGAAGACTATGTGATTCTCGACGAGCAGGATCACGCCTCTATTATAGAGGGACGCCGTCTATCTCTCTCAAACTACAAAAAGTATCGCCACAATGATATGGAGAGCCTTGAGAAGGTTCTCAAGAGCTGTGACCCCGACAAGGTGAAGCTCATCGTCACCGACGGTGTATTCTCGATGGAGGGCGACGTGGCCAACCTCCCGGAGATCGTTCGCCTCGCAAAGCAGTATAACGCATCTGTGATGGTAGACGAAGCTCACGGCATCGGCGTATTCGGCAAGGGCGGACGCGGCACTTGCGACCACTTCGGCGTTTCGAAAGACGTCGACCTGATCATGGGAACATTCAGCAAATCGTTTGCATCGCTCGGCGGCTTCATCGCCACCGACAAGGTGATCACCAACTTCCTTCGCCATCATACCCGCTCCTATATATTTACTGCAAGTATCACGCCGGCGTCTACGGCAGCCGTAGGAGCCGCGCTCGATATTATGATCAACGAGCCGGAGCGTCAGCAGCATCTATGGGACATCACCCACTACGCGCTCGACGAGTTCCGCAAGCTCGGTTGCGAAATCGGCAATACTTCCACTCCTATTATACCTCTCTTCATCCGCGACGATTACAAGACATTCCACGTGACTCGCGATCTCCTCGACGAGGGTGTGTTTGTCAACCCGGTTGTGACCCCCGCAGTGGCGCCTCAGGATACACTTATCCGCTACTCGCTCATGGCCACACACACCAAGGAGCAAGTGGCTCGTTCAATCGAGGCCATCGAGAAGGTGTTCCGTCGCTATGAAATTATCAAGTAAGCATACATACATATACATATTGTCATATCAACATAATTAAGTAACCATAAGCAAGAAAAGCATAAGCAAATATCAAAAGGCAACTATTTTTATAAGTAAGTCAAGTTAAACTTCGCTTTTAAAGCGAATCAGGATGCGTCACTGTGAAGTAGGCGCATCCTGATTTTTTAATGAGTTATGAATTGATGATCAGCTGAGGGTGAGATCGTCGAAGCCGCTGCCGAGCTCATCTTCGTTGAATTCCGAGTCGCCGTAGAGATCTTCGATGTCGAGATCTTCAGCCGCTCTCTTGGCAGCCTGGTCGATCTTACTGTCAAACTCCTCCATATCTACAAACTGTGCGGGAGCCTTGCCACGCTTAACAGTGCAGATAGGATCGCTGAGGGTGCGTCCCGGCACAGCCTCCTTCATTTCCATGAAGAAGGAACGCTCCGTGAGATAATCGAAAACATAGACGAGTTTCTGTCCCTCCTCTTCAATAAGTTCGTTGAGAGGTGTGTCTTCCATAATCCAGATATCCTGATCGCTCGAGCTGCCCATGTCCTCAAGAGTGATCTCCTCTTCACGGTTCCATTCATCATCGCATAAGAAGAATGAGTCGATGTCATCCTTCGAATAGTCCACACTTTCCAGGATGGCGTTGCGCAGCTGGAGGAATGTGGAATTGGCGTCAATTTCTATTTCACGGGAGAAATTGCTCACCTCATCGCTTACCAGTTTAAACTTATATACCATAGATATATGTTTGATAATTTTTTTAATTGTCCGTTGTCAGTTGTGTTCAGCAGTTTGTAGTGCGTGTGAGGTAGAAGGTTACCGGTTTGCTCCGGTGGGCTCCGGTGTGCTCCGCTACATGCCAAAGGCAGGTCCCTACAATGCTGATTGGGTTTTATATTGCGAAATTAATTGTTTTATGGTATGGTACAAAATAAAACGGAAAAAAATTTATCATGATTGATAAATTTTTTTCGCGTCAGTATTTTTTTACGGTTTTATTTGTGGTTTAACCCCTGCCGAAGAGGCGTCCGAAGAAGGATTTCGGCTTTTCGGGTTTGATGTGTACACGCATCGCGTCGTCTTCTTTGCCGAGGAAAAGGATATGATTCCGGAATACAATCGCCACCATTTTGTCAAACTCAAGGATCGCGTTGATGCCTCTCACAAGAAAGCGGCGGAAAGGATTAAACTCGTCGAGATCTTCAATTATTATCTCCATATCATCACGACGTATCGTGTGGTGTTCGTTCAGCATGGGGAGGAAATAGTCGAGCTGAAGCTCCTCCTCATGCTTGTGGGGCTTCGCAAATTTGCGATATATTTCCTGTATTACATTATCGGTAATCATGCTGATTCTATTCTATGGATTGGTGTAGGTATGTGTTTTTCTTTCTTATGAGGATTGGTTTGGGGAGAGAGATGATTTTTGAAATATCTGAGGATTTTGGTTTTTATTAGTTGATGACTGCTTAGGATATCGAGGATTGAGGGATAGCGAGGATTGAGGGATAGCGAGGATTGAGGGGTAGGGGGGGACTGCAGCCCATCGGAGGGCAGTCGGTCTAATACTAAAACAAAGAATATCCCTAAGGGTTCACGCTTTTTAATAAAATCTTAAAAATTTTTTCAAAAAAATGAAGGAGGGTTATCGCAGACTGATCTGTGATAACCCTCCTTCAGGTTATTTTTCGAAAAACCCGGATTAGCCGAGGAAGCTGAGGAGCACACCTGCCGCAACTGCCGAACCGATCACGCCTGCCACGTTGGGACCCATGGCGTGCATCAGAAGATAGTTGGTGGGATCATACTCCAGGCCGAGGTTGTTGGAGATTCGCGCTGCCATAGGCACAGCCGATACGCCGGCGTTGCCGATGAGCGGGTTGATCTTCTTATCCTTGGCAAGGAAGAGATTGAATAGCTTCACTGAGCATACGCCAGCCGAAGAGGCGATGATAAACGCAAGGAAGCCGAGGCCGAAGATGAGAAGGGTGTCGAGGGTGAGGAACTTATCGGCCTGAGTGGAAGCGCCCACGGTGAGACCGAGAAGAATAGTCACGATATCCGTCATCGCGTTGCTTGCGGTCTTGGCAAGGCGAGTAGTCACGCCGCTCTCACGAAGAAGGTTGCCGAAGAAGAGCATACCCAGAAGTGGAATACCCGAAGGCACAACGAAGCAAGTGAGCATGAGGCCAACGATAGGGAAGATGATCTTCTCGTTCTGGCTAACGATACGTGTAGGCTTCATCTTGATGAGACGCTCCTTCTGATTGGTGAAGAGGCGCATCAACGGGGGCTGGATAAGCGGAATGAGAGCCATATAAGAATAGGCCGACACCGCTACCGCACCGAGCAAGTTCGGATTAAGCTTCGAAGTGGTGAAGATAGCCGTAGGGCCGTCGGCACCGCCGATGATAGCCACACAGCCGGCCGACAGCGGATCGAAGCCGCAAAGAAGAGCCAGCATATAGGCGCCGAAGATACCAAACTGAGCGCAAGCGCCGATGATCATCAGCTTCGGATTGGCGAGAAGAGCCGAGAAGTCGGTCATCGCGCCGATTCCGAGGAAGATCAGCGGGGGATACCAGCCTCTCTCGACACCGTTGTAGAGGATATTCAATACCGAGCCCGGCTCGTAGATGCCGATCTCCATACCTTCCTGGAAAGGAATGTTGCCGATAAGCATACCGAAGCCGATGGGGACGAGCAGGAGGGGTTCGAAATTCTTCTTGATGGCAAGCCATACGAAGAAGCAACCCACAGCCAGCATCACGAGATTTCCCCACTCGCAGTTGTAGAAACCGGTGAAATGCCAGAAGGTCTCGACAGTCTGGCGCATGAATTCACCGAATGAGAATGTGGTCTGTGCTAACATGATCTGTGAAAAACTGTTTCCTGTGAAAAAATTATTCGAGAATCATGATAGGGCCATCCTGAGCGATAGCGTCGCCAACGCTGGCGAGGAGCTGCTTCACAACGCCGCCCTGAGTGGTGTGGATATCATTCTCCATCTTCATAGCCTCAAGCACGCAAACAGTGTCGCCGGCCTTTACAGTGTCGCCAACCTTTACATTGAAGCTCATCAGGGTGCCGGGGAGGGGTGCAACGACTGTGAAAGCCTTGCCGGAGCCTACAGAAGGAGTGGCGATCACCTTCTCGCCGCTCTCTGTGCGTGGAGCCTTCTGAGGGCTCTTGGCAGCCGGGGTCACTCTGGTCTTGGCGCTCGTGGGCACCTTGTCGAGCTCCACGTCGTAGGGCACGCCGTTTACCTCTACGTGCACCTTGTTGTCGGTCAGGTCGCCGACTTTTACGGAGAACTTGTTACCGTTGATTTTATACTTATATTCTTTAAAGTTCATGATATCAAGAGAAATTGATTGATGTTAGAGAGAAGCCTTACCCGGGGTGTTGCGACGGTGGTCGGGCATTGTGCGGAGATTGTAGATTTTTGAGCTCCAGGGTGAATAAGCTTTCTGGAGCTTGCGGATTGTGAGGATTGTCTCTTCAAGATCGTGGCCTTCAGCGAAATGCTCGGAGAGGGCCATCGCGATAGCCGCGATCACCTCGCCAGAGTCGATATCGTGCTGCTCCTCTGCCGTGGTGTCGGCCGCATCTGAAGCGGCGGCTTTTGTGGCGCGTTTGTTGCGCACGAGCAGAGCCTGAGAGATCTTGCCGAAGCCGAGGAAGAGAAGGGAGAGAACGGCAAGGGCCGCAATCACGATACCCATCGCAATGATTGTGATGGCGCCGCCCCAGGAGTCGTTGACAGCCGCATTGTGAGCCTTCTCGGCCTGTGTCATTTTATGGGCTATCTCGCTCTCGGGCAGATAATTCGTCTCTTCGCTGGGTGTGGGATCGGCGAGTATGTCGCCGGCAGGAACTCCGTCGGGAGTCGCATCTTCGCCGACAACTTCTACGTTTACGATAGTGACATTCTCCTCATTCTGCGCCATCGCAGGCATGCTGTAGGTGCCTGCGATGGTCAGAAACAATGCCGCTGTCAGAAAAAATTTCTTCATCATTATTATGAATAGAGTGGACAGTGGAAACGTGAGGGATTTTGATTACAATGGAATGTTACCGTGCTTCTTGGGAGGATTCTGGAGCTTCTTGGTGGCCAGCATCTGGAGCGCGCGGATAATGCGGAAGCGTGTGTTGCGCGGCTCGATAACGTCGTCGATATAGCCATACTTGGCAGCCTGATAAGGATTGGCGAAGAGTTTGCTATACTCCTCCTCCTTCTCAAGCTTGAAGGCTGCGGGATCGGCTGCTGTCTTAGCCTCCTTGGCGTAGAGCACGCTCACAGCGCCCTCGGCACCCATAACTGCGATCTCAGCCGAAGGCCAAGCGTAGTTGACGTCGCCGCGAAGCTGCTTGCAGCTCATCACGATGTGAGAGCCGCCGTAGCTCTTACGCAGGGTTACGGTAACTTTGGGCACAGTAGCCTCGCCGAAAGCGTAGAGAAGTTTCGCGCCGTGGAGAATCACACCGTTGTATTCCTGACCTGTGCCGGGGAGGAAGCCGGGGACGTCGACGAGTGTAACCAAAGGAATATTGAAAGCGTCGCAGAAACGCACGAAGCGGGCTGCCTTGCGGGATGCGTTGGAGTCGAGCACGCCGGCGAGCACCTTCGGCTGGTTAGCCACGATACCTACCGACTGGCCGTTGAAGCGAGCGAAGCCGATGATGATATTCTTGGCATAGTCGCGCTGCACTTCGAGGAATTCGCCGTTGTCGATGATGGCGCCGATCACGTCATACATATCGTAGCTCTGCTTTGCGCTTTCGGGGATGATCTCGTTGAGAGAATCCTCAAGACGATCGATGGGGTCGTTGCAAGCCACGAGGGGAGTCTCCTCAAGGTTGTTCTGCGGGATATAGCTGATGAGCTTGCGGATCACGTCGAGAGCCTCCTCGCCATTCTCGGTGGCGAAATGCGTAACGCCGCTCTTTGAAGAGTGTACGGAAGCGCCGCCGAGCTGTTCCTGTGTCACATCTTCGCCAGTGACGGTCTTCACAACTGCCGGGCCGGTAAGGAACATATAGGAGATACCCTTCGCCATGATGGTGAAGTCGGTGAGCGCGGGGCTATATACGGCACCGCCGGCGCAGGGGCCGAGGATAGCCGAAATCTGGGGCACGACGCCCGAAGCGAGGATGTTGCGCTGGAAGATCTCAGAATAGCCTGCGAGAGCGTTGATACCCTCCTGGATGCGTGCGCCGCCGGAGTCGTTGAGGCCGATTACGGGAGCACCCATCTTCATGGCGAGATCCATCACCTTGCAGATCTTCAGGGCCATAGTCTCGGAGAGCGAGCCGCCGTAGACGGTGAAATCCTGAGCGAAGACATATACGAGACGGCCTTCGATTGTGCCGAAGCCAGTCACGACGCCGTCGCCGAGGATGTGCTTCTTATCCTGGCCGAAGTTGGTGCAACGGTGGGTTACAAACATATCGAGCTCTTCGAAGCTACCTTCGTCGAGGAGCTGGGCGATTCTCTCGCGGGCAGTGTATTTACCTTTGGCATGCTGCTTGTCGATAGCCTTTTCGCCGCCGCCTAAGCGAGCTTCGGCGCGCTTCTCGATGAGCTCCTGAATCTTTTCTTGCTGTTTGCTCATATCTGTTATGTCAGTTGAATTAAGTGATTAAGAGAAAACCGAGCGGATGGGGTCGGCTTATTTGTTGGCGGGGTCCTCGCAGAGCTCTGTCAGGACAGCCTGAGTAGATTTGGGGTGGAGGAAAGCGATCTGGAGGCCGTCGGCGCCTGCGCGGGGAGCCTTGTCGATCACTACGCCACCTTTCTCCTGCACTTCAGCGAGAGCCTCGGCTACGCCATCTTCAACGGCGAAGGCCATGTGGTGCATGCCGCCGCGGCCGCCGTTCTTCTCGATGAATTTGGCGATGGTGCTGTCAGGGCTGGTAGCCTCGAGGAGCTCGATCTTGGTGTCGCCCACTTTGAAGAAGGCGGTGGTCACTTTCTGGTCGGCCACAACTTCCTGCTTGTAGCATTTGAGACCAAGAACGTTTTCGTAATATTCGATGGCTTTGGCCAGATCAGGCACTGCGATGCCGATGTGCTCAATGTGAGAAATTTTCATGTCTGAAGAATTTACTGGTTTATAATTTGATGTTATGTTTTTGTTGTCAGTTAGATAGCGTTGCCGCTTTAGAGTGGAGCCGCTTGCGCGGGCACAATTTTGTGCAAAAGTAGCAAAAATAAATTTCCCAATCAAGAAAAAATCCGATTTATTCGGAATTTGGGGTAGAAAAAGATGAAATCGGCCCTTCGCGTGGCGATGTGTGAAAAAGTTTTAACGCTTCGGTAAAGATTAATAGCCAAACATAGTGGCTATTTCCCAAAAAATGCCGATATTTGCAAAAAATTTAATCCTTGCGTAAAAATGGAAATAACACCACAGGGCCTCGCGGCCCTTACGGGAGGGAGGATAGAGGGCAATCCGGATGCGCTCATCACGGGATTCGCGAAGATTGAGGAGGCCAAGGAGGGCGACCTCACTTTTATCGCGAACCCTAAATACGCGCATTTCATTCATACCACGAAGGCCACGGCTGTGCTCGTAGGCGACGACTTCGATCCTGAAGGGGAATGCAAAGCAACCCTCATTCGGGTGGCCGATCCGTATGCCACGCTGGCCGAGCTCCTCGAAATGATCGAGAGCATGAAGCCGAAGCCTCACGGTATCGAACAGCCTTGCTTCATAGCCGAGGGCGTCACAGTGCCCGAAGGATGCTACATCGGGGCATTTGCCTACATCGGCAAAGGGGCTACTCTTGGTAAGAATGTCATGATTTATCCCCAGGCTTACGTGGGCGACGGCGCAGTGATCGGCGACGACTCCATCGTGCGCGCGGGTGTGAAAATATATGAGGGCTGCCGCATCGGAAAGCGTTGCATAATCCACTCTGGCGCGGTGATCGGCGCCGACGGGTTCGGTTTCGCACCGAAAGATGGCAAATACGAGAAGATTCCGCAGACGGGCATCGTAGTGATCGACGACGACGTGGAGATCGGAGCAAACACTACCGTAGACCGTGCCACTTTCGGCCAGACCTATGTAGGGAAAGGCACGAAGCTCGACAATCTCATACAGATAGCACACAATGTGACGATAGGGGAGAACAACGTGTTCGCCTCGCAGACCGGCGTAGCCGGCTCTACCAAAATCGGCAACGGCAATATGGTGGGAGGCCAGTGCGGCTTCGCAGGCCATATCACCGTGGGCGACGGCAATCAGTTTGGCGCGCAATCGGGCATACCCAACAACGTGGGCGACGGCAAACGCCTCATGGGTTATCCTGCCATCGAGGCTCGCCAGTTTGCCAAAAACCAGGTGTATATGAAACGCCTGGACAAATTTTTTTCAGAACAAAGAAACAACACCACATCGACAAAATGAAACAACTGACCCTTAAAGCTCCTTTCTCTGTCAGCGGGAAAGGTCTTCATTCAGGCGCCGACCTCACAGCGGTCTTCAATCCTGCGCCAGCCCATTTCGGTTATAAATTCAAGAGAGTAGACCTTGAGGGGGAGCCGGTGATCGACGCCCTCGCAGAGAATGTGGTAGACACTACCCGTGGGACAGTGCTCGGAAAAAACGATGTGCGTGTCAGCACTGTAGAGCATGCCATGGCCGCCCTCTACGCCGCCGGAGTAGACAACTGCCTCATTGAGGTGAATGGCCCCGAGCTTCCTATTCTCGATGGCAGCGCCTCTGAATATGTGAAGAAGCTCGAAGAGGTGGGCCTTGAAGAGCAGGGAGCCGACAAGGATTTCTATGTTATTAAGGAGAAGATGCGTTTCCGCGATGAGGAGACCGGCTCTACCGTCACAATCTATCCCGACGATCATTTCAGCGTGGAGGTAATGGTAGAGTATAATTCGAAAGTGCTCCCCAATCAGTTTGCCATGCTCGACGATATCGCCGACTTCAGCCAGGAGGTGGCCAGCGCGCGCACCTTCGTCTTCGTGCGTGAGATCGAGGGCCTTATCAACTACGGTCTCATCAAGGGTGGCGATCTCGACAATGCCATCGTGATCTACGACGAGCCGATCGCTCAGGAGAAGATCGACCATATCTGCGATCTCATGAACGTGGAGCACATGCACATTTCCCAGCTCGGCTACATCAACCCGAAGCCTCTCAAATGGGACAACGAGCCCGCCCGCCACAAACTGATGGACGTGATCGGCGACATCGCCCTGATCGGACGCCCCTTGAAGGGCAGGGTAGTGGCTGTTCGCCCTGGCCACACTGTCAACAACAAGTTTACCCGCATGGTGCGCAAGGCCGTGCGCCACACCGAGATACAGGCTCCCATCTACAATCCCAACCTGGAGCCCGTGATCGATATCAACGGAATCCGTAAGCTTCTTCCCCACCGTTATCCCTTCCTTCTCATCGACAAGGTGATAGAGATGGATAAGAAACACTGCGTGGCTGTGAAGAACGTCACCGTAAACGAGCCCTTCTTCCCCGGCCACTTCCCCCAGGAGCCCGTTATGCCCGGTGTGCTTCAGGTGGAGGCTATGGCGCAGGCTGCCGGTGTGCTCGTGCTCAATTTCCTTGAAGAGCCTGAGAAATACAGCACATATTTCCTGAAAATCGACAATGTGAAATTCCGTCAGAAAGTTGTGCCCGGCGCGACGTTGCTTCTCAATGTGAGCCTCATGACGGAGATTCGTCGCGGCTGTGCCGTCGTGAAGGGTTATGCTTTCGTTGGCGAAAAGATTGCATGCGAAGCTGAGTTTATGGCTCAGATTATCAAGAACAAATAATCACACATTCTTCTTACCACACCTGTTAATATGAGCAATCTGTTTTACGTTCACCCCGATGCAAAAATCGGAAACAACGTCAGCATAGGCAACTTCACTAATATTTACGACGACGTGGAGATCGGCGACAACTGTGAGATACACGGCAACGTCACCATCTACCCCGGCGCGCGTATCGGTTCAGGCGTCAAGATCTTCCCAGGAGCCGTGGTTTCGGCCATTCCTCAGGATCTGAAATTCAAAGGCGAGACCACCTACGCCTTCGTAGGCGACGGCACTACACTTCGCGAGTGTGTTACTGTCAACCGAGGCACAGCTTCCAAGGGTAAGACGGTGGTGGGCAACAACTGCCTTATCATGGCCTACAATCATGTGGCTCACGACTGCAAGGTGGGCAACAACGTGATCATGTCGAACGCTTGCCAGCTTGCAGGCGAGGTCGTGATCGACGACTATGCCGTGATTGGCGGCGGCTCGCTCGTTCACCAGTTCTGCCACCTCGGTCGCAACATCATGCTTCAGGGTGGCGCGTTGGTCAACAAAGACATCCCCCCTTACGTTAAGGCTGCCCGCGAGCCGATCTCATACGTAGGTCTCAACTCCGTGGGTCTGCACCGCAACGGCTTCAGCAACGAAGATATCCAGGCAATCGCCGAGATCTACCGTGTGCTCTATCTGAGCGACCTCAACGTGACGAACGCCGTGAAGCTGATCGAGGAGACGCTTCCGCAGTCGAAATATCGCGATGAGATTGTAAGTTTCGTCACCAACTCCGAGCGCGGAATCATCCGCTCGGCCATCTGAAAAAGAAAGCACATCATAAACGAAAGGCTGCTTCGAATTTCGAAGCAGCCTTTCGTTTATGATGTGCTTTTGAAAATAAAAGCGAAAGTTGGTTTTTTCTTACTTGAGGGCAGCCTGAACTGCGTCGTTGGGAACCATCTCCTCACGGAAGACATAAGCGCCGGTCTTGGGAGATTTCTCCATCTTGATAACTTTGCTGAAAGTACGTCCTTCACCTTTCTGAAGCGACGCGACGGTTTTCTTTGCCATGGGTCAGTTGCTTATTTTATTTCTTTGTGGATGGTCATTCTTTTGAGGATGGGGTTGTATTTCTTCAACTCCATACGTCCTGTAGTATTCTTGCGGTTTTTGGTTGTGATGTATCTTGACATACCGGGCATACCGCTGGCTTTATGTTCTGTGCATTCAAGGATCACCTGCACTCTGTTGCCTTTAGCTTTCTTTGCCATAGTTTAGAAATTCTGAATTAAAAAGCGATGATTTTGATATCTTTGAAGTCGAGGTTACCTTCCTTCTCGGCTTTCTTAAGAGCGGCGTTGAGGCCGATCTTGTTGATAGTGCGGAGAGCGTGTGCTGAAACGGTAAGCTCGATCCACATATCCTGCTCAACCCAGTAGAATTTCTTTCTGTGGAGGTTGACATTGAATTTGCGCTTTGTGCGACGCTTCGAGTGGGAAACGTTGTTGCCCACTGATGGTTTCTTGCCTGAAATCTGACAAACTTTTGACATGGCTGTTTCTTTTTTGTATTGTAAAAAAGTCTTGAAGGTAAATGGCCGCCATCTCAGTTCTCATATCACCGCCAGGTGCATCTTTAAGGCGGTTTTAAAGGATGTGCCACAAACCGGGTGCAAAATTAGTGAAAATCTGCCAATCTTGCAAATCTATCCTTGTTATTTTTTGCAATTATTGTTTTTTAACGCCTCTTTAGCCCTTCAGAACGCTTTCAGAAGCACTTCAGAACGGCTTTCGATGCCCGTCAGAACGGCTTTCAAGCCGTCGGGAAGCCCGCTGTTAATCGTCGTTCACATCCTCCTGCTCCACATAGCTGTTGCGCAGAAGATTGATCAGCATCACCATGCCGTGGTTGGTGGCGCTCTCTATCACGGCGTTGCGGTCGCCTCCGAAATGCAGACATTCGCTCACCATCTTGTCGCCATATTTCACGGCGATCCATACGGTGCCCACAGGTTTGTATTTCGTGCCGCCGTCGGGGCCGGCTATGCCCGATGTGGCGATGGCGCAGTCGGTGCGCATCAGGCGGGCCGCTCCTGCAGCCATAGCCTCTACCACCTCCTTGCTCACAGCCCCTTTCGTGGCTATGGCGTTGCGCGACACGCCGAGCACATCGGCCTTGACATCGTTGGAGTAGCTCACGACGCTTCCCAAGAAATAGGCCGACGAACCGGGCACCTGCACGATGCGATGGGCGATGTTGCCACCCGTGCAGCTCTCGGCACAGGCCACTGTAAGCTCACGCTCATGAAGAAGCTCGCCGAGCACTTGGGCCACGCTCTTGTCTTCGATCGAGACGAGCTCTTCGGAGAAGATGCGGTTGAGGTCTTGGTGATAGCGGTTCATCTTGAAGCGGAGCAGCTCAACGCCCGAATTCACGCCGGTGAGCGTGATTTTCGTCACGAGGTTGCTGGTGTCGATAGAGATTTTCACGAATTCAGGAAGCTGAGCCTCAAAGTGCTTCATCACCTTCGAGAGCTCCTGGCGTGTGTAGCCATATATTACGGTGTGTCGCGTCTCCGAATGCACGGGGCGTTTCGGGGCCTCATGTTGCGGCGCCTCATTGGCAGCGGCCTCGGTCTTTTCAGGCTTCTCCGGCAAGGAGTCGGCGTTATTTTGATTCTTGTTGCTCATATGGGAGAAAATTGATTGAGGAGATGATGAAAAAATAAGATCAGATGCTCACTCTCGAGTAAGGGGGGAGCGAGAGGTCGCAGAAATCCTTGTCGAGATATTTGAAATAACCGGCGGCAGCCACCATGGCGGCATTGTCGGTTGTGAAAGCGCGTTCCGGAATCCATGCTTTGATGCCCTTGCGCAGGCAGAAGTCGGCCACAGCCTTGCGCACGCCGGAATTGGCCGATACGCCGCCACCGATAGAGATATTCTTCACGGGGTAGAGCTTGATGGCCTTCTCCAACTTGTCGAGCAGAATCTCGATGATGGTAGCCTGGAGCGAGGCGGCGAGATCGGCGCGATTCTTCTCTATGAAGTCGGGGTCGTGCTTCAGATTGTCGCGCAAAGTGTAGAGGAAGGAGGTCTTAAGGCCACTGAAGGAGTAGTCGAGCCCTGGAATGTGGGGTTTGCTGAAATGGAACGCCTTCGGGTTGCCTTCGGCCGCGAGCCGGTCGATATGCGGACCGCCGGGATAGGGGAGCCCCATCACTTTGGCGCATTTGTCGAAAGCCTCGCCGGCAGCGTCGTCGATCGTTTTGCCCACGATCTCCATCTCCGAGGGCGACTTCACCACCACGATCTGCGAGTTGCCACCCGAGATCAGGAGGCAGATAAACGGAAACTCGGGCACTTCGTCGCCCTCCACCTTCTTAATAAACTGTGAGAGCACATGGGCGTGAAGGTGGTTGACGTCGATAAGAGGTATGTTGAGCCCCACGGCCATCCCTTTGGCAAAAGAAGTGCCCACGAGCAGGGAGCCGATGAGCCCCGGGCCGCGCGTGAAGGCTATGGCCGAGAGGTCGGATTTCGACACGCCTGCCTGGCGCAAGGCTTCGCTCACTACAGGGAGGATATTCTGCTGATGCGCTCTCGAAGCAAGCTCCGGAACTACGCCGCCGTAAGCCTCATGCACTTTCTGGCTCGCTATGACGTTGCTCTTCAGAATGCCGTCGGCTATGACGGCTGCTGAAGTATCGTCGCACGAAGATTCTATTCCAAGTATGATTGCACTCATTCGTTTTCTTATGGTTTGCAAATACAATTTCATATGGTTTGCAAATACAAAGGTAAGAATTTAATTTGGATTTTGCCCCCTGTTCAAAAGTTTTTTTCCAAATGCGCGTTCTTCCGGGTGAAAAGTGTTATATTTGCACCCGAAATGAATCTCTTACGCGCTATATACAGGACACTCCGTGGAATCCTCTTCACGGCCATAATATTTGTGGCCGTGGTGTATCTTGCGCTCTATGTTCTGCTCACCATCCCGGCAGTGCAGAATTCCATCTCACGCCGCGCCGAAACAGAACTGGAGAAATTTCTCGGCACCGACGTGCGCATAGGCCATCTCATTATCAAGCCATTCAACGAGGTGGTGATAAAGAATTTCGAGGTAATGACTCCCCAGGGAGAGAAATGCCTCAGCGTAGAGACCGTAGGCGCGGGCATCAACCTCTGGCGCCTCATAAAGGAGCGACGCATAGAGATCTCTTACGGCGAGATAATCGGCCTCGACGCAAGAATTTCACAAGCTGAGGCCGACGAACCACTCAACATCAAATTCCTCATCGATGCCTTCGCGCCCAAAGATAAGACGAAACCGCCCACGAAATTCGACCTCAACCTTCGAAACGTCGTGATTCGCAAGAGCTCCGTAAGCTTCGACCGCCTCTGGCAACCGCGCCTCGAAGGTGACCGACGCACCGACTTCAATCATCTGCGCCTCTGGAACCTCCGGGCCGACCTTATGATGCCACGCTTGGCCAACGACGATTTCGTGATCGATCTCCGTCGACTCTCGTTTCATCTCTCCGGAGGCCTCGACGTAGAGAAGCTCGCTCTCCGCGCGCATATCACGCCTAACTCTATATCAGTCAATAATTTCATCGTCCAGCTGCCTCAAACTGAGATTCGCCCCTCGGATATCGTGCTCTCTTTCAACGGCTACAACGATCTGGTGAATTCCCTCCGCCAAGGGAAGCATAATCTCGTGATGGTAGACAACACCGTCACTCCGGCCGATTTCGGTTGGCTGCTGCCTCAGTTACGCGACTTCACCGACCCGCTATCGCTCTCAATCGAGGCGAGTGGTAACCTCAACGATGCCTCACTTCGCGAGTTCTCGCTTGAAGATGAAGATGCGAAGCTCGCGCTCAGTTTGCAAGGTTCCGTAGCCAATGCCGAAGCGAAAGAGGATATGCAGGTGAACGTAGACCAGCTGAAACTTGCGATCGACCGTAACTGGCTCGAACGCCTCGCCTCCTTACTCCCCGCGAAAAGCGATAGGCTGCCTCTCGACGCTATCGGAAATCTCTCACTCTCGCTCACAGGCAATGGCTATCCTCTTCGCGGCTCCGGCGAGATCGAAACGGAAATCAAGACATCCTCGGGCTCAGTGTCGGCCCAGGCCAAGGCTACCGGCATCGCTAAACGAGGCAACCAACTCACGGGCCACGTCGCAGGCAACGTGGAGACCGATCATCTCGATCTCGGAAGCTTCATCTCCGATAAGCGCGTAGGCATACTCGATTGCGAAGTGGCTTTCGACGGCCACATCAAAGGGAAGGATAGCGAAGGCTCGGTGACATTGAATGTCGAAGAAATAGAATATCTCGGTGATTACTACGGCGGTATCGCGATCGAAGCCTCCAAAGAGGGGAAGGATATCTCTTTGATCGGAGCCGTAAACAACGACTTGGCCAAGATCTACCTCGATGCCGACGGCTGCATCGACGGCGAGAATTCATGGATTGACTTCCGAAGCGACATAAGACGCATGCGTCTCGACCTCCCCGGAGTGGCCCAACGCTTTCACGATTACACCCTCAGCGTACGCCTCGACGCCAACTTGGAGGGTGACAACATCGACAATCTCGTGGGCGATTTCCGCATGACCGATCTCGAACTTTCGGCCCCCGGAAAGAAAGACCTCACACTCGATCATCTGATATTGCGGGCGCGCGAGGAGGATCATAACCGAAGCATCTCCATAGCCAGCGATCTGATTTCGGGCGATATACGAGGCGATTTCAAAGTGGCCCATCTTCCTGTCGAAGCCATGTCGATGGTGTCGAAAGTCGTGCCGAGTCTCGTGAAGGCCCCCACGAAAGAGATAGAATTCGATTCAGACGTCAGCTTCAATTTTGAGATAGCCGCCAACAACACCCTGCCCGAATTTTTCAATCTCCCGTTCCGTCTGTTGGTGCCTGTTTCGGTGCAAGGCTCAATCTTCGGTTCGTCAAACACGGCGGGAGTCACCGTCAATATCCCTTACCTGCAGCAGGGTAAGAACAAACTCGTAAGCGCCACCAGTCTGCGAGCCGACCTCGATGGCGAGGCATCAACGCTCAACTTGGAGGGCACTACTACCTTCCCCGTAAAGAAAGGGGATCTCAAACTCAATCTCCATGTTTTCGGCCAGGAAGACAACATCTTCACCGATATAAATTGGTTGATGCCCGACAATGATTCTTTCAAGGGAGAGCTCTCGCTCGGTGCGGAATTGAGTCGCAACGAACTCTTAGCCACGCCTGAAGTGGCTCTTGAAATCAACCCCTCGGTGTTCGATTTTGGCACAGCGCGTTGGAATATCGACCGCGGCCGAATCGATTACCACGACAATCAAGTCTTGGTAGACGGAGTGAAGATCTGGCACGACAGCCAGTTTGTAGAAATCGATGGCTTGGCCTCGCCGCTCCCCACCGACTCCGTCACGGTGCGCCTCGCTCAAATAGACGTTGGCTACATATTCGACACGCTCAATATCAATTATGTATCCTTCGGCGGCACTGCCACGGGTGAGGTGACAGCCTCGGGCGCGTTGAGCAAGCAACCCATAGCCGCCACCGACAATCTCTTCATAGAATCGCTGTCTTACAACGGAGCCGTATTGGGCGACGCCAATATCCGCAGCTCTTGGAACAACGATGAGAAGGAGGTGACTATCCTGGCCGACATCATGGGTCATGAGAAGAACCTCACGAAAGTGGACGGCGGAATATGGGTGACGCGCGACTCCCTGAGTTTCGACCTTGATGCCAACCGAGTGCCGGTATCGTTTCTCACTCCATTCATGTCGGCTTTCACCACCGATATCAGCGGACGCGCCTCGGGAAAAGCGAAGCTCTACGGCTCATTCAGCGACATTGACCTCGTGGGGCGAATCTTTGCAGACTCCATCAACATGCGTCTCGACTATACCAACGTATATTATCACGGCTCCGACTCCGTCTATCTCGACCCCGGTAAGATCACCATACCCTCCTTCCGGCTCTACGATACCAACGGCAACTCTGCCCTGCTCACAGGCGAGCTGACCCACCGCTACTTCCACGACCCCGTATTCGACTTCCGCGTGAGCGACGTAGACGGTATGCTCTGCTACAACACCAACTCCACGATGAATCCCGATTGGTATGGCACGCTCTACGGAAAGGGGGGAGCCGTAGTGAGAGGTTTCCCGGGACTCGTCTCGATCTCCGTAGATATGACGGCCGTGGGCAATTCGAGTTTCACGTTCGTGCTCAACGACACTCAGGCAGCCGCCGACTATAAGTTTCTCACCTTCTCCGACCGTCGCAAAGAGGAGGCCGAACGTTTGCAGACAGATTCCGTGGCCGACATCATCAGCGCGTTCCGTAAGAAAATCAAGGCCGACAATTCGATCCCGAGCAAATTCCAGATGGATATAAGAGGCACCGTGACACCCTCCACGCTCATGACCCTCGTGATGGATCCCGTGGCCGGCGACAAAATCACGGCCCGAGGCAACGGCAACATCCAAGTAGACTATGACTCCGAGAGCGATGCCATGCAGATGTTTGGTAAATACATCCTTGAGGAGGGCAACTACAACTTCTCGCTCCAGGACCTGATTCTCAGAGATTTCAACATCAGGCAGGGGAGTAGCATTTCATTCAACGGCGACCCGCTCAATGCCAACCTCGACATCACAGCCAGCTACCGCGTGAATACCAACCTCTCCGACCTCGACAAGAGTTTTTCTACCGACCGCGATCTCAACCGCACCAATGTGCCGGTCGACGCTCTCCTGATCGTAAGCGGCGAAATGCAACACCCAGACATCACTTTCGATATCGAACTTCCCACGCTCACACAAGATGTGGAACGCAAAGTGAAGAGTATCATCTCTACCGACGATATGATGAGCCGGCAGATAATCTATCTGCTTGCACTCAACCGTTTCTATACGCCCGAATATATGGGCTCTTCGAGCAATGGCGGCGAGTTGGCCTCAGTGGCATCTTCCACGCTCTCTTCGCAGCTCTCCAACATGCTCGGCCAGCTGACCGACAAACTCTCGGTTTCTCCCTCGTTCAGAAGCGACAAAGGTGACTTCTCAGATATCGAGGTCGATGTGGCTCTCTCCTCGCGATTGCTCAACAACCGCCTGCTGATCAACGGCAACTTCGGCTATCGCGACCCCTCGACATCGAGCACGACATTCGTGGGTGACTTCGATATCGAATACCTCCTGAGCCGCAGCGGCAACCTGCGCCTCAAGGCCTACAACCATTTCAACGACCAGAACTACTATCTGCGTCAGGCCCTCACAACGCAAGGATTGGGAGTGGTGTATCGCCGCGAGTTCGACAATCCCTTCTCCTTCCTGCGTCGTAAAAAGAAGCAAACCGCTCCGGATTCAGAGAAGCCGGCAGCTCCCGAATCAGACAAGGAGAATAAGGCTCAAGAGGCTACCGACTCAATTAAACAATGAGCCTAAACATCAAGTAAAGAGCCCTGATCATCAAGCAATGAACCCTAATCCAATAATATCAAACCTCTATCAAAAAAAAGAAGCACCGCGCGATGCGATGCTTCTTTTTTAATCTTCACATTCTATCTTCTGTGTAATCGGTTCGGATTAGGGGTTTTACACAGCCTATGGAATCGTGAGAAAGGGTTGTATCTCTTGATGCGCAATTCATTTTCGGAATCCCTAAGGAATCGTAAAGATGGCAGAGAGATACGAAGAATTATTTAAACAAATATTGCGAAGATATCGACTGATTGTTGTGGATGCGGCGGATAGTGTCGGCAAACAGCTTGGCTACCGGGAGCACCACAGCCTTCGGGTTATCCTTACCGTAGGGGATTGAATCAGTGAAGACAATCTCAGTGAGGCCTGAAGCTTTCACACGATCGGTGGCCGGGTCGCTCATCACAGCGTGGCTGCAAAGGGCGCGCACAGACTTCGCTCCATTCTCAAGAAGAAGGTCGGCTGCCTTGGTGATAGTGCCGGCAGTGTCGCTGATATCGTCGATGAGAACCACATTCTTATCCTTCACATCACCGATTACGGTCATCTTCTCCACTACGTTGGCCTTGGCGCGCTGCTTATGGCAGAGCACGAGAGGCACGTCGAAATATTTCGCGTAAGAATTTGCTCTCTTGGCGCCGCCAACGTCGGGCGAAGCGATCACGAGATCCTTGAGATGCAGACTCTCAACGTAAGGAATGAAAATTGAAGATGCATAGAGATGATCTACGGGCACATTGAAGAAGCCCTGGATCTGATCGGCGTGGAGGTCCATCGTGATGAGGCGGTTGATGCCCGCAACGCTCAGAAGATCGGCCACAAGCTTGGCGGCGATCGAAACTCTGGGTTTGTCTTTGCGGTCTTGGCGTGCCCAACCGAAATAGGGCACCACTGCCACGATCGTGGCCGCCGAAGCGCGTTTGGCTGCGTCTACCATCAGGAGAAGCTCCATCAGGTTGTCGCTGTTGGGGAATGTTGACTGCACGAGATAGACTTCTGCTCCACGGATTGATTCCTCGAAAGAAACCTCAAACTCTCCGTCGGCAAATGTCTCTATCTTCATTTTGCCTAATTCTATGCCCAGATCTTTACAGATCGATTCGCCGAGATAATGGCTTTTTGTCCCTGCGAAAACCTTTATGGGCGGAAGGTAATTGCTCATGAGATATGATCGGTATGATTATAGTGCAAAATTAGAATTAATTTTTGGAATAACCATATTTGGCTCGGTTAAATTTTCTTTACAGGTGCAAATTATTTCGCCGCCCTGAGTTCGGAGCCCCTGAGCTGTTTGGCTCCTTCGCCCCTTAACTTGCCGATTGGCAGCACAAGAGCGTCGCCCGCACTCATATACACCGTCAGTGGAGTGGTAGAGGAGAGGTTGAGCTTGTGTGGTTTGCCCCAAAGAAGATCGGTGGTCACGATTTCGCCACGTTGTATGCCCGCCATCTCGAAAGCAAGGTCGGGAATCACGAGATTCACCTGTCCCCCCTCGCGAGAGAAATTCACGATGATGAGCAATACATCGTCGCCTTTATAACGAAGGAAGGCGAAGTTGGTGTGAGGATTGAAGCCAGGCTGACGCAGATTGACATACATCAGATCGAAGAATGCCCCCTCGTAGAGAGCTTTGCGCTCGTTGCTCAGCGTGAGCACATTGCGATAGACACCACGCAGCCAGCGTTCGTGGGCCGAGAGAAGTTCTTCGTTGCATTTACCTTTATTATACCATCTGCGCAGCGTAGCGATGCTCCAATAATCGAAGATTGTAGAACGATGGTTGTCGCCGGCGAAGCCCTCGTTGTCGCGGGCCTGCTCGCCGAGTTCCTGGCCGTAATAGAGAAGGAAGGGACCGTTTGATATCATCACGGAGGTGACGAGCGAGGGAATCACGCGAAGCGAATCGCCTGCATATTCATAGGAGCCGAAACGCACCTCATCGTGATTTTCGAGGAAGTTTACCATACGGTCGCCGATGCCGTCGACAGTCTGCCAGCAGCCGGTGAGCTGAGCGGCCGACCAGCCGTTGCGCTCAATCCCCACGAGCGTGTCGTAGAGGTTTACCTTATCATAAAGGTAATCGAAACAGCCATAGTCGAGGAAGGGGCGGTAAAGACCGATGTCGTAGATCTCGCCGATGAAAATCAGATGGGGATATACGGCCTTCACCTGCGGGATTGCCCAATGCCAGAAGGGGAGAGGCACCATAAACACCATGTCGCAACGGAAACCGTCGACACCCTTTGATGCCCAGAACTTCAAGATGTTGAGCATCTTGCGCCATGTGTCGGGCACAGGGTTGAAATGGTCGGAGTTGTCGTTGTAGTCGTGGCCGTAATTCAGTTTCACGGTCTCATACCAATCGTTTATGCCGCAGAAAGCCGTGAAGCAGTCATTGCCCGTAGCTTTGGCGGGAAATTCCACATAAGGCTGGGTGCCTTCGGCCGAGATGTTGAAGTGGGGATAAAACTGCTGGTTTGAGATGTAATAGTAATTGTTGTCGCGGGCGAAGTTCATGTTGATGTCGTCGCGCAGACCGAAATCCTCAACGCCGGCGGGAGCCGCGTCGGAGTGATAGACGCGGGCCGTGTGATTCGGAACGAAGTCGATGATCACCTTCATCTTCTCCTTGTGGATGCGGTTGACACACTTTTCAAACTCCTTCATTCTATCGGGCACTGAAACGGCCAGAGCGGGATCGATATCGTAATAGTCTTTGATAGCGTAGGGGGAGCCGGCCTCACCTTTCACCACATTGGGATTGTCGGGTGTGATGCCATATTTCGAGAAATCGGTTTTTGTGGCATGTTCTATCACACCGGTGAGCCAAAGGCAGTTGACGCCGAGGTTTTTTATGCTCTTGAGCACGGTAGAGCTGATGTCGTTGAGTTTGCCGCTGCCGTTTTGCTCAAACGTACCCCAGGGCACGCAGTTGCCGTTGGTGTTGGTGAACACACGGGGAAAGAGCTGATATATAATCAGTTTTTCGTTTGTTTTACTCATATACGTGGAGTAAGGTCTTTATAGTTTGATTGAGGATAGTTCAAATGGATGAAATCATTTTTCAAGGGCCTTCTCCAAGACGGCGCAGGCTGCATCGTAGCCCGCTGTGACGCCATGTTGGAGGGCTTTGAGGTCGAAGGTGCTCACACCCGACACTTTCGTGATATTGATCACATGGTCGCATAGGCGGATATCTTGCGGGGTGTTTCCCTTCGACATGAGATGGAAGGTGCGCGTGGCCACATCGATGATTGAACCGTTGTGGCGGTAGGCAGTCTGCATAGGGCTGCAGTTGCTGCCGTAGAGTGTGTCGCTCACCTGGCGAATGGCCCAGGCGGGTAGATTACGGAGCACGCCGCCGTCGACGTAATGGGTACCGTTGATCTTTACAGGGTGAAACACGATCGGAATGCTGCAGGAGGCGATCACGCGGGGCACAATCTCACCTTTGGCCCAGCCCACGGATTTGCCATGGTCGAAATCTGTGGCGCAGATCACGGTGGGTATCTTCATATCCTCCAGGTCTTTCACCGGGAGCCAGCTTTCCAGCAGCTTGGCGAAACGGTTGAGGCGGAAAAAGCCCTGCTTCGGCACCGTCCATTCGGTGAAATCGCTGAATCCGGAAGCTTCGGCGAAGCAATGAATCATGTCGTCGGTAGTGAGTCCCGACCCATACATCGCTGCGGCAATCGATCCTGCCGACACGCCCGAGAGCACATCGGGAACAATGCCAAAACGTTCGAACGCTTTTAACACACCGATATGTGCGAAGCCTTTTGCCCCGCCTCCACTGAGGGCGAGACCTACCGTTTGTTCGCGGCGGAGGCCGAAGCGCTCCAGTATACCTTCTATATTCCAGACCATATTGTTAGTTTACCTGTACTTTTTTACCTGTACCATCTTTGCGTGCAAAATTAAGAAAAAAACCGTGTATTACAAAATTAACAGTGCGTTTTAAGAAAGAAAACGGGCCGCATCGGGGAAGATGCGGCCCGGAGTAATGTTAGAATGGCGTTCGAACGCCGTTTAAACACCCTATTTATTACCTTAGAAGGGGAAGTTGATACCGAGATTGAACGATGCGTTCGAGTTGAGCGGCACAAATTGCTTGGAGAGCTTGCCGACGGTGTGGTCGCAACCGAAGAAGAGGTTGAAACCGGTGGTGTGGATGTTGAAAAGCCAACCGAAACCTACTCCGTAAGTGCCTGCCACACCGTTCACATCGATCGAAAGGAAGTTGATCGGGGTCACGTTGGCTGAAAGACGGAACTGTGTCCAGCTGTAGCAACCGTTGATGCGGGTTGAGTTGAGAAGGCCGAAGTGGAGGCGACGGTAAACGGGCAGCTCATACGATGCGCCGAGGTTGATTGTCGCGCCGAGCATACGTGAGCGGGAAGAGAGCTCACCCATATCTTTCAACTCATAGAGTTTCGAGAGGTCGCCGGTGAGGCGGTCCCACTCATTGTCGAAAGAATTGTCGGCATCGCCATTGGCGTTGAAAGTATAGGCGTCGGTGTTCACCTCACGAGTGCCGTCGGTAGAGGCCCAGAGAGTCTTGCCCCAGTTCATGAAACCGAGATCGAGCACGGCAGCAGAGAATTTGAAGTCGTTCCATTTGTATTCAGCGCCGAGGTCGAGGGCAAGACCGAAACCGTTTGCGCCGTTGAAGCCGTCAAGATCGGCACCCGAAACGTATTCCTGATGAGTCTTGTCGTTGATCTTATGCTCAAACTTCGCGCCAGTGATAGAGGCGTAGATATCGGCGTTGGTCTTGGCGATCCACTGATCTTCATGGAGCGAGAGCTCAGCTTCGTTGAATTTGAAGTCGACGTTGCCTGCTCCCACAAGCACCTTGAGAGATGCACCCACGCGCAGACCGGGCACTTGCTTGATGTCGCGAGAGTGGTTTAAGGTGAGCTGGGCGTAAGCGTTGGCGTAGCCGAACATATCCTTGATATCGTAGGTGGAGTTGGTGACGCCCTCTTTTGCGAGCGAGAAGAACGCTTTCGGCACAGAGGTCTCCAGGTTGGCGAGCACGCCGAACGAAACCGTGTTGTAGCCGCCGAGAGCCTTGAAACCTACGGAGATAATGTCTTCGCGGATATTGGAGCCGATGCGGTTGCGGTTTTTAAACTTGCTCATTGCCTCAGCTTCGGAGATGCCGGGGTTGGTGAAGAGCACAGTCTTTCCGTTGAGGTTGTAAACCACATCCTTCACGTTGAGGTTGCCGTGCATGTTGAGGTTGAGATTACCGAGAGCGGGGAAGGAAACGAAGCCCTTGTCGTTGCCGATGGCAGGGTTCATCTGGAATCGGTAATTATAATTGTCGAGGAAGTAGCCCGAATATGTATTCTGGGCGTTGACACCGAGAGCGGAGGCAGCAATCCCGGCGGTTATCATTATCTTTTTAAATGCTTTCATTGTTTCAAAATGTTATTTCCTGCCGGGAGTTAGAGTTCTTTAGTGTAATGGCCTGTCACTTTGGCGCGGATATTCTTCAGAGTGATAGTCTGGCTGGGAGAGAGAGCCTCATCGCTTGCTGAATTTACAGTCGCTTTAAACTCAAAGCCGTCAAGGTGCGTTACCGTACCCTTAACGACAAGAGTTATTTCCTGATTATCTTTCATACCCTCGATTGGTACGGGATCAATCTCAACACCTGGAATCGTGTTACCATTAATATCAATGGGACTACCCGTAAGTATTGCATTAAGTGGAAGCTTGCTATCAGCAATCATTGTAAGCGAGAGATGCTCGATTGTGATAGCATCCACGTCAGCATCGTTCCATCCCGTCTTGCGATCAGTATATATGATCTCAGAATTACTACCTGCTTTAAGGGCAAGAGGTGCTATAATACGCCAGCTGCCAACAACAGCAGGGAGCTCAGATCCAAGCTTGAAGTCGTTCACATCTTGTTCGTAAACCTGTGGATCAATAAGATTAATGCGAAGGCTCTGGGGTATGCCCTCTCCAGCTATCACGTTAGAAAGCGAAGTGAAGGGTACGTGAGTTGGAGGAAGGAACGTTTGAGCTGTAGGATCTGTGAAACAGAAACCTTTAGGAATGAATTCGGGCATTGACGGAGAAAGGACGAAGTAAGATTGAGTCTGAGTCCCCAAAACTGTAAACACACCATTGCCATCAAGTGTCAGTCTCTGATCTTCTGCTTCGTTACGGACCTGAGTGATGGAGAGGCCGCTCTGATAACCAAGCTTATATTCGTAGAGAGGATTGTTGAGGTTGAGGTAAATCTGCGGATTAGTAAGAACAAGATTGGTGCCGTCCTGAGCAAGGAAGTCAGGGAGATCGTTGAGGCTCACAGGATCGATGTTAATATCCTCAACGTCGTAACGAATACGGCCACTGACAGTTTTAGCGACAAGTTCGTCGAAGGAGAAACTTACCTCAACATGAACAGCGGAACCGATATTTGCGAGATCGGCTGCTGAATTAGCCTGCACCACGAGGGTTGCATGCTTAACACTGAGTTCCTGGTCAATCACGAGGTTTCGCTGGCCATCGATTACATAGCCATTGGCGGGGAGATTGCTAATGCCGTTTACATTAATACGCGCATAACCAACTCCATTATGGAAGGTTACTGTCTGAATATGAAGAACACCCTCCGCGTCAACATAACTTGTTTCGTTGGCTAAACTTGTATAAACCAAACCTTTCGGTAGGGCTACTTCAACATTTTTAAGGATGAAAGTCCCCAAGTTCTGCAATGAACCAATGTTAAACTTTACTTCTGCTTCAAACGGTTCGAGAGTGATATCTTGAATAGAGATAATTGATGAATCAATATTGCGGGCAGTATAGTTGAGGTTCGTAGATACAGGAGTCTCGCCAGCAGCGGGATACTCAACCTCAAGCGCCTCATTAATACCGGGGATTTTTGCTGCCGGAGATGCTGGAGCCATGGAAGGGAGCGACGGCATTGAAATGTTCAGTGTGAGAGGATTCACGTGCGGAGCGGCAGCCGAAAAACCAGGGATTTCGATTTTCTTCGATTCAAAGGTGCCCGATTTATCCACGGCGTAGAATGATTGGCCGTTGATCTGAGCGTTGAAAGCAAAGAAATCCTCGGCACTAACCTCTATTTCGGTAAGTTCGCTGTCGTCTTTGATCTCGATGATGTCACCGAGCGTTACTACGTCAAGATTGATGGGAATTACAAGATCCTTGACCTTGATTTCGGTGGTGGTGTCGATATCCGAGAGGTCGTAGCCATTGTCGACACACCCGGTAAGTGCTACCGCCGCCATAAGGGGCAGTGCCCCGTAAACGGAAAAATGTCTCATGAATTTGTAGTTCATTTTATGTTGATTAATAATTAGTTTCAGTCGTTATCAATAAAGGTTTCCCGAACCTTTTTCTTGCCTTTGTCAAGATTTCTCGCAAGAACGGGCAACCGCGTCTTTTGAGAACAAGTCACAGCTTTTTCGGAAGAAATAGCCTACACTTACTGCGAATTAATATGCAAATTTACAAAAAAAAATGATTCGGACGAAATTCCGAATCATTTTTTTGAATTTTTCTCTATGTGTTAGTCTCAGAAGGGAGCGCCAAATTACCAAATGATCACGCGCTCTGCCTCAGGAAGGAACATCGGATCTCCGGCCTGGATGCCGAAAGCCTCGAAGAAGGGAGCGATATTCTTGAGCGATACATTCACGCGGTTTTTACCCAATGAGTGCACGTCGCCTGTAGTAAGCGAGCGGATCTCCTCGTCGCGGATGTTGCCGGCCCAGAGGTTGGCGAAGTTCATGTAGAACACCTGCATCGGGTCGAAGCCCTCGATCTTGGCTTCGGGTGAAGTTACGTCGACGCCCTTCTTTCTCTGAGAGTCGAGGAAGGCTGTGCGGGCAATGCGGAGGCCACCCTGGTCGGCGATATTCTCACCGAGAGTATACTGGCCGTTGGCGTGAAGACCGGGAAGCACCTCCACAGCGTCAAACTGAGCAACAAGACCCTGTGTAAGGTTGCCGAAAGCCTCGGCATCTTCAGCTGTCCACCAGTTTACCATATTACCGTCGGCATCGAACTGGCAACCCTGGTCGTCGAAGCCGTGGGTGAGCTCATGACCGATCACCACGCCGATACCACCGTAGTTCTCGGCATCGCTTGCTTCGGGATCGTAGAAAGGTGCCTGAAGAATACCGGCGGGGAATACGATCTCATTGTTGAGCGGGTTGTAGTAGGCGTTGATGGTCTGAGGCGTCATGCCCCATTCGGTGCGGTCTACAGGTTTGCCCCATTTAGCGAGCTCCTGCTTGTTTTCCCAGAGATTGGCGTTGTGTACGTTCTCCCAGTAGGAGAGGGCCGGATCAAGCTCAAGCTCCGAATAATCTTTCCATTTGTCGGGATAGCCGATCTTCACTGTGATAGAGTTGAGCTTCTTGAGAGCCTGCACTTTGGTGTCGTCGCTCATCCAGGGGAGGTGAATGATGTGCTTGCCAAGAGCGTTGCGGAGATTCTCAACAAGACCGATCATATACTCCTTCGAGCTTGCGGGGAAATACTCCTCTACATAAAGCTCGCCGATACCTTCGCCAAGCACACCCTCAGTCACGCCGAGTGCGCGTTTCCAGCGGGGACGCATCTGCTGAACGCCGCTCATCACCTTGTTGAATTCAAACGAGGCGTTGGCGAAATCATCGCTCAGATAGGGAGCCGCCGAGCTGACATACTGCCAGAGATAGTAGTCTTTCTTCTCGCGGTCGGTGAGCGACTTCATGAGATTGTCGGCCTGCTTGAGTGTGTTGGGATTGGTGACGATCACAACCTCGGGAGTCTGGATATCCATCGTCTCGATGAAGAATTCATCCCAGGGAATGTTGGGATAAGCAGCCTGAAGCTCGGGGATTGTGCGCGGGTTATACATCGCGGGTATGTTGCGGCTCTCCTCGCGGGTCCAGGTAGAATCGGCGAGAAGCGTCTCCACTTTCATCACATTCTTCACGATGCGGTCGGCATCTTTCTTGCCGAAGCCGGCATTCATCATCTGAGCCTTGATAAGCTTTTTGTAAGCCTCGCGCACCTCCTTATTTCTCTTGTCGTCTTTCAGATAGTAGTCGCGGTCGCCCAAGGTGAGGCCGCCACCGCTGACGTACATGGCATACTCTTTCGAGTTGGCCAGATCTTCCATCGGGCCTGCGCCGAGTAGGGGAGAGGTGTAATTCTGATGGAGCCAGAGGAAGAGCTTCTTCATATCTGCCGGCTCAGTCTTGTCGATACGTGCGAGGTCGGCCTTGATAGGCTGCGCGCCGAGCTGGTTGCGACGCACGGAATCCATGCCCGACTCATAAAGCGTGGCGATCTTGTAGGCGTTGGTGCCCTTTGCCGGATTAGTCTTCGCAAGGTTGGTCACGATGCGGCGCACGCGGTTGTTGCTCGAATCGTTGAGGATGTTGAATTGTCCGTAACGGGCATATTCAGGAGTGAGAGGGTTGGCATCCATCCAGCCTTTGTTGACATACTGGTAGAAATCTTGCGAGGGAGCCACGTTTTTGTCGAGTCCGTTCTTGTCGAGGCTCTTGAGATGCTCCTGCGCGCCCATCAGAGAGGGAATCCCTGCGAGGGCAAGGAGGAGCAAAGTCTTTGCTAATTTCATTGTTGATTGGTTATTATGGTTTCTTTATTCTTGTTCGGTTGTTCTCGGGACGGTACACTTGTTCGGTTGTAACGGTTCGTTCAGCCTTGTTCGGTTATAACGGTTCTCAAAGTTTCAAGCTTGAGTTTCGTCTCCTCCCACTCCGTGGCCGGGTCAGATTTCACGGTTATACCTCCGCCGGCATAGAGCGCGTAACGCTCCGCTTCGATGCGCCCCGAACGCAGGGCCACAAACATCGAGAAGTCGGAGGCAGAACGGTAGGGCCCGCAGAAGCCGCCATAGAAAGCGCGGGGGAAGGTTTCATACTCGCTGATTACGCGCAAAGCCGTCTCTTTCGGCAGCCCTGCTACAGCAGGCGTGGGCGACAGCGTAAGAAGCAGTTGAGCAGCACGTTCGCTTGAAAAACCGTCGTTCGGCACCGGAGCCGAAACGGGAGTGCAGATATGCTCTATCGCGCCTGCATTTTTCGTGAACGTTGCCTCAGCTTCGGGTCGCAGATCGAAACTGTCGAATGTCTCGATAATGTAATCGGTCACCATCTGCTGCTCCTCGCGGTTCTTCTCGTCCCATTCCCCAGCCGTTCCAGCGAGTCGAGTCCCGGCCAAAGCCATCGTGTGGAGGCGTCCGCCGCGTGCTTCGAGCAAAAGTTCCGGCGTCGCGCCTATCCAGCAACCGGTATAAGGCGTTGAGAAACAGAAGGAGAAGGCTTTGGGATACACCTTGCAGAGATTCATGAAGATCTCGGCCGGATCGAGTCGATCGTTTACCACTTCCACCCGTGCGGCCACAATCTTGCCATGACCGAGTGCGGAGAGAGTTTCTTTGATGGCGACAATCTCGCGCTCATGCTGTTCGGGAGTGGTAGATTGCGATGGGAAGGGGAAAGCCTCTTCGGCTCCGCCGCGCGGCACGGGCGCGTAAGGAATCGTAACGGCCTCCATGCCCGGGAGGAAGGGGGCTATGGCAAACCCAGGAGTGCCGATCCCTTTCACCGTCCCCTCGGAGCTGCCGAAGGTCATCATCATGTCGCCAGGGGCGTGATAAGCGTAGAAACAGAGCCGGCTCTCTATGGCCCCTCTGATTTCGTCGCGCAGATTCACCTCCGACACGGGGTCGGAGAAGAAAATCATCGGTCCGTTGGTGGCTCGGCGCGATCCGTATTCAAATCTTATGCCCATGTCAATTCACTTTTTCTCCGATCAATTCGAAGGGAACTTTTTCTCCGATCAATTCGAAGGGATAAGCCTCTGTGATTCTTACCTCTACGAATTCGCCCGGTGTGAGCGTATCGTCGTCGTCGATTATCACTTCGGGGTCAACTTCGGGAGAGTCGTATTGCGTGCGTCCGTAAGCTTTGCCATTCTCGATACGGTCGATCAGCACACGCTGCGTGGTGCCTACGAGAGCCTCGTTGAGTTCGAGGGCGATATCCTCCTGAAGGGCCATGATCTTGTCGAGACGCTCCTGCTTCACCTCCTGAGGTATGCTGTCGTCGAGATTCTGAGCGGCGTAGGTGTCATCTTCCTCGCAGTAGGTGAAGGCCCCCATACGGTCGAAACGCTGGGTACGCACAAACTCCACAAGTTCCCCGAATTCCTTCTCCCCCTCACCCGGAAAACCGGTCATGAGAGTGGTGCGGATGCGTATGCTGGGCACTTTCTCGCGAATCGTGTCCAAAAGCTTGAGCGTTCCCTCCTTATCTATATGTCTGCGCATATTCTTCAGCACGGGGTCGGCGATATGCTGCAAGGCTATGTCGAGATAGTTGCAAACGTTGTCGCGACGAGCCATCACGTCGAGGATATCCATCGGGAAATCAGAGGGGTAAGCGTAATGGAGGCGAATCCACTCCACGCCAGGGAAGTCGGCCATACGGTCGATCAATTCAGCCAAGGCATGGCGCCCGTAAAGGTCAGTGCCATACGATGAAAGATCTTGCGCTATGACGTTGAATTCCTTCACACCCTCCTTCACGAGCTCGCGAGTCTCCTCCAAAATCTCTTCAATGGGGCGCGAAACGTGACGCCCCGTTATGATCGGTATGGCGCAGAAAGCGCAGAAGCGGTTGCAACCCTCCGAAATCTTGAGGTAGGCGGAGTGTGGTGGAGTTGTGAGCGAGCGTTCCCAGTCGCGCGGGCGTTCGCTCTCTTGAGCCGCGGCCTTGCTGCGGTCGGGGAGTTCGGCGATGAAATTCTTCCAGTCGAATTTGCCATACCACACATCCACCTCCGGAATCTCAGCCTTGAGATCCTGCATATAGCGCTGCGAGAGGCATCCCATCACCACCACTTTGCCGATCTCATCGTTCTCCTTGCGGTCTACGAGCTCAAGGATTGTCTGGATAGATTCCTCCTTGGCATCGTTGATGAAGCCGCAGGTGTTCACCACGACATATTCGCCCGAGGGAATTTCGGGGTCATGGCTCACGGAATATCCCTTGGCGTCTAATTGTTTAATGAGCCGCTCCGAATCTACGAGATTCTTGGAGCAGCCCATGGAAATGATATCTATGTGATTTTTCTTCAATTGATTACCTAATTATTCCTTATCAAAGAATTTTTCCTTAAAAAAATTAAAGAATTATTCCTTGATAAAGAGTGAGCGAACGAATTCTTCGGGGCGGAAAATCTGCAAATCGTCGATACCCTCGCCGATGCCGATATATTTCACCGGAATCTTAAACTGGTCGCTGATGCCGATCACCACGCCACCCTTGGCGGTGCCGTCGAGCTTCGTTACGGCCAAAGCGTTTACCTCCGTAGCAGCCACAAACTGGCGAGCCTGTTCGAATGCGTTCTGTCCGGTGGAGCCGTCGAGCACGAGAAGAATCTCCTGCGGGGCATCGGGCACAACGCGCTTCATCACATTCTTGATCTTGGTGAGCTCGTTCATCAGGCCGATCTTGTTGTGCAAGCGTCCGGCCGTGTCGATGATCACCACGTCGGCTCCCTGAGCCTTGGCCGAAGAGAGCGTGTCGAAAGCCACGGCCGCCGGGTCGCTGCCCATCTTCTGCTTGATTACGGGCACACCCACGCGTTCGCCCCAGATATCGAGCTGCTCGATAGCCGCCGCGCGGAAAGTGTCGGCTGCTCCGAGCACCACCTTATTGCCCGCCTTCTTATATTGGGCAGCAAGTTTGCCGATGGTGGTGGTTTTGCCAACGCCGTTTACGCCGACTACCATTATTACGTAAGGGTCGCCCGTTTTCTTCACCTCAAAGTCGTCGAGCTCCACCTCCTCTTCAGGGCGAGCGAGCATATCGGTGATCTCTTCGCAAAGAAGGTTGTTGAGTTCGTCGGAGCCGACATATTTGTCGCGCGCCACACGATCTTGAATCCTTTCGATGATTTTGAGAGTGGTGTCTACGCCGACATCGCTGGTGATAAAGGCCTCCTCGAGATTATCGAGAACATCGTCGTCAACCTTGCTCTTGCCGGCTACGGCACGCGTGATCTTGCTCCATACTCCCTCTTTGGTTTTCTGGAGACCGGTGTCGAGTTTCTCTTTCTTCTCTTTGGAGAAAAGCTTCTTAAAAAATCCCATATAAGTTTTGTCCGTTTGAATGGGCAAAGTTAATGAAAAAAACGCAGACTGCCAAACACAAAACCCGATTCTGCTGTCAAATTGCAGTTCCGACGGTCGTAGTGGCCTCCGAAGCGGCCGTGGTGACTACGGTGTCGGTCACGATTGTGGAGTCTTGCACAGTAAGTGAATCTACCGTTTGCTCCGTCATAATCTCGTCGATCGCGGCGTTGCTTTCAATATGGTGATTCACCCATTGGCGATGGGCGTTCACCTCCTGCTGAAAGGCGGAGTTGATCACCATGCCCGTAGAGCAAGCCGCAAGAATGAAACCGGCTATCCATACAATCCAGAGCCCCTTCTTTGTGGAGGGCGTGAATGTGCTCTTCCTGTTAAGGCCTTTTCTTACAAGTAGATAGAGGGGTATAGCCAATGTGAGAATCCAACCGATGCCGCACATCACTCCCCAGAACACCAGGCGCGTCACATAGGGATCGTCAAACTCTGGCGAGTCAAACGGAAGCCCCGTGCCGAAAAGCAGCGTTGTGCCCCACATCAGGAAGAAGAACACCGAGCCGATCAAGCCCAACACGAGGGCGCATAGAATCGGTATCGCGATGATCAGGCCGAAGATGATGCACGCTTTGGCCAGAATACTGAAAATTGTGGCCAAAGTGCCGGCTGCTTGCGGTGCACTGCTGGGCTGCTGATTCACTTTCTCACCTTGATCTTCGCGGAAAGTGTCGCTAACGGTGCGCCCGATATTCTGCATCGTAGGTTGCTCACCCATCATCTGCATGCGCTGAAGCGGAGTTACCGCCTCGGGCACTACAATCCAGAGAATTATGTAAATCACAGCCACCGTGCCCCACGACACGAAAGCGAGAGCCACCACGAGAAGTCGCACCCAGGTCACGTCCCAGCCGAGATACCATGCGATGCCCGAGCATACGCCGCCGAGCAGCGCGTTAGAGGGGTCGCGGTAGAGCTTCTTCTGCTGCGGAGGGAGCGGCGGAATGTAGGGTGGAGGTGTGGTGCGAGTCTCTTCGTTGATCACTACCTCTTCGTCGCCGTTCGCATCGATGTTGATCGATTCGTCGGCCTCGATCATCTCCTCGGGTTTGCCGATGCGGGCAATCACGCTGTCGATGTCGGCGAGCGTCAGTATGCGTGTGCCGTTGTCGGAAGAGATAAGAAGGAGTTCGGCAATGCGGCTTTCGATGTCGTTGACGAGCTCTGAAGAATCTTCTACGCTTGCAAAGGCGTGTTCTATGGTCTTGAGATAGTCGTTGAGCAGGGTGTAGGCATCCTCATCGATTGTGAAAGGGAAGCCTGCTATATTGATAGAAAAAGTCTTTTTCATTGAAACAGAGATAATTTTGGGTTACAGTAATTCAATTTCCTCTTCGAGAGATTCGTCGGCGTCTTGTGTGGGAGCAGGCTCCTCGGGCCGGGGCGTTTGGGCGAGGCGCCGGAAGTGGGTCACGTTCATCACGATCTCGTCCCAGGCGTCCGACATTTCTGCGAGCGTCTCGCGGCCTGTCTCCGTGAGGAAGTAATATTTGCGTGGAGGTCCTTTGGGACTCTCCTCCCACTCGTAGCCGAGTTTACCCTCCTTGCGCAGTCGGTTGAGCAGGGTGTAGAGTGTCCCCTCCACCACAATGAGAGAGGCTTCGCTCAATCCGTTGATGATATCGGAAGGGTAGGCCCGTTGCTGGCTGAGAAGGAGTAGGACACAGTATTCAAGTATCCCCTTCCTCATCTGCGAGCGTATGTTAGAATCTTGTTTCACCATAGTATGTGTTGTTTTTCTGATTTATTTACATCATTGAGTTGCCTTTGGCTTTGCTCTGGTCGTCGTTGGAGATGCCGCGCGAGGTTTTGCGCACATCGTTCTTGAGCGATCCGAAATTCCAGCTCACCGACACTCCTACGTTCCAGTTCTTATTATAGAACGTGAAGCTGTTGCGCATATTTTCTGTCTCGATCATAGATCGGTGGGTGATTTGGCTTTGCAGAAACTGATTCGCGCTCAGCGACACCGTAAGCGCCTCTTCGGCAAGGAAACTCTTGCTGATGCCGAGGCCGTAATAATACCAGCCGTCGTTCCAGCCCTGGAGCGAATAGTCGCGTGTGTTGCCGCCGCCGTAGGCGTATGCTTTCCAATGGCGGGGGAGCGACCAGTTCCAGTTGGCCCCGGCGTTGAGCGTCCAGCCCGAGTTGCTCATCTTCGGCTCGCCGGAGCTCAGGGAGCGGTATTGCAATCGGGCGTTTACGGAGAATTGCATGTTGTTGATAATGTTCCAGTTCATGAAGCCGAAGAGGGCGAAGATCCGGTTGTGCCCGAGATTGGCGTAAGTGTTGATAATCACGTCGTCCTCCTTATATGTATAGCGGGAGATGGCGTTGTCGATCGTGGAGTATTCCACTCCGATATTCCCTCCGGCCACTCTTCCGAAGTTTGAGTAGGTGAGCGAAATCTTGTTGCTTCGTTCGCTGGAGAGGTCGGGGTTGCCGGTATCCACGATTCCAGGCACATAGGTGAAACAGAAGGGATTCACTTGCGAGAGCGACGGCCTTGAAATTCGCATCTGATAGGCCAGACGGAGGTTGGACGCCGGACCGAACATGTAGGTCAACGCCGCGTTTGGCACTACATCGTTGAGATGATTCATGAAGTCGGCCGCTCTTCCCTCGTCCGCCGGAGTCACCGCTCGTCCTTTATCCCCCGGAGTCAGGGGATTGGTGTCGTAGTTGAAGTCGATCCCCATGTCGGTGTGCTCGTATCTCACTCCTGCTGTTGCCGCGAAATTGCCGAATTTGCCATTGTATGATACGTATAAGGCGTAGATATTCTGTTTCTGCACGATATCGGTGAAGTCGGAGCCCTCGAGCAGTATGTCGTCGGCCGAGAGTCCGCGAAGTGTCGACGACACGGCAGGATTGTGACGGAATATTCCTTTGCCTCCCGCCTCGATAGTGTGAGCCTCAGCGAAAAGCGGCGAGATATAGTCAAGCTGCACGGTGTGCTCTGACGTCTTGCCATGGTTGTGGAAATCCTCGTAGGGAGAAGCGATCGGCGAGCCCTCGCTTTCGCGCTCGTCAAGGAGAGCGTCGAGCTTGTCGATGCCGTGGCTGAAAAGGTAGGAGAGAATGAGTTTCTCGCCGTCGTGTGAGAAATCATGCTGCCACGCGGCCCCGGCTGTTAGTGAGAGATTGCGTATCGAGCCTGTGAGGTCGCGGTGCATGCTCCCTGTCAGCTCTCCCTCGGCGTTGAAGATCTTGCTGATCGATTGTCCCCCTTTGCGCAACGAAGCGTCAACATTGTTGATGTTGAAATTGGCCGTGAGCAGGTCGTGGTCGGAGAGATCGTAAGAGAGATTGAGCCCCGCGCCCAAGTATTTCCACACCACATTCTGCTCTATGCGGTTGCTGGTGGAGTAGGGATTTGTCGGGTCGAGATATTCGGTAAGGTTCTCGTTGTCATTGTGCTGCGGGAAGAGCGTCGCGTTGTAATAGTCTATGTTGGCGCTCATCGCGAGGCGTCCGCTCTTCATGCGTCCGTAGAGCGAAGCTCCGGCTTGCACTTTGGAGAAAGAGCCTGATATTGTGCCCGAATAGCCGTCGGTAGAGTTGCGGGTCACGGTCACGAGGTTGAGTATTCCCGCCGTGCCTTCGGCGTCATATTTCGCGCCCGGTTCGGTGATCACCTCCACCTTCACCACCGAAGATGCGGGCATCGCCTTGAAGATATTCTTGTAGTTGGCCGAGAGAGAAGGGTCTTCTTTCCCGTTTACGTAGATCTTGAAATTGTCTTGGCCGTTGATGCGTATGTTGCCTTCGCCGTCTACGCTCACCATGGGCACTTTCCGCAGCGCGTCGTTGAGCGTGAGGGCTTTCACTGATGGGTCGGCCTGCATATCGAATGTCAGTTTCGCGCCGTCTGATGTCACGGCAGGGCGTTGCGTCACCACCACGAGTTCATCGAGATCGTAGCTGGAAGCGGCTATGGAGTCGGCGGGTTGCTCATCGGCCTTGATGGGCTCGGCGGGGTTTGCAGGCTCTGCGGCCAAGAGGGGCGTGGAGCAGAGAAGCGAGGAGAGAAGAAGCGTATGTGAGATAAGCTTGCTCATTGTGGAAGTGGTTTTATTTGGTTTCACGCTGCAAAGTTATAATAAAAAATAGTACTATGCAATACATAGTACCTAAAATTTACAGGTAGTATGTTAAGAATTAGTTGTGTGCTTTGCAGAATAGCGTGTCAGACATTTTGATAATCAGCATCTTACGCGGAGTGATTGAAAATTGAAAAATTTTTTGTAATTTTGCAACAAAATAGCGATTCAATGAAGAATATCAGAAATTTCTGCATCATAGCCCATATCGACCATGGCAAATCTACTCTTGCCGACCGTCTGCTCGAACGCACTGAGACGGTGGCCGCAAAGGATATGGAGGCTCAGGTGCTCGACGATATGGACCTCGAAAGGGAGAGGGGTATCACCATCAAAAGCCACGCTATCCAGATGGATTACGAGCTCGACGGACAAAAGTATGTGCTCAATCTGATCGACACTCCGGGACACGTCGACTTCTCTTATGAGGTGTCGCGCTCTATCGCGGCTTGCGAAGGAGCCCTCCTGATTGTCGACGCTTCACAAGGCATCCAGGCGCAGACCATCTCCAATCTCTATATGGCTATCGACAATAACCTGGAGATTATCCCGGTGATTAATAAATGCGACCTCGACAGCGCCAAACCCGATGAGGTGGAAGACCAGATCGTCGACCTTCTCGGTTGCGACCGCTCCGATATCATTCGCGCGAGCGGCAAGACCGGCATGGGCATCGACGACGTGCTCCGCGCTATCGTGGAGCGTGTGCCCGCTCCTGAGGGCGACCCCGAAGCGCCGCTCCAGGCCTTGATCTTCGACTCGGTTTTCAATCCCTTCCGTGGCATCATAGCCTATTTCAAAATTATCAACGGCACGATAAAGAAGGATGATTTCGTGAAGTTTGTCTCCACGGGCAAGGAGTATCACGCCGATGAGGTGGGTGTGCTCAAGCTCGATATGTCGCCCCGCAAGGAACTCTCCGCGGGCAACGTAGGCTACATTATCTCGGGCATCAAGACTTCTAAGGAGGTGAAGGTGGGCGATACTATCACCCACGTTGAGCGCCCTTGCGACAAGGCTATCGAGGGCTTCGAGGAGGTGAAACCGATGGTATTTGCCGGCGTCTATCCCATCGAGACGGAAGATTTCGAAAATCTGCGTGCCTCGCTCGAAAAACTGCAGCTCAACGATGCCTCGCTGACATTCCAGCCGGAATCGTCGGCCGCCCTCGGATTCGGTTTCCGCTGCGGCTTCCTCGGTCTGCTCCACATGGAGATTATCCAGGAGCGTCTGGGGCGCGAGTTCGACATGGACGTGATCACTACCGTCCCCAACGTATCTTATAAGGTATACGATAAGAAGGGCAACGTCACGGAGGTGCACAATCCTTCCGGGCTCCCGGAGGCTACGCTCATCGACCATATCGAAGAACCGTACATCCGCGCCACGATCATCACGGCTGCCGATTATATCGGTCCGATCATGACGCTCTGCCTCAGCAAGCGCGGCGAACTCGTGAAGCAGGAGTATATCTCCGGCAACCGTATGGAGATCACTTTCGATATGCCCCTCGGCGAGATCGTTATCGATTTCTACGACAAACTGAAATCTATCTCGAAGGGTTACGCTTCGTTTGACTATCATCTCCACGATTTCCGCGAGTCGAAACTCGTGAAGCTCGACATCCTGCTCAACGGCGAGAGTGTCGACGCACTCTCTACGCTCACTCACGCCGACAATGCCGTGCGGTTCGGACGCCGCATGTGCGAGAAGCTCAAGGAGCTCATCCCGCGCCAGCAGTTCGACATCGCCATCCAGGCTGCCATCGGCGCGAAAATCATAGCGCGCGAAACGATCAAGGCTGTGCGCAAGGACGTTACGGCCAAATGCTACGGCGGCGATATCTCGCGTAAGCGCAAGCTCCTCGAGAAGCAGAAAGCCGGTAAGAAGCGCATGAAGCAGATCGGCTCGGTAGAGGTGCCGCAGAAGGCCTTCCTCGCTGTGCTCAAGCTCGATTGATAGCTGGCCAAGGAGGTTAGGCGTGCTTTGTCTGAACATGATGAAAAGTTAATTTGTTATAAAAACAAAAACTTTATTATTATGCATATCGACGACAAATTCCCCGACCTCCTCGGCAAAGATGCCGACGGCAAGGAGGTGCGCCTCTCCGACTTCCCCGGAATGAACTTCATCATCTATTTCTATCCCAAAGACAACACCCCCGGTTGCTCTGCCGAGGCTCAAAGTCTGCGCGACGCTTATCAGACGCTCAAGGATATGGGCTATCAGGTGATCGGCGTAAGCAAAGATTCAGAAGCGAGCCACAAGAAATTCGCCGACAAATATGATCTGCCTTTCCCGCTGATCGCCGACACCGACACCACTCTCTGCCAGCTTGCTGGAGTTTGGCAGCTCAAGAAGATGGCCGGACGGGAATATATGGGTATCGTGCGCACCACCTTCGTTTGCAACAACGACGGCACCGTCACCGATATCATCAAGAAAGTAGACACCAAGCTGGCAGCCGATCAGCTTTACAAACTCCTCGACGGCCGAAATTCTATAAATCCGGCATAAATGGCAACTGTTTTTTATACAGCGAGGAAGACAATCAAAAACCTTACCAATGGCGGCAACGTCTTGCTTGTGGCCACGGCTTTGGCTCTGCTTGTCGTCAACCTTCCCTTCCTCCATAATTTCTACAATTCCCTCTGGACCCACGAGATGGCTCTCCAGATAGGGAAGTTTAATCTCTTCAGCCACCACGGCCACCCGATGAGCGTGATGGCTTTCATCAACGACGCGTTGATGGCCGTGTTCTTCTTCTCGGTGGGTCTGGAGATAAAGCGTGAGATTCTCGTGGGCGAGCTCTCCTCGTTCCGTCAGGCGTTGCTCCCGATTGTGGCAGCCGTAGGCGGTATGGTGGTGCCCGTGGGCATCTTCTTCCTGCTCGGCCACGGCTCCGATTTTATCGACGGAGCGGCCATACCGATGGCTACGGATATCGCCTTCTCGCTCGGTGTGCTCGCCATGCTCGGCAATCGTGTGCCGATCTCGCTCAAGATATTCCTCACCACTCTTGCTGTGGTAGATGATATAGGCGGTATCCTCGTGATCGCGATCTTCTACAGCACGCATATCAATTTCATCCTGCTCGGCATCGCTGCCGTGTTGCTCGGTGTGCTTGTGTTGGGTGGCCATTTCGGAATACAGAGCAAGATGTTCTATCTCGGCATCGGCGCTTTCATCTGGTTTCTCTTCCTCAACGCGGGCATTCACCCCACGATTGCAGGTGTGCTGATTGCCTTCTGTGTACCGGCCACTCCTGTCTACGCCCCGAAGAAGTATATCAAGACGATCCGTAAGAATATCGGATTCTTCGCCAGCGAGGACGATGAGAAACTGACGTCGCGAACCATCCTTACCAAGGACCAGCTCAACTGGCTCAAGGAGATAGAGTCGGCTTCCGATAAGGTGATTTCGCCGCTTCAGGATATGGAAGACTCGCTTCACCCTGTGGTCAACTATCTGATTGTGCCGCTCTTCGCATTTGCCAATGCCGGCATCTACTTCGGCGATCTGCAATTCAGCGCATTGTTCCACGGTGTGGCTCCGGCCATTATTCTCGGCTTGGTAGTAGGTAAGTTCCTCGGAATCTTCATCTTCTCGTGGATCTGCGTCAAACTCAACTGGGCCCCGATGCCCGACGGCTGCAACTGGAAGCAATTGGCTGCTGTGTCGATGCTCGGCGGTATCGGTTTCACGGTGTCGCTCTTCATCGCCAACCTTTCGTTTGGCACAGGCGATCCTTACCTCTCGCAGCTGCTCAACAATTCTAAGTTGGGTATCCTTGTCGGCTCCTTCCTTGCCGGCTTCCTCGGATGGCTCTTCCTGCATCTCACTCTCCCCAAACATTCGGCCGAACCCGCCGAAACAGAGGAGTGATTGTGTATTGATGCCGTTATTGTATCGATGCAGTTATTGTATCGATGCCGCTAATGTGTTGATACCGTTATTGTATCGATGTCGTTATTGTATCGATGTCGTTATGGTATTAATGCCGTTATTGTAGGGACGCGATTTTTCGCGTCCACATCGTCTAAGCGTATTTATGAA
>CAZGJH010000011.1:0-40157 GCA_964525735.1 uncultured Sangeribacter sp.
TAACCTCATTTACGATGGCTTTCAGACGCTCCTCAAACTCACCTTTATATTTGGCGCCTGCCACGAGCGCACCCATATCGAGCGAATAGATCTGCTTCGACTTAAGGTTTTCAGGCACGTCGCCACGCACGATACGGTGGGCCAGGCCCTCGGCGATGGCTGTCTTACCGGTACCCGGTTCGCCGACGAGCATCGGGTTGTTTTTCGTACGACGTGAAAGGATCTGAAGCACGCGTCTGATCTCCTCGTCACGACCGATCACGGGGTCGAGCTTGCCGCTGCGGGCACGGTCGTTGAGGTTGATCGCATATTTGCTGAGAGCCTGATAGCTCTCCTCGGCGCTCTGCTGAGTCACCTTATTACCTTTACGGAGCTCCTGAATAGCGGCCTTGAGACCATCTTCAGTGATTCCGGCATCTTTAAGAATCTGAGAAGCTTTGCATCTTGTTTTGAGAATACCCATCAGGACAGCCTCGACAGAGACGTATTCGTCGCCCATCGACTTTGAGAAGTCGATAGCCTTCTGAAGAGCCTCGTTCGACTCACGGCTGAGGAATACATCGCCACCGCTTACTTTCGGAAGGCTCTGGATATCCTTGTCAATAGCCATGTTCACCGCATTGAGGTTTGCCCCAAGCTTTTGGAACACGAAGTTGACAATCGTCTCGCTCTCCTGGATGAGGGCCTTGAGAATGTGGACGGGCTCGATCTGCTGCTGGCCAGCCTGTCTGGTCAGTTCGATCGCCTTCTGCACCACTTCTTGCGATTTGATTGTGAAATTATTAAAATTCATATGCGTTGAATTGATAATGTTATATACAGTTTTTAATTTCTATCAAACAATAGAGTTATTTCTATCAAACAATAGAATCTAAACGGAGTAGAATCGTTTGTTCAATTATTTAAACATTCAATCGCGCTTAATGGTTCGAAAATCCTCGGCCTCTCCCCCTCTTTTTTCTCTCGCCGAAGAAAATGCCCCCCTCCCAAGGCAAAAAAAGGCGCGATAAAATTATCGCGCCAGTGAAATATTGATTGCTATGCCGTAGTTTGAATTCGACGTGGGATACGAGTTATTCGATACCAACGGCGTGTTGACCTGATGATCGAAGAAGGCCGAGAGCGACACTTTCTTACTGAACTGATACGTGGCCATGAAGTTGACCGAGAAGGTCTGAGTGCCTTGCGTAGCCTGCGTGTAAGCCGTCTCTATTCGGCGAATCAGCGACTGGTTGTTGCTGAAAGCGAAGTCGAGATTCATCGAGAGGTCGTTGCTCGTGCCCCCCTGCGAACTGCCGAACTTGATCACCTTGTTGAAGTCGGGTATCTTGATGCCGGCTCCGATAGAGATCTGCTTGCTGCCTGTCTCCACGATCTGACCCGCCGAGGTGTTGAGGTTGAGCGTGCGGGCATCGCGATATTCGGCGTTGACCGAAAGCTCGTTCTTGAAGGTCATGTTCACGCCGATGAGCGGAGCAAACTTCTCGGTGATCGCCACCGACGATATATTATAAGGTGACGAGGGTATCGGCTGACGCGTCTGCTCATCCATCGTGAAACCGAGGTCGCCTGCCACACCGACCCAGTTGAGATAGCTCGAATAGCTACCGATGGAGTAGGTGCACTGATAGGCGTGCGAGAGGGTAAACGATTTGAAGATCTTCTTCATGTTGCCGATCTGGAGCAGGCCGTCGTAGGTGACGCGCCAGTTGGGGCGCACGGAGCCGAGGCCGGCGAAGTGGTCGAGCGTGATCTTGTTGGGATCGCTGCCGCTGTAAGCCGCCAAGAAGGCGGGGATGAGCACGTCGGGACTCGTGCGACTCACGGTGCCAACGGCCGTGTTGTAGGGTGTGCCCGCGAGAGGCGAACCCTCCATGAAGCCGGTCGTAGGGTAATCCATGCCGTTGTAGAGGCTCTCGTAGCGCGCGGCAATCGTCGGGATGTTCTCAAGGAACTGTGTGAAGGCGGCCGACTGGTAGCCGTTCTGTGCCTTCGACGTTTTCAGCGCGCTCTTGATGGCCACGTGGGTGCGGGTATAGGAGCCGCTCATCGTGGTGGGCATACCGGAGAACATAAACTGCACCTGACGCGTGCGGTTGTCGGTGAGGTTGTTGGTAAGCACGATCTTGAGGCCGCGAATCGGCTCAAGGGTTAGCTCGAAGTTGAACTCCTTCCCCTGGTTCCAGAGCGCGGGGGTGGTCATGTCGTTGCCGGTGAGCAACCAACCTCTGTCGAGCGATTTCTGCACATAGTCTTCGCCGTAGAAACCGAAAGCGAAGTCGAGACCCGGGGCCATGGGGCCGTATTTGGTGCTCTGGCCGAAGATATCGCCCACACTCGGGGCAAACTGCGGCAGATTGAGCGAGTGGGAACTGCGCCATCTGAAAGAGGCGCTTCTCGGCATCATCAGGAAACGGAGAGCATATTCGGCCGCCTCCTTGAATACCGATTTCTTCGGCTCGGTCTTGTCTTCGCGCACCACGAGCTTGATGTTGCCCTTACCCTTGGTGAGGATTTCGAGCGTGTTCTCGTCGATCACTTTCGTTTCGATCTTGAAGGGCTTCCCTCCCAGGGTGGCGTTGATCTTCAGCTTCTTGGTCTTCAGATTATGCTTCACCATGGTGGTGGTGTCTTCGGCAAGGGGTATCGACCGCTCGAATTTCTTGGCCGCCGGTGTCTTGTCGCGGGTGTTGCCGCCACGGTTGGCTCCAGCCACCCTTCCGCTGCCGCCGCTCTTTCCGAAGCGCTTGTTGATGGCCTGGAGATACTTCGATTTGTTGAAGAGAGTCTCGAAGTTGAGGCGGGCGTCGGCGTTCCAAGTGGACTGGTTCTGGACGGAGTTGCCGAGGAAGAGACCGTCGACTGTCGTGCCGCGATCCCACTTATAAGTAGAGGTGTAAGTGAGGTTGCCGGTGAGATAGTCGAGGAAGGGTATCTTGTTGAAGGGGGCCTTGTAGCTGCCGGTGAAGGTCTGGTTGTAGTTCCAGGGCGTACCGAGCCCTTTGATCGACGACCATACGGTGTCTCTCCAGTCGCGGTATTTGTCGGGGAAGAGACGCTTGTTGACGGCACCCACAGTCTCCTCGATTCGGGCGGTGGTGTTGCTTGAGAATGAGAGCGAGAGGCTCTGGATGATGTTCCATGTGAGGTTGAGCTGGCGATCCCAGAGGAAGTTCTTGCTCACTTGCACAGGGAGCTGGAAATCTACATCAACCTGGCTGCGGGTCTGCTCCTCATAGTAGTAGCGACTCATGTTTGTGTAGAACGTCAGGTTGTTGAACATCCAGTTGATGCCCCAATCTCTGAAGAACTTGGCCGCCTTACCCTTACCCTTGATGAAGCCGAAAGGCTTCAGGGGCTTCACGTAGGGGCTGTAGGAATACTGGAACGAGCCGCGATAGTCGTTGGTGTTCTGATATTCCGTCACAGGGTCTACGTTCTTCTGCTTGTTGAAGGAGAAGGAGAGCTGGAAGTTGGCCGGATCCCAGGGCATCGGGTTCTTGCTCTGCACGTTGAATTTGAGGTTGGAGATTGAGAAGCTCTCCACCGTCTTGCGCGTCACGGCGAAGCTCTTGATCGAGTCTTTCTCGTGCTTTGTCGTGGCGGCCTTGAGGGCGTCTTTGAGCAAGATATCCTGGTCGAGGGGATTGTATTTCGGGGTTGTCTTCTCCGTAGACTTCGAGTAGTAGATCGGCGCGTTGAGCTTGGCAGCGGCGGGGAACACCTTGCCCACATCGCCCTGCACGGCGAAGTTATACTGCTCGTAGTTGTCGAGACGACGCTGCGACAGACCTTGGTCGACGCCACCGAATCCGGCAGTCTCGACGTGTCCGCCGAAGTTCACCTGAGCCACGTCACTGAGGTTGAGGTTGGCGGTCACTTTGGCCGCCCAGCCACCCTCTTCGTTGAAGTCGGTGACGCGCAACTCGTTGACCCAGATCGTGCCATCCTTAACGGAGTTCGACTTGTTGCGGATGCCGATGAGCATCACGCGCACGTCGCTGAGGCTCGGGTTGCCGAGCACGCTGATCGTGTTGTGGTCGTTTTCGGGATCGCGCATCGAGTAGAGCTTCGTGTAGCCTACCCCCTCCACACCCGCGCTGCGGTCGTGGTTGCGTGCGGTCTTCAGATCGGTAAACGAGTCGAAGGCCACGTTGAGGAAGTTAGAGATTGGCCATACGGTCTGACGGTCGGCCGAGTTGAGGTTGTTGTAGCTTCCGGATGGAGGCGGCGGGGTCAACTCAAGCGGGATCTCATACTCGTAGTAGTTGTTTTTGACGTCGGAGCCGAGACGGATGAAGATGGCGAGATCGCCGTTCTTGAGGTCGTATTTGTCGTCGATAGGAGCTTCGGCGTGCACCCACATCTGGAGGCGGCGGTAGATACGCAGGTCGAGCTGCGTGTTCTTGTAGGCGCCGCGTGCGTCGCCGGGTTGCAGACCGGTCACCTTCATCGAGAGCGACTGCTCGTTGAGCTGGGTGGCCTGCATCTGGCCGGGATCCTGGATACGGGTCACGTCGGGGGGAAGCACGTAGTTGACGGGCTTCTGGCCGGAGTTCTCCTCGATGTTGACGATCGACATGTCGAGATCACCCTCGGCAGGCGCGTCGTTGCGGCTGTTGAGGTTGAACTTGTAGTCGCGCCACTCCCCTCTCACGAGTTCGAGCGAACCGAAGCGGAGGTGGGTCACCTCCTTGAAGTTGGTCATGAAGATGCGGGCGAAACGGATTGTGGAGAAGTCGTTGATACCGCCTACTACCTTGTCGGGCTGGCTGAGAGGTATCTTGAACTGATACCACACGCTTCGGCCTGTGCCTTCGCGGGTAGGGATGATCGTCTCGCGCATGTCGGTGATATAGTTGCGGCCCACCTGGAGGTCTTCCGGGCGGATCGACACCTTATATTCGAAGTAGCGCTCGTATTCGTTGAGGGTGTTGTCTTGGTTGATATCCTCCACGTCGGGCACGCTGCGCGACGACTGATACATCGGGTTTTCGCTCTGGTCGGGCGAGAGGGAGTTGCCCTCCACGCCGTTGTAGCGCTTGTAGCGGTCGAGGATGGAGGCGCGCACCTCATCGTAGTAGTTGCTGCGATAGAAGTGGTAGTTGTCGCCGGCGGGGTCGTTCATCGGCGAGAAGGGAATCTCCTCCATCTCGGCGATGGTGGTGCCCGGGAGGCGAGCGCGGAGGCGATTGAGATAGTCGCCGTAAGAATGGAAATCATACTCAGCGGCGTTGGGTAGGCCGTCGAGACCCACGTCTTGCATCGGGCGCGCCTCGGGAGCGTTTTCGAAGGCGTAGGTGAGGGAGTTCTGTCGCGACACGCGACCCCAGTTAGTCTCGGTCATAAACTGCTCGTTGCCGTCGATGGGTATACCGTTCTCGTAGCTCTTCATGCCATCTTTGAGGATATCCTCGCTGATTTCGCCGAAGTTGAAGTAGAGGTCGCCACCTTCGAGGTTGTGGTTCTCTTCGTCGAGGAAGGGGTCGAGGAGCCAGAACTGGAGGTATTCTACATTTGAGCTCTCGAAGTTGGAGTTATCCATCTTTCGCATGATGCCGCCCCAGCGCTTCTCGGGGAAGAGAAGGTTGCCCTGGTCGTCGATATTCTCGGCGTCGAGGTTGTAGGGGCCGCGCTCCTTGGGATAGAAGGAGAGATTGAGCGTCTGTATGTAGTTGGCCTCGCCGTAGTTGACTTCGCGGCCTGGGTAGATTTCGCGCACCTGCACCTCGCGCACGTAGGGGTTTGAGAGCTGCTTGAGGTCGTTGCGCAGATATCCGGGGAGCATGGAGGAGTTCTTCTGTGTCCACATGCGGTCGATGTAGTTCCAGGCGAGGAGCGCACGGTTTTTGCCGTAATCGACGTTGTCGGTGAGCGAAGCCTCAGGGAAGAGCGGGTCGGGGCCGTTGTCCTGGGGCGTAGACGCGAGAAACCATGAGTAGGGATTGCGGAGGTCCATACCCATCTGGGTGCTTTCGAAGTCGTCGATGTAGGATGAGCCCTTGGTGGTGCCGGTCTTCTGCTTGTGAGGTATGAGTCGGGCGAACTCCGCGTTGAGGCGTAGAGCCGAGGGGGCTGTGGCGTTGATCGTGGGCACCTTGTTGAGCAGGTTTGTGAGCCACATGAATTCCTTGTTGTAGCTCAGGTTGAGACCCAGCATGGTGTTGTTGATCACCTCGTCGCCGATGTTCACCTTCTCGGTGAGGGCTCGCTCGGAGAAGTTGAGAATCGTGCCGCCGAGGGTAAAGTCTTTATTGAAACGGTATTGCGCGTCGAGGCCGAGGAGGGTCTTGCGCTGCATGCTGAACATCGACTGGTTTTCGAGCGTGACGCTTACGTTTGTGCCCGAGTCTATGATGCTCTGGTTGGTGATGGTGACGATACCCATGCTGTAGTCGACGGTATAGTCGCTGTTTTCGGTGAGGGTAACGCCGCCGGCGGTCACGACTACGGAGCCTCGGGGCACGTTCATCGCGTTGAGGCGGATCTGCGCACCGTTTGAGGCCTGATATTCACCCGTGAGGGAGAATTTATTTTTGTCGGCAAACTGACGGGCCACGACGAGCGTGGAGTCGTAGAGCTCGCGGTAGACGTAGGGAGCGGCAAGGTCGGGATTGCCGATCTTGCGTTCGAGATTGGCGCCGAAGGGCTCAGCCACGGGGAAGATGATCTTGCCGTTGGTGGGCTGCACGGTGTAGCCCTCGATATAGTCGAAGAAACCGTCGGGGTTCGACTCCTGGTTGGAGTCGATGCGGTCGAGGTTCATCACCTGGAGCAGGGGCTTGTTGGAGATGTCGCCGATGGGGAGATAGTTGATCTCGGTGCCGGTGGTGTCGCTCAAGTATTTGATGTTGAGCTTGAAGTTCTTTTTCTGGAGCTGGTAGGCGCCGAGCGAGTAGACGTTTTTCATCATCAGCTTCCACATGGGGAGCTTCGGAGAGACGGTGGTGCCGCGCAGCATCTTGAGATAGAGCGACTGCGTGGTGTTGGTGACGTCGTTTGAGAACTCGCCCACCTGATACACCTTGCCCTGGTAGGTGTATTCGTAGGCCACGGCGAGCACCTCGTCGGTGTTGAGGGCCGACTTGAGCGAGATGTAGCCGAGGGTGGAATTGAGCGAGTATTCGCTCGGTTTTAGCAGACGTGCGCTCTCCACCTTCTCGAAGTCGCGACCGCCCGTGATGCCGTAAGCCGCGAGGGGTTCGAGCACCTGCGTCACCTGGTTGATGTTGCGGGCGTCGGGGAAGTCGTTTTTGATAACGTCGAGCAGGTTGTTGCTCTGGTTGGAGGGGTTATAATAGGAGTAGTTGGGCTCCCAGAAGTCGTTGGCGAGGCGTGTGTTTTCGCCGAGGTCCATGAAGCCCACGAAGTTACGGCTTTCGTCGTAGTTGCTGTTTTTATTGGTCACCCAGACTTCGATACGGGTAATGGTGATGCCCGACGCTACGTGAGGGAGACGAGCGGCGAAAGTGTCGTAGTTGTCGTAGAAATATTGAGCGAGGAAGAAGTGGCGGTTGGCGTCGTAATCGTCGGCCTTGATAGAGAACTTGGTGGTCTGCACGCCGCCTTGTGTGTTGACGGTTTTCGACTCGCTGTTCTGCTGGCTGACGAGGCCGGTGAGGGTAAGTTTGCCAAACTGGAGCTTCGTTTTGATGCCGAAGAGAGCCGTACCGCCGCGAATGAGGCTCGACCCGGTGGTCATGCTCACGTTGCCCGCCTCGATGTTCTTGATGATTTCGTCTTCCTTACCTTCGTAGTTGAGTTTGAGGTTTTTGGAGTCGAAATCGAAGGTGGCGTCGGTGTTGTAGCTCATGTTGAATTTGAGCTTGTCGCCCACGGAGGCGTTCACCGTGGCCTGGATCTTCTGGTCGAAATTGAAGAAAGTTTTGCGACGCGAGCGCAGGGAGAGGGCCGGGTTGTCGGTTTTGTTGCTCTTCACGCCCATGGAGAGCTGTATGGAGCCCTGCGTGGTGAGGCGCACGCCGCCCGGGCCGAACACCTTTTCGAGGGGCCCGAGGGCGAAGTTCATATCGAAGATGTTGAAGGCCTCCTTGTCTTTCTGCTCGAAGCTTTCGGCGTTGCGTTCGCGGAAGCGATTGAACATTTCGCGTCGCGTCACCATCTCGTTATACTGCTCGGCAGTCATCATGTAGGGGGTGATGATCTCGCGGTCGCCTACGTATGTGCGGAGGACGTACATACCGGTCGAGGGGTCGTAGCTCACCTCCGTCTTGATGTTTGAGGGGGTTGTGAGGTCGGCGGCATATTCGCGGCCCACATAGTCTTCGAGCCCCTGAGGGAGAGTGTTTTGCACCGGCGAGGGGAGGATGACGCTGTCGGGTATCATTGTGCCCTGGAGATATTCGGGCACCGGTGGCGGCGGGGGCTGTATTTCCGATTTGCGGTATTGGCCTACAGACAAAGAGGAAGCTACCAGCGCCAGGATTGGCACGGGCAACAGCTTCTTGAGGTTTCTTCTTAATGTAGGTTTTCGAAAAGTCATCAGAGCATTTTGAGGGCCTGTTTGATCGCTTTTTCAGTTGAGAGGGAGGGTTCGGCAGCAAAGATTTTCTTCAAGACCTTCTGGCTCTGCTGGGCTGTGAAACCGAGCATTACGAGCGCGGCGACTGAATCGTCGAACGCCTCTCCGGCGACAGGTGTACTTGCAATTAACGAAGTGGCATCGGTTTTTATTTTATCCTTGAGATCTACAATGATTCTCTGGGCCGTCTTTCCGCCGATACCTTTCACGGCTTTGAGGGCTGAATCCTGGCCCGAGGCGATGGAGCTTTCGAGCTGGTCGGCCGTAAGCGAAGAGAGGATGAGGCGGGCGGTGTTGGGCCCCACCCCGCTCACTCCGATGAGGAGGCGGAAGAGCTCGCGGCTTCGCTTGGTGAGGAAGCCGTAGAGCAGGTGGGCGTCTTCGCGAATAGCTTCGTATACGAAGAGCTTCACGGGCTGCGTGCCGAGGGCTCCGTTGAGCTCGCCATAGTCGAGCAAGGTGATATTTATCTCATAGCCAACGCCAGAGCAATCTATGACGGCTGTAGTTGGGTTGAGTTCGGCCAGGGGGCCTTTGATATAATCGATCATTGATGAAAAGTCTTTACTGATTATGAAAAGTCTTTACTAATAGAACGGATGTTTTGGCTAATCAGTGTATAGCGGCGCAAAAAACTGCCCTCCGAGGCTTGGAATCCGCAAAAATTTGCATAAATTTGCAGGGTGCTGGCGGTGTTAGGTGGAAAGCATTGTCCTCAATGCGTCAACGCGCGTCTTGAGGTAACTTTTATGATGGTTGCGGCAATTTTTTGGAGCTTTTGCCAGGATTTGGCAGAAGTGGGTGGTAATTTTGCAGCCTGATAGGATGAGTTTGTTTAACTTCAATTTTCGATGAGATGTTTAGAGGAATGACTGGTTTTAAATGCGATGCCTGCGGGCATAAGTTTGTGGGGCCTGACATGGAGTATGCGGCTACAATCTTTTCGGCGCCTGTGAAGTGTCCGAATTGCGGGTCGATGCATACGATGCCGAGCGGTCTGTTTAAGCAGCTGTATCGCGGGATGTATAAAAGCATCTGGAAGTCGTATGACAAGCAGATGGAGCGCAAAAATGGTGAAAATAAATAGTTAATGTTATGGATGTAAAGAAAGCAAATGATATTTTGTGCGGGCGTGGCAGCACGCGGCAAAAGGCCGAGGCGTTGGCCAAATTGATCGTGTGGCTCGACTACGATTGTCCGCCGAGCGAGAAGGATGCGGCGTTCCATCGCCTCGATCCGCGAGTACAAGCTGCGCTTGATGAGCTCTGGGGTAAGTTTTACGCTGCGCCCAAAAGCAACGGCAGCTGGAGCGGCGAACCGTATAATTCGACGTGGATGCCTGCCGACGGTTACACGCCACCCAACAAGTCGTATTCGAACTTGCACGGGCTGACGTGGCGCGACATCAAGCGCAAGCACGGCTTCAGCGGATTACGCTGCGAGCGCGGCCGATTCCGCTTCGACGAGATCGCGCATTACTCTGTAAAGTTGCCTAATTTCGCGGAACTCGTAGAGTCGCCCAATCGCGAGGCGTTGCACGAAGCGGCATTTGCAGCATTGGCACGTCAGCTCGGTAAGTCGGTAGCGGAGGTCAAGGCCATCAAGGAGAGCTCCCACGATCACACGCCTATGGGCCAGAAGAATCTTGTATGGCACGAAGACGTCGATTGCGAGACGCTTTACCTCGTACCGCAAGAGATACACGGAAACATTACTCACTTTGGAGGGGTTGGCATGTGCCAGTTGCTCCGTAAACACAATCTGCTATGATGATCCTTAAAGCATGCCATTGTAATAACTGCGGGCATGATTTCACCGACATGAAAGGCGGTTTTATACCTGACTTCTCAGCGACGCGATGCCCGCGTTGCGGCTCTACAAACATTAAAACCTTTTTGAAAAAATGAACACAACCTGGATATCATTTCTCAACGGAATCCTTAAGATGCCCGGAGCAAAGATCGACCGTAAGGCATTCCTTAGCAAGACCTTCCGAGGACTGTCGGCAGAGCAATTGCAACGTTGCGTGGAACTTGCGCCTGTCGATGTGATTCCGGAATTCGAAATCGAGAAAGCCGCAAAATCTCTGATCAACTCGCACGCCGTAAAGGTGACGGCACTTTCCGCTGTCACCGGTATACCTGGCGGATTTGCGATGCTGGCGACAATACCGGCAGATGTGGCCAACTATTACTATCATGTCGTGGTCGTTGGTCAGAAGTTAGGGTATCTTTACGGCTTCCCGGATATGATTGACGATGACGGCAACCTGACTCAAGAGGGTGAGATAATGCTCACTGCATTCATCGGCGTGATGAATAAGGTAAAGATGGCCAACGAGTTGATCAAGAACATTGCTATCGAGATGGCCAAGAGGCTATCGGAAGAAACGGCCGTTCGTATTGCCGGCAACATCATGTCGAAGCAGATTGTGTCGCAGGCTGTTGAGGTGATTGCGCGTAAACTCGGTACTCAGATTGCCGCCAAGAATGTGGGAAGAGGCTTTGCGAAAGCGATTCCGGTAATAAGCGGTTTGATCTGCGGTGGCATTACCTACTCCACCTTCAAGCCACAGGCTAAACGATTGCATGAAGCGTTGAAAGAGAACAATGTAGGCGACAAACTACTCCCCTATCAGAATTAAATTTTTAGATCAGTTTCATCGACATCTCCGAACCACTCGCTGAGCTTTTGTTTGGCTTTGGCGAGTGTGTCGTCGGAGATGTTGTTCCATATGTGTTTTACAACAAAGAGCATTGCTGCGGCATCGTCCGTGAAGCCCAGCGGCAACGTATCCGGCAGGAGGTCGAGCGGCAGGATGAAGTAACCGAGAGCGGCTATCACCATCAGACGGTCTTTGATCGGCAGACTCTTGTCGAACGTAGCGTAATAGAGGATGAGCACCACAAAGATGGTTTTCACCCCGGCCTTCTTTGCCACCTTCTTAATCTTCTCGAAGAGGGCATTCGGATTGTAGAAAGCCGCATACTTATCGAGGTTCTGTTTGAAGAAATTCAAATCCATGATTCACTTGCTTTAAAACATTTTTATAGAAGTAACAATTTTGAGGGGAATTATATCATGGTGCCTGATGTTTGTCTGTAACCTTCAATTCGTGGAAAGAGAGAATTAGCCGGACAGGTGTCCGGCTTATTTGTGACTTTTCATAAAATGCTGAAATAGGGGATTTAGGATGCTTGTAATCCCTCGAGATTGTGTTTAACTTTGCATCGCAATTCAAAAAAAACAGATATGAACAAACAAAACCTACAATTCGGAAGTACGAGCCTTCTGCTCCCAGTGCTGCTCTGCGAGATGCTCACCCTCTGCACCGCTGAAGAGCGACGCGATCTCTACAAGGGCCTCGCTAAAGTATCGAATCGCACCGCCATCGGAGCAATTTTCGAGACCCTCTACAAAGCCGCCGTGTTTTCAGTCAGTGGCAAAGCGCCAAAAAGAATCTCGGGAGCCCTGTCAATTCCGGCCTGCATCGTCGTCAACCGCCTTATCTCCAAACCCTCATCTGAATGGTCATGAAAGATGGAGACCGTCTAAATTGTCTTCATACGATACGTTCTTCTAACACTATAAACACAAAAAAATGAAACCTACGAAAAACCAGTACTATTGCCCTGCCTGTGGGGAACACAAAATGCATTTTGAGACTGAGAAGGAAGCCTACAGTTTCATCGAGTACGAATCTGAGATTATTCTCGCAGAAAAAGGTTATTGCCCGATTCGAGCCTACAAATGTCCGGCCTGCAGAAAGTGGCACATCACTTCTCGGGCTCTTTCACCAGAGGATGCAACGGAGTGCATTGTCGACAAAGAGGAGATGGAAGAATCGCGAAAGCTCCTCCGGCTCGTAGTCCTGAACTCACGCACTGTGGCCTTGAACCTTTCACGTAAAGTTTCAACCCTCGGCAATATTCTCAAAAGAAAGCGCGTTGATTGGGAAGTGGTAAACCGCCTGACAAACGAGGTGATAGAAATCTTCGAGCGAGTGTGGAAAACACCTTACAGATACCTCTACAATGTACGTCAGCAATGGAGAGAGTTTGAAGAACTGAGCCATGTATTAATATGGCGAAAAAATCAGACAGTAGCATAATTATCAAATAAAAATTCACAAGTATGATTACAAAAGACTTGGTTAAGAACGCCGCTCAAGGCGGCCTGCCAGCCCTGAGAGATCTTTTCGATAAACTTCCAAAAGAAGATGCGCTGAAAGGCATTGGCATCCTTCTTATACTTGGAGTAGGTTACAAAGTCATCGAAGCCATAAAAGAGATAGTGTTGTCGAAATAGGTAAAAGCGCCCTGGCAGAGTCGATAAAGATCCTCTGCCAGGTTTTTTTCTTTCTTACAGATTGCTGAGCTGCTCTCTCGAAGTTATTTTCTTCACGCCAAACCATTCCACGATCTCATCAATCCTGAACGTCCTGCTGATTTGGTTGAAACACAGCACCGGCGGCGACCCGTTCGGGAGATTCTTGTAGATCGTGACCTGATGCGCAAATTCCGTATTCATCACCGTCTCCTTGAAGTCCTCGTATCTTCGTAGGAACTCCTGTCGTTCGGCCCTGTTTGGAAAATCAGCCACCAGACTTTTGGCATTCAAGCGTTTATCAAGCTCCTCAAAGAACAAAGGATCGCGTGGCACGATATACATCGGTTGCTCATCGGAGATCTCGATGCCAAACAGGCTCAGGCTTTTCCCTTCAGTTGAAAACCCCGTGTAGTAATTATACAAGGGATACTCCCCTACTGCATTTATCCTTTCCAGAAATCCATTCTTTGTCACCTGCACGTCGGAGAGATACAGATTTGCTCCGTCAAGACCCATGAGACAATCAGGAGTGTCGGTAATACAAGCTCCGATATTGCGGTAAGAGAAACTACGCAACATCTCCGACTGGTTGTAGATCTGATCGATCACCCCCATATACTCCTGCATGCGTGGATCGTCGGCCGGCAGCCGCATGAATTTCCTCCATGACAGCCAATAAGGGTATTCCGAACCACTTTCCAAGCTGAACCGAATGGTCTGAAAACATCCCTCCTCATCCCTGTCATCCAGCTTATATTTCAACCTTGCCAGCTCATCCTCATCCATCTTACCCTTCATAAAGACTTGAAGATTACCTCTCAGAGTAGCCAAGACGCACACCTCGTCAAAACTGAATTCATGCTCCAGCTTGGAAAATGCGAACTCATACGGGGTAAGCACCCACTCGCTGGTATTAAAGCTATAGCAGAATGCCATCAACTTGTTTTCGGGGAACACCCAGAATCGCTTCCGGTTCTCCTGGGCGTCGTCTACCCAAATTCCAGGCATCGAATAACCGTTGAGTTCCACGTGAGAATCCAGCAACTCGGCGGGCGACGAATTCGCCTTCATGTCAAGTGCAATATTATTCAGAATCCCCCACATGGCAGCAGGTGGGAAAGCAGACGTGGCGAAATCCGGATCATTGAGCTCGTCCAAAGCCTTCTCCAAAGAATGTAGACTTTGCATTACCCCAAAAGTAGGAATATCCTCCTTCAGAATCTCCAGCAATTCGATCATGTTCTCCCTTCGATCGGCAGGCGACCTGTATTTCAAAGCCCTGACACTTTCACTCCCGAATGGCTTGATCACGTCAAACGTCAACAGCATCGTAAACGCGATGTCAATTTCCTCTCTATCGCTCTCCGGATCAGGCTTGAACAGTCGCAAAAGCTCCACATCTTCCCTCTTCGGCGAATAGCCGTCGTCATACAGATGAGGATTCTTCAGATAAGCCTGACGGAACATCCAGCGACAGAACTTCCTGCGCGTAGCCATTTGCTTCTTCGAGCCCCAATCAAAATCCAACGAGCAGTAAACGTCGCTCGCTCTGATATACGCGTTGATCATATACTTCGGACCAAAAGCATCACAAGCCGTCAAGGCATCCGAGAAATTCTCCACAATCGGTTCCAACTCCTCGTCCGACGCATCCCGATCACGCTTGCGGAAAGAATCGACGTCCTTCTCCAAAAGATCTACGTAACCTTCGTCGTCGTATGCCAAGAGACGCGATTTGATGATGGTATCTATGAGCTCAAAAGAATTGTCCATAATTAAAGTTTGAGTTAAACGGTACTGCTGTCCTTGTTAGGCACTACATTCTTTAAAACATTGAATTACATTGAAACGTATATTTGTACGGCCACAAAAAAGTATCTACATTTGCACAAAAATAAAGAATCAGACAATGGTAAATGTAAACTACGGGGAGCACCTCTCCCCAACTTCAAGAAAACGTATCGCCCGACTCCTTCAGGATGGCGGCGTATCACTCAACACCGGTATGACGGAAGATGAGCTTCTGAAAATCATCGACCTCCCGGGCGATAAAATGCTTCATATCTCCACCGGCTCTACCATAGAAGAAGCCGCCTATTCCCTTCCCGCCAATCAGGGAGAACGGATTGCAAGGGCAGCCGTAATAATAAAGGTAGAGGCCTCCTACCAATTCGAAGCCCCTGAGCTCGTTCCCCTGATCAAATACTTCGACGTCTACCCCCAGGATCCGAAAATCACCTGGAAATACTCCGTCGACCCCAAGCTGGAAGAGCCCGTAAAAATCATCATCCTGAAAATCCTGAGCGCCTGACACCCAGCCCCTTATAATTCTCCACCAGGTTGGTGGAGAATTACAACTGGCGAGTTATATCCACGGAGTTGTTTCTTAATTTTCTTCGTTTACGTCAAATCAACAGGCCACTCCTGTTTGGAGTTCATTTTTGAGATAAGTGTAAACGTAAAGACTACTCTGAAAGTATAGACCAGTAGCAGGATTGGAAAGCTTCGAATATGTCTCTGAATCGTATAAAGTTGACAGCGCACCCTCCATATCGAGATTGAAATCCTTCATCAAATACTCAGTCAAATCGGCACAAAGGCCTTCCTTCATGTATTCAAATTCCTTATTCATATTACTTTTAAATATTTAATTGCTTCTACACTTCCGAAAAAGTATTGAAAGGTAATACCTTTCATGTATTTGAGTCGCTCAATAAGTTCACCTTTATCAATTACCTCTTCTTTATACCTACGGAGTTGGTAACCTACCTTATCGTCCGCAATCGGCCCATATACGAAGTCATACTCCTCCTCCATACGTCCTTCCCTATTTGCAATTATGAAGTCTACCCATTCCTCTGTATAATCGAAGAAGAATCTTGTTTTTAACCCTGATGAATTCAAACCATTTGCGTCGAACTCAAATTTTGTTACGATGGCAGGGCCTCCAGACATTGTAGTCCTAAAAACTGCCATATCTAAAGCCTGTGGCGCATTATCTGACAAATAGAATCCTTTGCCGAAATCCTTGTATGGTTTGCATCGTGAAAGATCAATTTTGCCGATCCTAACGTTTGAGCCGTGATATAATATCATAATTTACCTCCTGATTTTTTACAGAACAATGCAACGCTTTCGACGGCATCTTCGAAGGAGAGAGTATGGATTATTCCGTAATGATTTTCAAGGAAAGAAATTCCCTTGTGAAATTTGATATAACGGAAGGCTTGCTTATCCGTAAGATTATATTTTGAAGCGAATTCATTCACCACAGCAATAATATACTCGATTATATCTCTGACTTTATACTCCATACGTTTTAATTTAAAACATGACACCTTGTAATACAACGCAAAATTAGCAATTTAAATCGTAAAGAGAAAATTGCTTTGAAGATTTTTAGAGGTTAAGGGAAAAAATAATGTGGATATTCTCTTCCATTGGCGAAATCTCCATTAACCTAGTGGAGTTTTTGTATCTATCAAATCCTCCGGCTATTATAATTCTCCATCAGGGTGGTGGAGAATTGCACCAGACGAGTATGATCCCCTTTCGCCACTAACCCGAGGCGACATCATTCATCATTCGGATGATTACGGAGGTATGCAAATTGCTTGTATCGGAAAATGCCGGCGCACAGCACGCTGATAATCGCAAATAAGCCGGTGAAACCTTCCAACCACAGACGTATGGTTCGGGACATCGAATCCAACAGCACGCACATAATCAACATTAAAGCCATGCCGATTACGGCTGATATGATAGCCAAAGTTTGATAGCGCTTGATCTCAGGCCGTCGGCCAATTTGCCGCAGCCTCTCATTCTGCTTATTCCGATTCTCGAAATGCCTACGCTGACGTTGATACAAATCTTCTCCCATAATTCATTTACTCCATTTTTAGTTTTTGAAGACTTAACAACAAAATTACTACCTTTTGCGCAGTTATGCAAAAAATGTTGACAAAAGAAAAATTTTCCGAGCTTTTGCCACAAAATGGCAGAAGATATCAATTCCTTTGCAGCCGCAAACGATATCCTTTGCATAACATTTAAAGTACAACGTTATGACACTTAAAGAAATGAAGGCCTTGATACAGGCCGGAGAAAGTCAGCGAGATTCCATGCCGAAGCTTGGCTGGATGCTCGCAATCGTCCCACAACCCCTTGCCGGCGAAATACTGGCGTTCAAATTCTTTCTCACCAGGCCCGACCTTGACAAAGCGGAAGAAGCGATAAAGGACAGGCTCACAGTATACGTGGAGCGTTTTGACCACGAAGATGAACTCGAAGCCGCCTTGCAGAAACACATAGATTACATCTACGAAGGCAACGTATGCCAACAGAGCGAATGGGATGAGGAGGTGCTCTACGATGAGTATCCCTGCGATATTGCTACTTTCGGCCCGCGCCCGAAAACGGAAGTGCGCCGCATCGTAACCGACGAGGGAGAGGTGGACGTAGACATAACGCGCTCGCACGCCTATTTCCAAGATTTCGCATATCTCCAAGGGATGGTCTACAGTCGCGGACCGAAAGGCTTCAACCACGAACTGCGCAAAATCCAGAAGGTGATAGACAGCGGCGAACTCCCCGTTTATGAGAACGACCGATTGGTAGTGCTTCAGATGGCGATGAGCTTGTTTTACACCTTAGTAAATTACGATACGGAACAGTTTCAGGAGAAACGGGAGGCCTACTATTCGATAATCGAGCACATCGGCGAGTTGTACGACCAAATGACGAATCCCACGGCAGAGGCAGGGTATATTTTGCGGATGGCACACATGTATTTTGTGGAGGAGTTGGATGCCGACAATCCGCGTACCGAATTAGAAGCAATCCGGGCAGAACTGGAAGATTGGGAGTGGGCCGACCCATGGGAATGGGGCCCCGACTTTTGGGAATGCAAAGCCGAAGGAGTTTACGAGCAGGTTGAAGCGAATTTGGATTGAGCAGTAACGTCAAACACCACTAACTATGACAGAAACCGATAAAACTCTCTTTTGGATCGCGATCTTCCTGATTGCCGAGCCGGCACTGGCAGCATTATGGCCGCGGGCGAGAGCCGCCCTATTCCTTTCATTTCCCCTGAACGAAGCGAAAATTTGCCAAGTGCAGAGGTACTATGATCGCCTCAATTTACCGCTCCACATCATGTCGCCGCTCAGGAAGCGCATCAGACGGTGGATGCAGTCGATCGGCGTGATCATCCTTATCGTGCTCTTGGCTCTTCAAATGATGTAAACCAACCACGTGAAAGAGGGGCGACGATATCACTAACCCTACCCCCTCTTTCACTTCTAATACTAACCCCAAAATATCTCATAAAAATGACACTACCCAAATTAATGGTCGACCAGACTGAAAAAGATGGTCAAGCCGAAGTAATGATAGATTACGTTCTTTAATGGTGCTTTTGCATGGCGTCCGACAAGTATTCCGAAGCGAAACCAATTCTCCACTCGCAGTGCAAGCGCATGCTCTGCCGGGTATTGGAAGTGCCCCCCGAAGTTGAGATTCTCGATGTGAAGGTCTGGAAACAAGAATCAAGAATCGATCTCTGGGTCGAAGTCGAATTGAAGCGAAACGGCAACCTTGAACATCACTCCGTGTTGATTGAGAGCAAATTCTACGGTAAACTTCGCGAAGCGAAAGACACTGATGGAGAATACCGCAATCAGCTGATCGTTTACAAGAAAAAGTTCGACACCTATTACGACGAACAACCCGAACCCTGGCAACGTCACTACGTCCTCGTCACCTGCATCGAGCGCGACGACGCGATCAAATTCGCAGCCTACACCCCAGCCGAAGACCTCGGTTACCGCATCCTCACCTACAACGAGCTCCGCAGCGACTGCCCCCAGGAAACCGAAAGCGACATCTTCAACGAATTCTGGATCCGGTGGTGATACTCAAAACCTGACGAAATTCCGGCCCACATAGGGCATCCCGAGAAAAGGCGTGGAGGCCGTCACGAACCCCCACGCCTTTTCTATCGACAAATTTAGTCAACGGTACTCATTCACTTTGCGTCATAAATCCGAAAAGTGAACGGATGTCACCGGAAAAGGTGAAGGGGCTTCGCCCGGAATATGTATGTTAATGTGGTTGCACCTATTTTTGTGAAAAATATGAGGAAGCAAAATACACTCCTCATGGATGCTTATCATTAGAAGGTGGATTCTTCACCGAATAACAATCCTTGAAATCTTCGAACCGAGCCTCCCAGTAATCACTCTTTTGTTTATAGAATTCACCACGATTGATCTCGCTTTCTCGGTTTGGATGTAAAACCATATTGTTCCCACCCCCCATGTGTTGCTGATAAGTAAGTTCAGCAAAGGGAGAATCCGATCGTTGTCCTATATGATGCAACTCAAACGGATCTCCATTTTCATCTCGTGGTGGATACCCTTCTCCCATAAGGTCAGCATTATTCCAATCCCTCCACTCCTTTGGATTTTTAAAGTTACCGCGACCCTCCTGTAGCCATTTTGCCCTACAATAAAATGCCTCTCCACAAATGGCGGGATTCACCAAGGCACATCTACCGTTGACTACTTTTTCCATGAGTCCTGCTTCAATATAAACCCTGGCTTCTTCTTCGGAGTCTATCGAACGACAGATTTCTTCCGACCATCCTGTTTTTTCCATTAATTGTCTATAATCGAATTTGTTTATCATTTTGAAGTTATTTATACTAATCTCAAGATACAAAAACTGTTAACAATTAAAATTCAGCACTTTCCGCAAAGGAGGCACTATATCATAGTTATCCCACTTTAATATATAACACCAATGGCAGAAAACGCTGTACTCGGCAAAGATACAATAAAATCTGGAATTATGCACTATCTTTCGGTGGCAAAAAGAAGGTTCACCTCCAAATTCCACCTTGTGGAGATTGTAAATGCGATCCTCTACAAACTCGAGAGTGGATGCCAATGGCGTCTTCTCCCCTTAGGGCGTCTCTTCAGTGGGGAGGGCCCAAGTTGGGACACCGTCTTCCAGCACCATCGTACATGGTCTGTCAAGGAGGAATGGCAAGAGATCTGGACCCGAATTCTCAACAGGGACAAGGGTTGTCTTGACCTGTCCATATCCCATATTGACGGCTCCCATACCCCGGCATACAGAGGAGGGGTAAAGGTTGAATATAAAGGTAGGAAGAAGCGCCCCACAACTAATGCCCTCTATCTCACGGACAACCAAGGAATACCTCTTGCAATGGCCTAACCGCAGGTCGGCAACCATACCGATCTCTACGAAATAAAAGACCGGGTAAACGAATGGGCCAGCCAACTTTCTGATGTTGACGTTTCTAAAAATGGCCTTTTCTGCAATCTCGATGCTGGCTTGGATGGGATAGAACTCGGAAAGCTTTGATTGCCCATAACATCATTCCAAATGTATGTCCAAATCCCAAATATGGAGTGGAGGCTTCTGAGAATAGGCTGCATGATGAGTAGATGTACAAGGAAAGATGGAAAATTGAGCGGACAAACTCATGGATGGATGGTTTCAGAGCCGTGCTCATACGGTTTGCCACCCCCATATCCAGTTGGAAGGGCTGGAACTTCCTGGCTTTTATCGTTATTTTCCTTAAAAAATTTCACAAATCAAATTAGTTTAAACAACTTCTTTTCTATAAATTTTGAAATATTAAAAATATCTCATAATTTTGTAATATAATTCTATACCAGAAAAAAGAAACTGTCACCCTGGCTGTTTTATATAAAAAGATTCAAAATAAATTTTATGATGAATAACAAATTTTTAGTCGATAAATGGACTAAGCATAATGACAATGTCCGAAAGAAGTTTATCTATCTTCAGAATTCTTATATTATTGAATTTTGTTGGTGGTATACAATTACCAGAAAAGACAAAATCAAATTCAGTTTGGATCTAGGAGATGAGATTGGAAAAGGGAAAGAGCAGTTCTCACAATTCAATCTTCAAGACTTTACTTATCTAGATAAATTGTGGTCTCTGTATGATTCTGTAAAGGATAAAGCAACCATATACGTCAAAAATGAAGATATCAATAAAAGAAAAGCAACTATAGATTTGAGTAAAACTATAACTCATCTTTTGCCTTCACAGAAAGAGGGGAAAGGGTTAAATGATTTTACAAAAATCCATGCTTATTCTTTTGGAGCATTTAATTTGGAGAATTTCGTAAATTCTAAATTTAAGATTTTATGGATCCTGAAGGAACCTTTAATCACTCCCTATGATTTCAACCAATTCGAGTGTGGTTACAAAATTCTCGGAGGTTTCAATCAGGCTGACGATTACTATCGTAATGGATGGAATACCATAAGAAGAACGCGTGCAAATGACGGCAATAAGACAATTGCTAACATATTAAGAACTTCGCGACAAATAATTGAGAGCCGCACACAAATCCTTTCATCATCTTCTTCCGTCCCAGAAGAAGATATAATGAAAATTGTCATGGATAATGTGGCTATCCTGGAAATTAACCATTTCCCTGGCTTAAACTTTTGTAATTTTAAAACTGACGGAGGTTTACTCAAAAATTGGTGTTCCCAAGACATCAAAGATGAAATAGAAGATTTCATCTCTGATTTTGAAATCAAGATTGTTATTGGTAATGAGGATAACCTTTATCTTTTGACCAATAATGACCACACATTTGGGAACCTGAAAAGTATTACATTAGAAGAATTTAAAAAAAAGTATCCTAAAACACTACCCACTATTCTTTCGCGGGAAATAATTAACTCAATTAAACAAATAAATGGAGTGATCTTAGATTCTGAAAATACAATGTGGTTCTGTTGGTATCATCCTTCTGCTTCAAAAAATCCAGATCCTCTTATTGCCGCTATCTCTGACGCCCTTATGGAATGGCAACAACCTTAGTCAAAGATTATTCAATACGTACTTAGTTTGATCAAACTAAGTACGTATTGAATAATCTTTGACTCCTAAATATTAACCGTTAATTTTTCTTCCTCAAAATCGTAAGTATATAATCCTCAACTAACAGGAACAATTGTCGAATAGTATTAACCTGTAGGATTCCAGTGAACAGCACAAGCAGCAATTAAATCATTCACCCATCACATTTAAGGAACTTTTCCATTTCTCTTTCAAAGAGAACCTTATCGCGATATTGATCGAATTGAATCAAAGAAAGCTTTTCGTCCTGCTGCTTCCCCATTTGCAGGATTTGTGTTAGTCCTTCAATTTTCGTTTTCAAAAGATCTTGATGACCAATGAAAAGACAATTTTCCTGATGAAGTACGCTATGCTTTTGTAAAGTTTTAATCAACATGAGATAAGTCTCCTTTGAGATCTCCTCCTTCTTCAGTTTTGTAGCCCCTATTTCATATTGTTTATCCAGCCACTGGTGATCAAGCAAGCAAATTGCTATATTTAAAGAACTGGGTTTATTAAAATATTGAAAGGAATAGCGATATCTATCGCTATTCCCGTCAATATATGTTTCAAGTAATTTCTGTCTTCCTTCAAATAAGATATTTAAAGTGTCAGTTAAACTCTTGTTCATCTTGGCAAACTTTTATAATCATTACCAGGTAGTTCCTCATAACTTTTTCCTGTCAGAGGTAATGAAGCAGTATTAAATTTATCCAACTGTTTGAGTGCATGCTCATGTCCCATATTGATCAAACGATCAATATTTGAATTCATATTCTGAAGATCTTTGTTTAACTCCTCCATGAATTGAGCAGTAGCATCTAAAAGACTTACAAGCTTCTTCTCAGAATTTGAAATCATAATATTCAACACCCTTTCATTTCCCCCGAATTTTTCCAGAATGCGTTCGAATTCACTCTCAGCCTCAGCCGTGGCTTCTCGTTGAATTGCTTGGTATTCTCTGGTTTTCTCGAGTATGAGTGCCTGAGCCTTACTCCTTAAATCAATATTCATCTCTCCAATAGCTTGGACAGTCTGAAGATTTAGAGTGGTAAGACGTTCCTGGTAAGACGCCATCGCGTCAACAACACGAGACATCCTCTCGAATTCCTTATCCTTAGCCCATTGTTCAGTTTCAGCGTTGATACGCTTGATCTCAGTTTGCATTCTGATTTCCAAAGAGGCACGATTTTCATCCAATTCTTTCTGAAGTCTTGTATGAACCTCCTCCACACCCGTTTGTTCTCTGATACGTCTTTCGACATCCCGATCCTTAGATTCCTCTTGACGCTTGTGCTCCCATCGTTTCAATGGTTCGTTAGCCCAATTCTCCAAAACGCCTAATGGACCAGTTACCACTTTCCATACAGCACCGAAAATTCCCATATTATGAATGCTCTATTTTGCTTTTTATTTCATTCGAATCATCCTTCAACTCTGAGACACGGGTCAAAGTACGTTCTTTTGCCAACTCTGCTGAAAGATCGAGACTTTCAGTATAGCTGCTCACCAGTTTCTCAAGCCACATAGTTTCCATTTCAGGACCAACTTTCGTAGTTTGAAGAGTTGCGTACACTTCGCGTAGGGTTGCTGAAAAGAAATTAGCTCTCTCTTTTCGGAGATCTTCCTGAAGGGAGGTAGCAAACTTGATTTCCTCCTTATACTCTTTAATTAAGGAGAGGTAGTGCTTTTCATATTCGAAAAGGAGGTCCAGCTTACATTTCATGAAAGTCAAACTCACCTTTTCTTCAATATATTTCTGCGCACTATTCGCAAATTTCTCAGCTATCCCTGCCAACTTCTTTGAGTCTTCCTCGTCTTTGACAACGGAGGTTGCAGATGCCAGGAAACTTGAAGAGAGGTATTTTTCAATATCCGAAAATACTGTTCCTGTCGAGTCACTCTTGGTAGTGGTCGAACTATTGTATCCGTATGATGCCATAATATGTTTGTATAAATCTATTATCATTTATTAAGGCAAAATTAGTAAAAAAATTTGTAGGTTCCAAATACAAATTTTGATACCGAGCACCATTTTCCAACCCTATCGTCAAAAATCTACCAATAGACCATCTGACACTCCAGTGGGACTAACAAATCCGGCAGGTTTATTAACTTACCACAGAGTCGATTCATTCAAAGAATTTACTTTTTTACTTTGCGTATTCACTTTACGACTTCTTTCTCCTCAAAAAATTGATTATTGTCCATAAAAGTTGATAGTTGGCTATGACCTAGTTATGTTGCAAATATTTCTCAATTACTTTCGCTCAAACAAACAAGGGTAATTCGTTATCAATTCCAGAAATTGGATAAGCACTCCGGAAGCAAAGACTTCTAAAATCCCTTAACTCCCTTTTATAAGAAAACGATCGATGTCAACCAATTACCGTCTCGGCAATCTATGCGAACTGAAGCGTATATCTTGGCGGAGGGTTATCAAATCAAGTTTATATTTCTCCCAAACGGCGTCCAAGGCAATGGACAATAGTCTTGTTTGAGAACCATACGGAGATCGAAATTGCTACCTTCGTTTTTATATGCTGCGCAAGCTTATCGATAAGCTTGCGCAGATTTCCAATTGACTTATTTAAATTTCTTTAAGAAAAGTCGGTGAAAGTAACTTCAATTCTCCAAGTCGTCGTTTGCTTAGACGAAGAAGAAACAAAACTCTCGGTTTTTATCGAACCTTTAAATTTCGTCATCAGCGTTCCCAATTCAGCATTCAAAGCAGTTTCCTCTATATCGGAAAGAAGTTTATCCTCAGAAGTTGAGATTTCTTCCACAAAATGTGTCAGAACGCCACTCAGTCTGTTGTCTATTAAACGTTGCCATTTGGGTTCAATGGCTAACCAATTTAAATCCTTAGGTACATAAGGCTTTTTGGTTGGTTTAAAGGTCATCGAATTTTTAAATTCATAACCTCCGGATGAGGTTGAATTATTCTGAGATTTATTCTCAAAATTTCCCTCTATACCATATGATTTTCCACCTATTGAAGTGTCAACGCTAACATGAGATGTACTCATTTTTTCAATTGAAGTTCCACAGATCTTTTGGATTTTTATCTCCTTCGCCCCTAAACACCGTAACAAATAACAGTATTCATTAACTTTCTCAAGGAAAACAGCCTCTTCATACTGAGCTGCAGGAATATAGTAGTTGGCACGAGTAGGATGAGCAAAATAGACCGCTCCTTCAACCGGATGGCTAATGGGGAAAGATAAGCCCAATGTACGAACAACACCACGTTCCAGACATATTAACGATTTACTTGGAATTAGTGGAGTATTGTCCCTCATAACGAGAAGAACCTTTCGTTCTGAAAGCGTGTCTGTGGAATTAAAATCCGACATAAATTCTTCTGAATTATGCAAAGATTCAATCCTTTCAAACAGCTGCTTTTTAATATCAGAGTCTGTTACTTCCTCGTATGCTTCGAGTAACAATTTATGGCTTTCTATACGGCTCTCTGCAACCCAAGCAAGATTTGCATTAATAGCGGAGATAATATTTCTTACATCAGGATCGAAACTATTTTGCGCTACTTCTTTTGCAAGTATCAAACTTCTTCTGGCATCTTCTTCCTCTCCGAGTAATACAAGGCATCGACCTCTATAAAAATAGACGTATGCTCGGTCGTCAGAGTTACCAAAATCTGTATCGGTTGAACATTCTTCAAGTGCCTTATCAAATTCCTCCAAGGCCTCCTCTTCTTTATCATTTTGCATCAATTCGATACCTTTAGTTAGGTAATCCATAACCCCAAGATCCGATTTAGCAGCTTTTGTAAGGATTTCTGCGAAAATAAAATACCACTTCTTGTCAAGTTTTTTCACCAAATTGTGACGTGATATAGTAGCACCATTCGAGAATAAAAATGCATCCTCACTTTCAGAATATTTTACTTCATCGATATGCTTGAAGCGTATATTCCAAGATTTATCTAAAAGCTTGATAAAATAAAAACGAGCAATCGTTCGAAAGTATATACCCTTATCTGTAATTGCCAAGGTCATTGGATCATTATCAGAACTAATCTCTCGAATATAAATAATTCTCTCTGAACTATCAATCCCTAGAAATCGCTTTTTATCCTCTTCGAATGATCCCCCCTTAAACGGGTACAACAGTCTGTCCGAGCCATTATCTAACCCGGGTATATTCGATAACTCTTTTAATAGAATATCAAAAGTTTCCATACTATAGGTTACTTCCACGAAGTATAGTTTATTATGCGTGAATATTCAACGTTAAGAAATCTAGATTAAAGCTATCCACACTATAGTAAATAGCGTCCATCTGTTTATATTGTCTCCACCGATTAGATAGTATATTAAGGTAACTTTCGTGAACATCTCCAAACCAATCTATGAGTTTGTCCTGGGCTTTTTCAAAAGTTGAGCGCAATAAAGACTCAGTCTAACCTTTATCTATTTGCTTTGAAATCAGTGAAAATGCATTAACCAATTAAGGGGTCTTTTTAGCCAGTTTACGATTTCTTTTCATTGCCACCTCCAACCTTACCCGCTACTAGAATGGTAAGAATGCCGAGAGTCAAAAAACCTAGTATTGATAAAACCTTCTTGAACCAGGTGTTTTTCCCTTGTTTATCTTTTTGGGTGTCTGCTAATCTTTCATAAATCTGGCTTATCGTCTTAAGAATCTCCTTACGAATTTCTTCAGAAGGTTCTTTATCAAACCGAAGGAATAGTCCATCGATCGTCTGTTTTGATATGGATTGAAAATTCGTAAACTGAATGTGGTCGTTATCAATCTCCTTATTTAGAACCTCATGAAGATTCCCAAAGAAATCTTTTGTGTGAGGAATAATCAGATCAAGTTGCTCAGGCGACAGATGGCGATCGTTTAATAACCCTATCAGCTGCGCTGCTTTCTCTCGATCTGATCCCGTTAAAATTATATCACTTTTAGTCATAGCTGAAAAATTGAACTTGCTTAACTCCTTCGAAAACAAACACCTTTCTTAAGTGGAAAGAAACAAAGCTTCCTATTAGCAGAAAATTGGCTGGGAAAGCCTACAAAAAGAGAGACTTTCACCAACCATTTTTCATTAATACCATTTTTTCATTATAGGAAAACGCAACCAATAAATGGTCACTTGAAAACAACTGGAAATTATCGCGTCCGAACGGCATAATTTCACTTCTTAGGCTTGAGCAGATCTTTAATAACCTTAACAGTGGTTGTGATGACAGTTTCAACATCATCCCAATCGACATCGCTCAATGCACCTTTTCCCGGATTTTTAGTTTTTTTCATTATTCATTCCTATTAAAATCTTTCTCTACTATTTGAAATACATTTCAGAATTGGTCAAGCAAATGTATTTCTAACCATTGATTGGCTTGTATCGAATGTAAACACTCTTACCAATTAAAGGTTCTTTGAATAGAGCTTCTCCCCTAAACAGGCAGAGAGGAGATAATTTACTTTTTATTTCCGAAAGCCTGCCCCAGGATAGTTACTACCGCCCCACCTACAGTCGCAACGGTGCCCGCAACTTTTACTACTGTTTCGATGGTGTTCTTCGTCTTATCAATTTTCTGTCCCATGTTGTTATTAATTTGTTTAGTTATAAGATTTTGACAGTCACTCCTAGGTTTTGAGATTACTTTAAGATTTCCCCATCAAGGTTAATCCTTGAGATTTGATCTCCTTCTTCTCTGTAGGAATGAAAACTATGTGGCAAAATTATAAGTTTTTTCTACTCACATCAAGTTCATGTTGGTTCATTTCGCATATTTTCTTTATTAGTGTACTTATTTTATCCAATAATTGTCTAATATTCAAATATATCTGAATTAATTAAAAATTATATATGTCTCTAAGTTTCTCTTCAGATATTTTAAGGCGAAATGAAGAGAGGTTTTGGTTATGGACTATGGCAGTGAAGCAATGGAAATAGATGTTTTATACAGAAGTAGGGCACAAACGATGAGAGGGGGCGGTGCGGAGTTTGCCGTAGTGGGGTTTGAGGTTACCAGCGTTTGGCGCCGATTTGACCGAGGAGCCAGAGTTGGCCGGGGAGGAGGTCGCCTTCGATGTCTTCGAAATCTGATTCTGAAAGGGGGTGGACGGAGGTGGTGTTGGAGGGGGTCTTTTCGAAGACGAGGATGTCGGAGAGGTCGAATTGGTTGAGGAGATGGGGTGAATGGGTGGCAGCGATGAGCTGGGTGGTCTTGGAGGCGTGCTTCATCATGTCGGCCACGGATTTGATCATGTCGGGATGGAGACCTCGTTCGGGTTCGTCGATGGCTACCAGGAGTCCTCTGTTGGGATTGTATAAGATGCTCTCCAAGAGGAGGAAGCGCAGGGTGCCATCGGAGATGTGTAGCGCACTGACGGCTCTACGGAGGTTGGTCTCTTTGAGCATGAGAAATGCCTTGCCGTAGAGGTTGGAGATCTCTATGCTTTTGAAGTGAGGGTTGACGTTGTGGAAGGTCTTTTCGAGTTGATCGAACTCGAAGGTATGATCAAGTTTGAGATCGTTGAGAATCTGAGGGAGGTTTGAGCCTGATTTCTTTAGCCGAGTGTCGGTTGTGAAGTCGGTTGGGTAGCGCAGTTTGCTGTCTTCGCCGACGTTGAAGTCGGAGTAAACGGCTATTGATTCTATGGCTTTGCGCAGGGTGTGAATTTTGAGATAGTGAGTTGGATCATTTATCTGACGGAGCACTAATTCGAGACCTGAGATATCGGCTCCCTTGAATTCTTGAAAAGATGCCTCTCCGTTTTGGGCAGTTACGGCGATTTGGCCTGTACCGTTGATGAAGGAGAGGTATTTCTCACCTGTTGATGTGAAAACTTCTTCGTTAAGGGCATAGCTTGTGCCGGCACGGTTAATGGTAATGCGGTAGTTTACATCGCTTTGGAAATCTGCGGCTGGGTTAATTTTGTTGAGCTCTTCTTTGTCGAAGATATAGGTGATTTGGGCAAAGGAGGCTTTCTCCTCGCCTGTGAAATTTACTATTTGGTCAAATCCGCCCCATCGCTCTTGCAGGAGTTTTACCAAGCCGTCTCCCGCAACGCCTTCGCTCAGTATGCGTAAGGCATTGATAAAAGAGGTTTTGCCGCTACCGTTTATTCCGAGCAGCAGGTTCACTCCTGGGTTGAGGGGGATGGTAGTGGTTCCTTTGAATGCAAAGAAATCTTTGATTATGACTGATTTTAGCATTTTTTGTGTGCGGATTTGATTTTTTGCAAATTTACATAAAAAATTTGAGGTGTGAGGTATGAGTAAATGATTTTTTGAAGTTAGTTTAGAGGCGCGTTGACGCATTGGGACAATGCTTTCCACCTAACTGGTGCTTCTGTGGCAGGTGCTTCTGGGAGGCGCGGGGCGCGCCTCTTCCCAGTCAGTTGCGGGCACGTGGCCTGACGGCAGAGGATGCGGAGGCGCGAGGGCGCGGGGAGGTTAGAGGGAGGGGCGGAGGAGGAGGGAGAGCTTGAGGTGGTAGGCGTGCTCGAGGGAGAGGTAGGCGGCGCGCTTTTCGTTGAGCTGGAGGGTCTCGGTGAGGTAGGCGGTGATGGTGGTTTGGCCGTGCTGGACGGATTTCAGCAGCAATGATTCGGTTTCGTCGATGAGCTGGAGGTTGTAGGTGGCCATTGAGCGTTGGAGCATGCGGAGTTCGTTGAGGGTGTTTTGGAGCTCTTGTTCGGCTTGCCATTGGGCTGTTTGAGCTGCTACGACTGCGGCGGCTTTTTTGGCTTTGGCGGCTTTGACGGTTTTACCGCTTGTGAAGAGTGGGAAGGCTGCGCCTACTACGAAGCCGTTGAACGACTCGCTTGCTTCGGTGTTTCGGCGATAGCCGACGGTCAGGTTTGGGAGCCAACCCTGTTTTGCAACATTAAGCTCTTGATTTGTAGCCGTAACATCGGCTTGAAATTTTTGAACTTCCGCATCTTTGGTAGCAAGTTGCTGCATTGGTTCTGTCGGAATTTGCCAATTTGGATAGGATAGGCCCTCCCCTCCCCTTTCGATTGGGTTGCCGGTGAGGAGGGAGAGGGTGTTGAGGAGGGTGAGGGATTCGGTTTCGTTGGCGAGGAGGGCCGATTCGAGTTCCATTATCTGGATTTTGATGCGGTTGGCGTCGAGGGCGGTGAGGTCGCCGGCTGCGGCGCGCTTGTCAGCAAGGCGGGATAGTTCGCGGAGGTCGGCGAGGCGGCGGGAGAGGTTTTGGTGCTGTTTGTCGGTGTAGACGAGTTGGAGGTAAGTTTCGACGCCCTGGTAGAGGTAGTCGCGAAGTTGGAGACGGTAGTCGGATTCGAGGGCCGATTGCTGGAGTTCGGCCGATTTGGATCGGGCGGCGTAGAGGGTCGGGAAGTCGAGTTCTTGGGTGATGATTAGTTCGGAGGTGGCTATGCCGTCGTAGCCTCGGCGGAAAAATGGGGAGTATTCGATGCTCGTTGGGCCGAGTGTGTTACTCGCCTGGAGCTCATAACTTTGCGCGATGTTTTGCTCTCGGAGAGTTTTTAGGTTTGGGTTGTTTTTGGCGATTGATTCAAGGATTGAATCAAGGGATTGGCCTTGAGCGCATGTAGCCCATATTAGGAGGAGAAGGAATATTTTGGATTTCATTGGATTCTGCGGGGTTAGATAGTTTTTGAATCTGTAGGCTCCGCTACATGCCGAAGGCATGTCCCTACTTTGTAATTGGTAATTATTCTGTTTACAGATGCTCGGTGGACGCGATGAATCGCGTCCCTACTGGGGCTACGAGGCGCGTCCCTGCGATTTTTTACGATGTAAATAGGTGTACATGATGGGGATGAGGAAGGCGTTGAGGAAGGTGGAGGTGAGGAGGCCGCCGAGGATGACGATGGCCATGGGGCTCTGGATCTCGTTGCCGGGGAGATCGCCGCGCGCTGCGAGAGGTATGAGCGCCAAAGCGGAGGTCATGGCGGTCATGAGGATGGGGTTCAGACGGTCGAGCGAACCGCGCATCACGCTCTCCTTGATGCTCAGGTCTTCAACGCTGTGGAGTAGGTTGTATCTCGTAATGAGCAACATACCGTTGCGCGTGGCGATGCCGAAGAGGGAGATGAAACCGATTATGGCCGGGATACTCACCTCGCCGGAGGTGAAGCGAAGCACCAACACACCGCCAATCAGCGCGAAGGGAAGATTGAGCAGCACTACCCCACTCTCCACGGCATTGCGGAATTGCATGTAGAGCAAAAGGTAGATAATCAGGATACTACCCAACGAAGTGAGCAACAACGTGCGACTGGCCGCCTGCTCGCTCTCAAACTGCCCACCATACTCAATATGATAGCCCTCAGGGAGTTGCACGTCACTCTCGATGCGCTTACGAATGTCGGCCACAACGCCGCCCAGGTCGCGCCCGTCGGTGTTGGCCGACACCACAATCTTGCGCTGCACATTTTCGCGGTTGATGGTGTTCGGACCGGTCGACGACACGATATCCGCCACGTTCGCGAGCGGCACCTTCTCACCGGTGCCCGTGTCGATCAGCAGATCGCCCACGCTCCCGATCGTGTTACGGTTGACCTCGTCAGCGCGTACCACAAGATTGAAGTTGCGGCTTCCCTCGTAGATCTTACCTACTGCCTCACCACCGAGCATTACCGCCACAAAATCATTGAATTGCGGTTCGGTGATGCCGTAGCGCGAAAGCATCTCGGGACGCGGGATAATCTTCAGTTCGGGTCGCTCAATCTGTTGTTCCACATTGAGATCGGCCACACCAGGCACGTCGGCAATCTCCTGCTTGATCTTGTTGCCGAGCGCGAAGAGGCGGTTGAGATCGTCACCGAAAATCTTGATGGCGATGTTGGCCTGAGTGCCGCTCAACATCGCGTCGATGCGGTGACTGATCGGTTGGCCAATCTCAATGTTGGCCCCGACTATGATCGAAAGTTTATCGCGCACGTCGCGCTTCAGTTCATCGATCGATCGCCCCTCTAATTCGAAGGGAGCCTCGATCTCCGATACGTTTACGCCCAAGGCATGCTCATCCAATTCGGCACGGCCTGTCTTACGCGCCACAGTCTTGATCTCCGGTATGCCGAGCAGAATCTCCTCAGCCTGCCGTCCGATTTTGTCGCTCTCCTCCAGCGAGATACCGGGGAGCGAACTGACGTTGATCGTAAACGAACCCTCGTTGAACCCGGGGAGGAAACTGCGACCGAGCGTGAAGAACACCCCGATCGTAACTATCAGCAAGACAGCCGTCAGAGCCACCACAATGCGGGAGTGAGCGAGAGTCCAACGTAGCGCCACTTCATAGTATCGCTTCAGGAAGCGGGTAATGAAAGAGTCCTTCTCGTCGCGCGCTCCCTCGCTGCGATGAGCGAGCAGATAACTGCACAGCACAGGCGTAAGTGTCAGAGCCACAATCGTTGAGGCGAAGAGAGCCACGATAAACGCGATACCCAACGGAATGAGCATGCGCCCCTCCATACCCGTGAGGAAGAAGAGTGGCAGAAACGACACTATAATAATGAGTGTGGAGTTGAGAATCGGCATGCGCACCTCACGCGACGCGTCGTAGACCACCGCCATCGTGTTTCTGCGTTCCGCATCGGGCAGCGCACGGTTTTCGCGCAACCGCTTCCACACATTCTCCACGTCGACAATAGCATCGTCGACGAGCGAACCGATCGCAATCGCCATGCCGCCGAGACTCATCGTGTTGATCGAAAGTCCGAGAAGATGAATCACGACAATCGTCACGAGCAGCGACAGCGGAATCGTGACGAGCGAAATAATGGTGGTGCGCACATTGCCCAGAAACACAAACAAGATGATAACCACGAAGATAGCCCCTTCGATCAGCGAACTCTTCACATTGTCGATAGAGCTTTCGATGAAGCGGCTCTGGCGGAAGATGTCGGTAGATACATGCACGTCGGCCGGTAGACTCTTCTGCATATCCGCGAGAGCCTCTTCGAGCCGCTCGGTCAGTTCGATAGTGCCGGTGTTCGGTTGCTTCGTAACGGTCAGCAACACAGCCTCTTCGCCACGCTCCGAAGCCAGGCCCAGTTTCGGTTGCTGCGCCCCGGTGTGAATCTCGGCCACATCGGCGAGCGTGACAGGCACATCGCCCTGCATCTTCACCACCGCCTTCGCGAGCCGCTCCTCAGTGTCGGAAGGCACTACCCCACGCACAATATACTCATTGCCATACTGATAGACCACCCCACCGTTGGAGCCGCCGTTCATGCCGCGCGTGGCCTCCATCACCTCGGGGAGCGTCACGCCGTAATGACGCATCTTCTCCGGGCTCACAAGTATCTGATACTCTTTCAGATCGCCGCCGATCACGGCCACCTGAGCCACACCTCCCGTAGAAAGAAGGCGCGGGCGGACAGTCCAATCGGCTATCGTGCGCAGCGTCTCATTCGACGTAGAATCGGCCGTAAGACTCACGATCAGCACCTCACCGAGAATGGAAGATTGCGGCCCCAGCGTCGGTTTACCGACATTAGAGGGCAACTCATCAGCCACCGTTGCCAACTTCTCCGACACAATCTGCCGATCGATGTAAATATCTGTACCCCAATCGAATTCTACCCACACCACGGAGAAACCATTGGTTGATGACGAACGCACACGGCGCACACCCGTGGCTCCGTTTACAGCCGTCTCGATCGGGAACGTAACGTGCTGCTCCACCTCCTCAGCCGCCATGCCGTTGGCCTCGGTCATCACCACCACCGTCGGTGCGTTAAGATCGGGGAAGACGTCTACCTCCGTCTTGTGAGCCGTCACCAATCCGGCCACAATCAAGATGAGCGCGGCCGCGAGGATGAGCAGTCGGTTATTGAGCGAAAATTGAATTATCTTGTTGAGCATGACGTCAATGATTATGAGTGTGGGCCGGAATCGCGGCCGTTGCAGAAGCCAATTTCACATGGATGGCACCCTCCGACACCACCTCTTCCCCCTCCCGTAGGCCCGCGAGAATCTCAACCCGCTCGCCGTCGGAAGAGCCAGTCTTCACCTCCCGCTTAGCGTAGCCCTCCTCATCGAGGCGCACGTAGACGTATTTCACCCCCTGCTCCTCCGTGAGAGCTCCTACAGGCACCGAAAGCGCGTCGTGGCGGGAGTCGGTGACGAGGTAAATCTCTGCATAGCAACCGGAAACCAATCCCCCGGCGTTGTTGAATTCGAACGTAACCGGAATGAAGCCACCCTTCGCGCTGCCCGCAGAGGCGTCGGCCACCTTGCGGCCACCGAGCTCCGAGAGGTCGTAGAGGCGGTCGCTGTAAGCGGTGCGAAACTTCGCCGACACCGCCTCGCGCGCCTTCATGAAATCGCGCTCAGGCACTTCGGCGCGAAGCTGAAGCGTGCGGTTCTGACTAAGCATCAGCAGCGGAGTGCCAGTCTCGACGTAAGCGCCATCGGTCACGGCCAATTCAGTCACGTAGCCCGTCATAGGGGCTGCCACCGAGACACCGCCAGTCGATTTCGCGCCACCCACAGCCTCGTAGGCCAAACGGGCACGCTCATACTCAGCCTTAGCCGCGAGATACTCCTTCTCGGTGATCAACTGGTCGGCCTTCAACTTCTCAGCACGCTCGAACTCCGCCTTCGCATTCTCATAGACTATCTTATTGCGCGTCGAAAAGTCGCCTTCGGGGAGCGAGGCCGTGGTCACGGTGAAGAGAGCCTCTCCCTTGCCAACCTGCTGACCCTCAGAGAGCGAGCGACGCATCTTCACGATACCCGCCACAGGAGCCACCACCGTCTTCTCCTCGCCTGAAGCCGCCAAGATGCGGCCACCAGTGCGCAAAACGCCAGCGAAAGGGGCGCGCTCAATCATCTCGACCTTTACGCCAGCCGCCTCAGCCTTAGCCGGGGGCAGAATGATTTCATCAGAAGCATGCTCGTGCTCATCGGCCTCATGCTCGTCGGTTTTCGCCTGATGCTCATGCAGTTCGTGATCATGGTCGTCGTGGTCGGCATGGTTATGGCCGCAGCCGAAGAGCATCACGACGCTCATGGCTATCAAGGGTAAAATAAGATTTGTCTTCACCGGAGATATAATATTTGTCAGGTTTTTAAGTTAAATGAGAGAGATAATTGCAAAATTACTGCTTTTCTACCGCAACTAAGTTGCAATTCACCCACAGATAAACCTGCAATGATTACATCATACAATTCTTCACTTCTCGAAAACGCTGTCTCGGAGCTCTCGAAGTTGCCAGGCATAGGGCGCAAGACGGCCTTGCGCCTGGCCCTTCATATGCTTCGGCGCGACGAAAACGAGGCCGTCGCGCTCGGCGAATCGATCATCAACATGCGCAAGAACATTTGCTATTGCTCTCGCTGCCACAACATTAGCGAGCAGGAGGTGTGTCCGATCTGCAACGACACCCGTCGCAATCCAGAGGTGGTGTGCGTGGTGGAGAACGTAAAAGATGTCATCACGATCGAGGCCACTCATCAGCACACGGGGCTCTACCACGTGCTCGGGGGCGTGATCTCACCCCTCGACGGCATCGGACCAGCCGACCTTGAGATAGAGAGCCTCGTGAAGCGAGTATCCGACGAGAAACTGAAGGAGGTGATTCTCGCGCTCAGTCCGACGATTGAGGGCGACACCACCAACTTCTACATCTACCGCAAGTTGGCCGACCTCCCAGTGCGCGTCACGATGCTGGCTCGCGGCCTGAGCATCGGCAACGAACTCGAATATACCGACGAGCTCACCCTTAGCAAATCGATACAAAACCGCGTGCTCTTCTCCGCATCCTTTCCCAAAAACTAAAACCCAACCCTGCAACCATGACTGATAACGTTACTTTACGTGCCTTAGAACCTTCTGATGCAGACTTCATGTATGCTATCGAAAATGATAAGGCTGCATGGCGTTACGCTGAACGCGTTGCACCCCTTTCTCGAGCTCTACTCCGGGATTACGCCCTTAATTATGATGCTAATCCATACGCTTCGGGGCAGTTACGTTTAGTTATAGTAGATAAGCCTTCAAATACACCTATTGGCTTATTAGACTTCTATGATATTAGTGCTCCTCAACAACGAGCTCATATAGGTATATACATTTTACCAGATTTTCGTACTCGCAAATATGGTCTAGGAGCTCTTTCCAAAGCAGAAGATTATGCTCGCCAATATTTGGGTCTAAGGCTTCTGGTTGCCAACATTGATGGGAATAATTTACCTTCTTACAATCTCTTTCGTAAGGCTGGATATACTCTCCATTCACCTATTGTAAATTGGTTTAGAAATCCAGGCGCAAAACCCTCACATCTCATAATCGCCACTCTATTTCTATAAGATGTTAGTTAACTTTTCATAACTTTTACGCGATTTTTGCCGCACTTTCAGAAATTCTCACTAAATTTGCGTTTTGTGGCGCGCCCCTCGGAGCGTGCATACCACGACAAAACCCATTTGCAGACAATGAAAGTACTTAAGTTTGGCGGCACATCTGTCGGTACGGCCGACAGTCTCCGCAACGTCAAAAATATCGTGGAGGCCTGCGACACACCGGTCGTAGTAGTTGTCTCCGCCCTCGGCGGCCTCACCGACCGCCTGATCGCCACCGCCGGGAAGGCAGCGGCGGGCGACGAATCATACCGCGAAGATGTAAAAGCGATGGCACAGCGCCATTTCGATATAATTAAGGAGGTGGTGCAGCCCGATCTGCGCGAAGCCACCACCGAAGTGGTGGGCGCGCTCATGGAGCAGCTCGGCCGCAACTACGACGGCGTGTTCCTGCTGCGCGACCTCCCCAAGCGCACGCTCGACGTGATCGTGAGCTTCGGCGAGAGGATGTCGTCGGTGATCGTGGCTGCCATGATTGCCGGAGCCTCGCGCTTCGACTCCCTGCGGTTTATCAAAACCGAAAAATGGTATTCAAAAAATATCGCCGACCAGAAACTCACCACCCTGCTCATTCGCGAGGCATTCCGCAACTTCTCGGGGGTAGCGATCGTGCCCGGTTTCATCTCCACCGACCGCGACACCGACGAGATCACCAACCTCGGACGCGGTGGCAGCGACTTCACAGCAGCCCTCATCGCAGCAGCCCTCGACGCTGACCTCCTTGAGATCTGGACCGATGTCGACGGTTTCATGAGCGCCGACCCACGCATCATTCCCGACGCACAAGTGATGCCCGAGATGACCTTCATCGAAAGCATGGAGCTCTGCAACTTCGGCGCGAAAGTGATCTATCCACCAACAATTTACCCCGTATTCCACAAGAATATCCCCATCAAGATACTGAATACGTTCAACCCCACCGCGCCCGGTACGCTGATACGCGAGAAACGTCCCGAATCGTCGGAAGACATCAAGGGAGTGTCGGCCGTGAAAGGCACGAGCGTATTCTCCATTCGCGCCAAGAAAGGTGAACAGGCTGCCGATCTCCACTCGCGCACACTCAACGCCATGGCTCGCGGCGGCATCACCGTGTTCCTTGTCAATAGCGACGACGACAGCCACGCCATCTCCTTCGCCGTGTCGGAAGCCGAGTCGGAGAACGCCCTCGCCCAACTCGAGAAGGAATTTGCGCCCGAACTCGGACGGAAAGCCTTGGAGATCGACGCCCGCATGGAGGGACTCGCCACGGTAGCCGTGGTTGGCGACGGTATGCAGGGTCGCCATCGCCTTTCGCCGCGTATACTCAACACGTTGCAGCGCGACGGAATCGACGTTGTGGCTTACTCGCTCAGGCCGTCGGCCACGACGCTTTCTTACGTGGTGCCGATCGATGATGTCAACCGCACGTTGCGGCTTATCCACTCGCTTGTGTTCTGATTTTCCGTAATTTTCCCTTTTGATTTGTTTATTTAATGTAGGGACGCGATTTATCGCGTCCACCGAGCACCAGTTGTGCCGACAAATTTGGATATTACAATCCCAAAATCGAATGTTATACGGAAATAATTATTAAATTTGCATATGGAGATTAAAAACGCGAAATACGAAATAAGCAACGCACGTGTAGACCAATGCCCGGCAACGGACGTGCCCGAATACGCATTTATCGGACGCTCGAATGTGGGCAAATCATCGCTCATAAATATGCTCACGCGCCGCAAAGGATTGGCTAAGACCTCGCAAAAACCTGGTAAAACGCTCCTTATCAACCACTTCAAGATAAACGACGGAGCCTTTTACATCGTCGACCTCCCAGGCTACGGATACGCCCAGCGCGGCAAAGAGCAACGCGATGAATTCAGAAGGATAATCGAAGATTACATCCTCGAACGCCCGCAGATGACCGAGCTCTTCGTGCTTATCGACATACGCCACGAGCCGCAGAAAATCGACCTCGAATTTCTCGACTGGCTCGGCGAGAACCAGGTGCCTTTCGCCATTGTCTTTACAAAGGCCGACAAGCTCGGGCCGAATGCTGGAGCGGCCAAAGTGGAGGCTTATAAGAAAGTGCTCCGCGAGAAATGGGAGGAGCTCCCCCCGATTTTTGTGACATCCTCCGAGAAAGCACAAGGCAGAGACGAGCTTCTCGACTTCATCGAGCACATCAACAAAGAAGTAGAATCGCAACGTAGGGACATGCCTTCGGCATGTAGCGGAGCACTCGAAAGCAATACGATTGGCGGCGCCGAAACCGTCTAAACCACCCCAATAAACTTATCTAACCTTCAACTCATGAAATCATTTAAGGAAATAATAAACGGAGACACGAAGCTGGCCGAATTTCTGCGATTCGCGATGGTAGGCGGCGTAGCAACCGTGCTTCAATACGGCATATACGTGGTATTCGTCCACGCAGTGTTCAATGGCGGCAAAGCTGTTGTGGCATCGCTCATAAGCTATGCCATCAGTTTTGTTGCCAATTTTTTACTATCCAACTACTTCACCTTCCACAAGCATCCCAACGCCAAACGCGGCATCGGTTTTACGCTGAGCCATCTCATCAACATGGGTATGCAGACGGGACTCGTGGCCATCTTCAAAGGAATCGTTGGGCCCACGCTTGCGTTGCTCCCGGCGATCGGTATCTGCGTGCCGATCAACTATTTCCTTGTGCGCTTCGCCCTGACCAGCAACCTCACCAAGAGCGGTAAGGAGAAACGCGAAGAAGCTATCCTGGAGGCTCTTGAAGAGGAGTAATAACCCGACCGACCAACGGAAATCCAAACAGAGAAACACTCATAACGAGAATAAAGAAACAACAAAACCTTAAACAAGATTAGACATGACAAAAATCGCTATGGCGTCTGATCACGCCGCCTACAAGCTCAAAGAGGTGATCAAGCCTTATCTCCAGGAGAAAGGCTACGAAGTGGTAGACTTCGGCACACATTCAGAAGAATCGAGCGACTATGCCGATTTCGGCCATCCCGCCGCTCTCGCAGTAGAGAAGGGTGAATGTGCATTCGGAGTGGGTATGTGCGGCTCCGGACAGGGTATGCAGATCACGCTCAACAAGCACCAGGGCATCCGCGCCGCTCTCTGCTGGATTCCGGAGGTGGCAGCCTTGGCACGTCAGCACAACGACGCTAACTTCCTCGTGCTCCCCGCCCGCTTCATTTCAGAAGCCGAGGCCAAGAAGATTGTAGACACCTATCTCGCATCAGAATTCGAAGGCGGTCGCCACGCTCGCCGCGTAGCCAAGATACCCGTAGAGGGTGAAGTGATGTGATGAAGGAATATGAAATAGCACTGCGCGATCTCCGCTTCCATGCGCGTCACGGCGTGTGGGAGCAGGAGACGGCGGTAGGAAACGAATTTATCGTCACGGTGAGCGTGCGCCTCCCCTACACTGAGGCTATCGCGGCCGACCAACTTGAGGCCACGATCTCCTACGCCGATCTCTTCGCTATCGTGAAAGAGGAAATGGCACGCCCCAGAAAACTGCTCGAAGCCGTGGCGGCGTCGATTGAGGAGCGGATTACCGGTCGCTGGCCGCAGATTGCATCCGGGATGGTATCGATCTGTAAATCAGTGCCTCCCATATCAGGAATAGTAGGCTCGGCCGAGGTGAAGTTATTTTTTTGAAATTTTTTCGTCAAAAAATTTGGTCAAGTCGCAAAAAGTGCGTAACTTTGCACTCGCAAACGGGAAACAAACCGGATGCGAAAAGAGAATGGTTCGTTAGCTCAACTGAATAGAGCATCTGACTACGGATCAGAAGGTTGCAGGTTTGAATCCTGCACGAATCACTGAAACGAGTTATCAAGCTTCACTTGATAACTCGTTTTTTTGTTGTGGGAGGTGCGTATCGGCAGTAGGGACGCGATTTATCGCGTCCACCGCGTCCCAGCCCTACGTTGACAAAAATGGCCCCGTTCCGGCGATGGAACGGGGCCCTCTTTCATTAAAACCTATCCAATTTATTTGGTGAGCATTACCTTTTCGGTGGTGCGGACGCCGGAAGCGCTTTCGCGA